>CAXTZL010000290.1:0-3662 GCA_964248555.1 uncultured Bryocella sp.
TCCGAAACGGCTACGGCACGCGAGGTCCTGAAGTGCGAAGGCTGCAAACTTGTGCAGTTCCGCACCGCGGCTGCGGTCTGCCGTCGTTGCAAACGGTCTCTTTTGCCTGAGACACCGAAAGCTCAGCCGGTGATCGCGCTAGTTGCCGGGGTGGAACCCAGCGCCCCCAACGAAACGCTCCAGGTGGCCTCCGCCGTTCGCGACCTGCGACGGATTCGCAATCTTTCCCAGCGTCAGCTTGCCGGCCGCATGAACGTGCCGCGCACCTACATCTCCAAAATCGAGAATGCCAAGGCCATGCCTACTTTGAGTTCCCTGGACCGGCTCGCAAGGGCTCTGCAAGTGGATATTTCCGCCCTTTTGCGCGACGCGCCTAAGCGCCACCAGGACGAAGCCGCCCTTCTGACGGCTGACCCGTTCCTCGCGGAAATTGCCAAGTTTGCGCCCCATCTCACCTCCACTCAGAAGTCCATCTTTCTGAACCACGTACGCGAACTTGCGCAGTCGCGGTCCCGCCGCAGCGCCTGAGCTCGGAAAGTCAGCCTCCTCCTTCTCCTCGCCGCAGAGCCTGTGTACGTCCCGAGTTCTGCGGCACCTCCTTTCGTCGCTTGGCAGACCAGAATCGAGCTCGCCGTGGCCATTCTCCGGCAGCCGTAGATCCTTCGGGCTATTCCCACCTCCCCTTGTTTCCGCTATCGTCGAGGTGAGCAAGTTATGGTGCGCCTACCTTCCCCAGCCCGCCCGTACCCGCGGTCCTCACGAGCCCACGAGCTCTCCTCCGAGGAACGCTGTCTTTACGATCAGCTCGACCCCGCGCGTATTCCGCACCATGTGGCCATCATTATGGATGGCAACGGACGATGGGCTGGCAAGCGAGCACTGAAGCGCTTTCTGGGCCATCAGCAGGGTGCGGAAAGCGTCCAGTACGTCGTGGAAACGGCTTCACGGATCGATCTGCCCTGGCTTACGCTGTATGCCTTTTCACTTGAGAACAATCTGCGCCGGCCAAAGGGCGAAGTCAGCTTTCTTATGAAGCTGCTCAAGAACTATCTCGTCTCCAACGTGCAGCGGATGAACGACAATAACATTCGCATGGCCTATATCGGCCGGACGCACGAGCTTCCTGCCGAGGTGCAGGAGACCATGCAGTGGGCCCAGGACGCCACCGCCAAGAACACAGGGACGACCCTCACCCTGGCGCTGAATTATGGCTCCCGTTCAGAAATTGTGGACGCCGCGCGCGTGCTGGCCCACCGTATGCTGGCTGAAGCCGCCAGCCGCGGTATCTCCTTAGAGGACTTGCTCGCCGCCGAGGGGGTCGACGATGCCGTCAATACCCGCATCGATGAAACCCAGCTCTCGGGGGCGATGTACACGGCGGGTATGCCCGATCCCGATCTCGTGATCCGCACCTCCGGTGAACAGCGCATCTCCAACTTTCTGCTCTGGCAGATCGCCTATGCGGAAATCTTCGTCACAGAACGCCTCTGGCCCGACTTCCGAGGCCTACATCTGCTGGAAGCTATCGGCGACTTCGGGCGCCGGGAGCGTCGCTTTGGCGGTCTCGGCGAGAGTAGCGATGAAGACCTATCCGGCGTACTGCCCTCGGAAATTGAACTCGTCCGCCGCTGACCTTTGGTCGATTATCTGCGACCATAGACACGCATGCCCGAACCTATTTCCACTTCAATTCCTGAAGACCAGCCTTGGCAGGCCGTACTGGACTCTGCCGGGGAAGGCATCTGGGGCGTGGATCTGCAGGGCCGCTGCACTTTCATCAATCGGGCTGCCTGCGCGGCGCTCGGCTTCGCCCCGGAGGAACTCGTCGGACGCAATATGCACGACAGCGTGCATCACCATCATCCGGATGGCCGGCCCTACCCGGGATCCGAGTGCATCGTCTATAACGTCTTTCGGCAAGGCAGACCGTTCAGCAACCAGGTTGATCATCTATTCCGCAAGGACGGATCGATTTTTTATGCCGAGATGTCGGCGCAGCCCATCGTGCACGAAGGCCTGACGCGGGGTGCCGTCGTGACCTTTCGCGACATCACCAACGCCCGCTTGGCGGAAGAGGCCCTGCGGCGCAGTGAAAAGCTGGCCGCGGTGGGCCAGTTGGCCTCCTCAATCGCGCACGAAATCAACAATCCGCTGGAAGCCGTCACGAACCTGCTCTATCTCATCCGCAATGCCGAAAGCGCCGACGAAATGCAGGGCTATGCGGCCCAGGCAGAGTCGGAACTGGCGCGCGTAGCCGACATCACGACACAGACGCTGCGTTTTCACCGTCAGCAGAGCGCCGCCGCACTTGTGGACCTCCATGAGACCGTGCGGGCGATCCTGCGCCTCTACAGCTCGCGATTTCGCGCACGAGGGATACACCTGGAACTGGGTCTGAGACCCTGCCCGCCTGCCATGATGATGGAAGGCGACATACGCCAGGTCCTGAATAACTTGGTCCGTAATGCCTACGATGCCATGCCCAAGGGCGGAATCCTACACATCCGCCTGCGCCCCGAGACCTGCCTGAGTACAGGAGTCGCCGGCCTGCGGCTTACGATTGCGGACACCGGCACCGGGTTTCTCCCTACCATCCGGCAGCATCTCTACGAGCCCTTCCACACCTCCAAAGAGATTACCGGGACGGGGCTCGGCCTATGGATCTCCAAGGGCATCATCGACAAGCATGCAGGCCGGATCAGCATGCGGTCGAGGACCGCTAAGCCTGGCTCCCTGGGCAGTCAAGGCACGGTTTTTGCGCTCTGGCTTCCTCTAACGGCACCGGTTTCAGCCAGATAAACGTGTATTCTCAACGGGACGCATGAAGCGAATCCTTACCGGGGCCGTGCTGATCGCACTGGTCGCTTTCCTGATCTTTTTCGATAATTCCTGGCTCATTACGGCCTTCAGTGCGTTGGTGGCGCTGCTGGCAGCCCTCGAGTTGCGTGGTCTTGCCGCAAAAACCGATGCCGCCTTTCCTCTCTGGTGGACCGCGGCATCGATCCTCCTGTTCTTTGCGGTAAGCGCGCTGCGCCCTTTTGACCTCGTGACCGCTATCTCGCTGGCCACGCTGGTGCTCTTCACCTGGAGCAGCTTTCGATCCCCGCTCGCAAAGGTTCTCCCCGAAACAGGAGCCGGCGTCTTCATGCTCCTGTATGTCGCTTTCCCGCTTTCGCTGCTTCCACGCATCCTGGCGGCCGAGGACGGCACAGCACTCCTGCTGTTTCTTTTTCTGTGCGTCTGGTGCGGTGATATCGCTGCCCTTTACATCGGCAAGAACTTCGGCAAGCGCAAACTGGCGCCCGAGCTTTCACCCAATAAAACCTGGGAGGGATCGATCGCCTCCGTAGTGGGCAGCGCCGCGTTCGGCATGGGCCTGATTGCCCTTGGAAACTGGTTTACGGCACGCGGTTCCAGCTTCACCCGCCTGCATACGACCCAGCCGCCGTGGCATTTTCTGCTGCTCGCCTTGGCGCTCAATGTGGCGGCACAGCTTGGAGACCTTGTAGAGTCCGCCCTAAAGCGCGGCGTCGGGGTGAAAGACTCGGGAACCCTGCTGCCCGGCCACGGCGGCATCCTGGATCGCGTCGATGCTCTCCTGCTGGCGGCCCCTGTGCTCTGGTTCATCATGCTTTTTAACCAGGCGCTCTAGCCCTCTCTTC
>CAXTZL010000291.1:0-3649 GCA_964248555.1 uncultured Bryocella sp.
AAGGTTTATTGCCGACCCTCCAGGAGACGTCTAGAGTTCCACGTTTCAGGCGCCGTAAACTGTTGTCCAGATCCTCGTAATTGAGATTGTTGCGCGTTCTTCCAATCGCCTCTAAAAACGACGCACCGGAGAAAATAGCTATGGCTCCAAGATGCTCGCGGCGAGCTCGATGCAGTACCTCAAAGAAGACATCGGCATCATACTGGTTCAGTTGCGTGCCGGCGAATTTGATACTGACGCCATCCTGGGCGGCAATCACTACTCCTTCTGGTTCTTTCTCGACACTTGTCTGAGTCCCGAGGGTTCGGCGCTGGCGACTTTGAATACCAGCGAAGAACGCCGAGCGGAGCAGCACATTCGGACCGCCGCGCACCGCATCAGGCCAGATCGGGAGTTGGGCTACAATCTGTCGAACAATCATCTAATCGACTACCTCTGCTTCGCGTTTTGTCGTTCTAATTGTTAAGCGCGTTGAGCGAGCCTCTTTGTGACAGCTACCTGAGGATTTTTTTTCGTTCCGCCAACCAGCTAGCGAGAAGATCCTGAATCAGATCCGACATGTCCCTTTGATCTCGGGTTCCGTCTGGGTTAGTACGCTTTAATTCGTATTCAGCCTCCGTGACTGTGTCGCGCATAAGATAGCCTGTCCATGCTCTGTAGCGCGTGGTGTCGCGGCTTTTCGCACCGGGTTTCCGGGGTCTGCCGACCCTGGGCATCACGACTTCTGTACTTTCTTGGTGCTCTGCGTGGGACTTGGTCGGACCTGAGATGCTTGGCATACGGCGTGAGGGAGTGAAGTTGTGCAGACCTCCCAATCCGCCGATGGCGCTTGGAGCAGTGACTGATCGAGACATGGATCATGATCCTTAGTGAAATCGGGGCGCCTACGAGCGTAAGAGGATATAGGTACCCACGTCAGATCTAGTTTTACAAGGCTAAAAGTCTGAAATTCCCGAAACTCAAAAAAGATGGGCTCGGAGGACGCATCAACTTGGATACCCCGATCACGTTGCCACAACCTTGGCTCGCTCTAGTTCAGACAATCTAGACCTGATGACGGGAGGTTCCTCTGAGCATTCCGCCCGACCGCTTCCCTCTATTTTCAAACGGCAGAAGGGCTGGGCGGGATCGTCGGAGTTGTTCTGTTTGCCTTGAAAGTCGCTCAAAGGCACGTGCTCGGTCAGGCGCATGCGACGATGAACATGCTGGAAAAGTGCCATCAGTCACTGAGCTGCACGGGTCGCAACTCGAGAGGCGCTGCAGTTTTTTCCGGTCATCATCTGCTGGAATGACTTGTGGGAACTGGGCGAAGATTGGAGTGATGGATTCAATCCACGATAGCGACCCTGGGGTTCATTTCTTTAGAGGTCGGTTGCCCAGTTCTCGATCCCGACTAGGCTATCCACCTGTTGGAATGCCCGGTCGTTGGTTACCACCACTGCCCCTATCGCCACGGCGTGTGCCGCAATCTGGGTGTCAAGCGGTGCTAGCGATTTGCCGATTTGCTCCTGTTTGGCACGGAGTAAACCGTAGGCCGCAGCCTCGTCCCTTCCCCATGGCAAAACCCTCATCCGGGCTAGAAACCACTCGAGAGATTGACGATGCGCTTCGCTTCCTCCGGATTTGGCGAGGCCGTAGAGAAGCTCACCTTCGGTAATCGCTGAGATGGCTGCTATCTCGCTGCCTGTAAGATCCGCAAGTCGAGAGCGGGCCGCGGGGGACTTCCCTCTCAGGATGTAGATGATCGTGTTCGTATCCAGAAGATACCACCTACTCATAATGCTTCTCGGACATCCACGGTTCCCTGAGCCCGGTCCTCCAGGAAGTCTTCAGGAAAGCCAGCGCAGTCGAGCGCTGCGAAGACTTCCGTCCATGTGGCAGGTGCCTGCGAGAGGATGAGGTCGCCGCTCTGGGGATCGCGACGGACGTAGACCTCTTCGCTGGAGAACCGAAACTCAGCGGGAATTCGGACCGCTTGGCTACGTCCGCTCATGAAAACACGCGCTTTTGCAAGCTGGGACATAAACCCTCCTATTGCTGTATACCATGATACGTATCTAGCACTCAATCGTTTCATCTACACTTTCGGCGATTCACTCACGTCGGTGACGTGGTGCATTACAAATACGTCAACGTAGTGCATTACGGAGACTGCCTATACAGCTGACGGCAGTGTAGCGTGTAACACATTACAAACACGTAGCGTATTGCGTGCGAAGGTACATCACGTCTTGCGTAGTGCGTTGCAACATGCGTTACGCGTTACTCTAATTTCGAGAGGAAGCATGCCCGTAATCGTCGCTGCAAACCCCAAGGGTGGAAGTGGTAAATCAACAACTTGTATAGTGCTGGGCACTACACTCGCATCGCAGGGTGCCTCGGTCCGGATCATTGATGCTGATCCACAAAGAACCTTGGCTAGATGGAGTGAAGGGGCAAGCGCATTTCGAGACATCGTCGTGACCCCGTCGCAGTCTGAGGATCTAACCGTCCTCATCGATCGGTTGCAGTCACAATACCAATTCGTCCTAATTGACGTGCAGGGAACCGCGAATCAGGAGATGGTTTCTGCAATGTCGCGTGCTGACCTTGTGCTTATTCCGATGCAAGCCAAAACCGCTGATGCTGAGGTCGCAACAAGGGCCATCAGTCTTCTGCGCACTCAGGAAAACCTTTTCAAGCGAAAGATAGCCCACTCGATCGTTTTCATACGCACAAGTCCCATTATCGTGACCAGGGAAGAGAAGGAAATTCGGCAGAACGTGGACTCGGCAGGAGTTCCGCGCTTTGTCACAAGCCTCAATGAACGAACAGCATTCTCCCACCTCTTTGCCTATAAGCGGTCGCTCGGGGAACTAAACACGAGAGAGACGAATGGGCTAGAGGCAGCGCAGCAGAACGCGGTCGAGCTGACTGCAGAAATGATCCAACTACTTCGTAAGCAACAGGCGGCCGTCGCATGAGTATTTCAAACGTGTTCAAAGATCTCGCGGGAGGGAATCTGGACGATTTCACTCCGAAACCCAAAATACCGGACACGCAGATCCCCTCCGCAGGTCTATTGGAGCGTGTCGCCGAACAGGAGGGCTTCGCGATAGACAACCACCCAACCATGCGGAGGCCGCTTAAGAGTGGTCGGGTGGCTTCGAAAGATCGTGCTCAACCAATGAGTCTGCGGATCAGAGTAGCGGACTGGAACCGCTTCTCAGCTTTTTGCGAAAGAAATGGGCATACCGTTGCCGAAGGCTTCGAAAGGCTTGCTACTATTGCGGACACTCTATAAATCCTTAGCGAGATCCTTAGCGTGCCGGCATAAGTAGCGCTTCCACGGGCTCGCTTACGAAGCGGAGCGAAGGCATTGACGAAGGTCATTCTCGCCCGACGGAAACCTGGGCGGTGCCCGTCGCTTTGCCGATTCACAATCAGCTCACTACTCTTTGCTTGATACTGGCTCGTACTCGCTGGCAAACCCCTCCAGATCCCCATCGAGCGCCCGCGCCAGCCAGTACATCGCCGCGGCCAGCTCTTCCATGTTCGCGAAGTCGACTTCCAGGCGGCCGCGGTGCAGGGTGACGGCCACGGGAGGCGAGGCGAGCGAGACCGGGGCGTCGTCGGTCTGCACCAGGGTCCGTAGACGGCGCCGGCCGGA
>CAXTZL010000292.1:0-3639 GCA_964248555.1 uncultured Bryocella sp.
GAAGCCCAGCACCTTTGCATGATGATGCGCGGCGTCGAAAAACAAAGCTCCCGCACCGTCACCAGCGCCATGCTCGGCGTCTTCAAAACGCAAATGCAGACCCGCAACGAGTTCCTGTCTCTCGTCGAGCGGAAGCCCTACTGACGTTCACTGCGGCCTCGAACCGGCGTAGCCTCCCGATAACAGGAAAACGTGCACTCCGGCTTGCATCTGCACCTGCCCCCCTTCTGCGGTGGCGGCGGTTGCTGCTAGGGTCACGATCGAAGGAGCAATCGATGACCTTGAAAGCACGGGCCTGCTCCTTGCGGGCCTCGTCCTTTTGTTTCCAACGTAGATTTCCGGTTACCATCAGCCTGTTCCTCCCGTGAATAGGCTTTCATTGAACGGTCTTCTTATCATCGATAAACCCGGCGGCATCACCTCGCATGACGTCGTCTCCGTCGTGCGCCGTATGACTGGCGAGCGTTCCGTCGGCCACCTCGGCACCCTGGATCCCATGGCCACTGGTGTGCTGCCCTTACTTCTGGGCAAGTACACGCGCCTCGCCCAGTTCTTCGGCACAGCTGAAAAGTGGTACGACGGAACGATTCGTTTCGGCTGGGCAACGGACAGCTTCGATGCCGAAGGGGCAGCCATCTCCGCTCCGCAATCGCTGACGCATTCGCTTGACGATTTGCGCTTGCTGGCCACCCGGTTCCACGGTGAGCTCGACCAGGTACCGCCCGTCTTTTCCGCGAAGAAAATCAACGGCGTTCCCGCCTACAAGCTCGCACGTGCCGGCAAGGAGGCTCCTGTTAAGCCCGCGCGCATCCAGGTCCATGACTTCTCCCTGACCGAGCTTCAGGACGAAACCGTCGCTTTCCAAATGCACGTCTCCGCCGGTGGCTATGTTCGCTCCGTGGCGCACGAACTCGGTGCTCTGGCCGGTTGCGGCGCGCACCTCGCCAGCCTGCGCCGGACGGCAGCGGGGGCGTTCACGCTGGAAAAATCCATCTCCCTGCACGACCTGAAGACACTCACCCCGGAGGCCATCGCCGGGCGCTCGATCCACCCGCGGCTGCTGCTGCCGGAGATGCCCGCCGTCACCGTAGACGAGCAGGTCGCCGGGCGCATCCGCAACGGCATGCAGGCCAATGTACCGGAGTTCTCCCGCGCGCCGCTGATCAAGCTCTTTACCACCCAGCACGACCTGCTCGCGATCGCAAAACGCGTTGCCGGAACCCTCGTACAGCCCACCGTCGTGCTGGGCTAAACCCAAAAACCTCCGTCATAGCGGCTACTTTTTCAGCAGCGGCTCCACCAGCTTGGCCACATTGATCGCCACCTGCTCGGCACCCTTCGCCGTCGGGTGCACGCCGTCGTCCTGGATGTCACCCGGCACGCCATAAACGTCCTGCAGAATAAAAGGCAGCAACGGCACACGGTAGCGCGTGGCCACGGCGGGGAACATGGCATTGAAGCTCTGGATATAGGGTCCGCCATACTGCGCCGGCAGCGTAATTCCGGCAAGGGCCACCTTGATGCCGCCGGCTTTCAGCTGCCGCACGATGCTGTCCAGATTGTGCTCCGCCTGTGCCGTAGAAAGTCCACGCAAGCCGTCGTTGCCGCCGAACTCCACCACCACCACCTGCGGATGACGGTGTAGCACCTCGTCGACACGGTCCAGCCCGTCCTTGGTGGTATTGCCGTTAATGCCGGCATTCACCACCTGGTAGTGATAGCCGTCCCGGTCGAGCAGCTTTTGCAGGTCGGCCGGGTACGCCTGGTCGGCATCGATGCCGGCCCCGGCGGTAAGGCTGTCGCCAAAGCACACCAGCAGTGGACGGCTTGTATCGCTGCCCGCAACCCTGGCCGAACGCAGCGCCACCGTTTCTTCAACCGGTTTGTGACCGGCTGCGGCTGCCGTGCCCGCGGCGTTGCCCGGGCTAAACGGAACGGCAACAAGAGTCGCTAAGATAAGCAAGAGGCTGTTCAGCTGCACACTTCAGATTTTATCCAGAGGTTCACTATTCTGCCTGCGAATGCATCGATGAAATCGGATTCGGGCTTTTCCTCCTCGCCTATTACGGAAAATGGAGCTACGCCTTCCCCGCCGTCCAGCCAGCCCCCGATGATTGTCGTCGAAGGCCTCCGCAAGTCGCTGCGCACCGGCAGCACGAACCTCGAAATCCTGAAAGGCATCGATTTCACGGTGACCCGGGGCGAGTTCGTCGCCATCATGGGCGCCTCCGGCTCGGGAAAATCCACCCTGCTGGGCCTGCTCGCCGGTCTCGATAACCCCACAGCCGGTTCGGTCACGCTGAACGGCACGGTCATCAGCAATCTCGCGGAAGACAGGCTCGCCCGGCTGCGTGGCCGCACCCTCGGCTTCGTCTTCCAGAGCTATCAGCTCATTCCCACGCTCACGGCACTGGAAAATGTCCTGTTGCCCTTCGAACTGAACGAAAACGCCCGCGAGCACCGGGCCGGCCTCGAGCGCGCCCGCGATCTGCTCGCCTCCGTCGGTCTCGCCGCCCGTGCAGACCACTATCCCGTCCAGCTCTCCGGCGGCGAGCAGCAGCGCGTCGCCCTCGCACGCGCCTTCGTGCTCCGCCCGCCCATCGTTCTCGCCGACGAACCCACCGGCAATCTCGACTCCGCCAACGGCCAACACATCCTCGACCTGCTCCTGCGCCTGAACCAGGCCGAAGGCACGACTCTCGTCCTCGTGACCCACGACCCCGCCCTCGCCTCCCACGTCGGCCGCCGCATCGTCCTGCGCGATGGCCTCGTCATCGCCGATGAGCGCAGCCTGCTGGATCAGCCGGCCCCGGCCGGGGTCTAGCGGATGCCCTCGCTCAGCCTTCGCACCACCGCCCGCATCGCCACGCGCGAGCTCCGCTCCTCGCGCGGCAAGTTCGCCTTTGTCGTCCTCTCTGTCGCCATCGGCGTCGCCGCCCTGACGGGGGTACGTGGCTTCTCCGCCGCCTTCCGCTCCATTCTTCTGCTACGCGCCCGCACCATCCTCTCGGCCGACCTGTCCGTACACACCAACCAAGCGCTCACCCCCGCGGAAACAGCCAAAATCCACACCCTCGCCGCCGCCAGCCATGCCATCGAGACGCCCGTGACCGAGATGCTCTCCATGGCCTCGGCTTCCACCTCGCTGGACCCTCTGCTGGTCTCGCTCAAAGCCGTGGACCCCGCCCACTACCCCTTTTACGGGGTGGTCAAGCTCTCTCCAGCCATGCCGCTGTCGCAGGCCTTGACGGACAACAGCGTAGCGGTCGGCGACGATCTCCTGCTCCGCCTTCACCTCCACGTGGGCGATTCCATACGCCTGAACAACAGCAACTTCCGCATCGCCGCAATCGTCGAAGACGAGCCCGATCGCCTTTCCAGCGCCTTTGCCGCCGGACCGCGCGTCCTCATGACCCAAAAGGCCCTCGACGCCAGCGGTCTCCTCGGCTTCGGCTCCCGCGCCTCCCGCCGCGTGCTTCTGCTGTTGCCCGGCTCCGCGCCCGGCAGGGCAGCAGCCGACACAAACGTCGCCCACCTGCGCGATCAACTGCAGGAAGCCATGCCGGAGGCCGGCGTCTCCGACTACCGCGACGCCAACGAAGGCCTCACCCGCGCCCTCGACGGCGCCACCGGCCTGCT
>CAXTZL010000293.1:0-3632 GCA_964248555.1 uncultured Bryocella sp.
GTAAATTCCTTGCATTCCCGGGAGGCCGCAGACGCATCTGCGGCCTCCTTCCTATATCCGAACGCATCTAGAGAACAAATCATGCCTAAGCTCTCGATCACCGACCTCGACCTAGCCCACAAGCGCGTCTTCATTCGCGTTGACTTCAACGTCCCGCTCAAGGACGGTCTGATCACCGACGACACCCGCATCCGCGAAACCATCCCCACCATCGAGTACGCCCTGCGCCACAAGGCCAAGGTCATCCTCGGCGCGCACCTCGGCCGCCCCAAAGGTAAGCCGGTCGCCTCCATGAGCCTGCGCCCGGTCGTCATCCGCCTCCGCGAGCTCCTTGATCACGTCATGGGACCGCAGGAAAACGTGGCCTTCTCGCCTGATTGCGTCGGCGAGATCGCCGAAGAGCTTGCCAAGAATCTCGAATCCGGCCAGCCACTCCTGCTCGAAAACCTCCGCTTTCACGCCGGCGAAGAGGGCAATGACAAGGCCTTCGCCGAACAGCTCGCCGACCTCTGCGACATCTATGTCAACGATGCGTTCGGTGCAGCCCATCGCGCCCACGCCTCCACCGCCGCCCTTCCCGAACTGATCCGGCAGCGCGGCGGCCAGGCTGCGGCCGGTCTGCTCATGCAGAAGGAACTGGACTATATGGGCAAGGCCATGAATGACCCTGCCCGGCCCTTTGTCGCCATCATCGGCGGCGCCAAGGTATCCGACAAAATCGAGGTCATCAACTCCCTGCTCGACAAAGTGGACGCCCTGCTCATCGGCGGCGCCATGGCCTACACCTTTCTGAACGCGGAGGGCCAGAGCACGGGAAAATCTCTCGTGGAGGCCGACAAGATCGACGTCGGGAAGGCTGCCCTCGACAAGGCTTCCGGCAAGGGCGTGAAATTCCTTCTTCCGGTCGATCACGTTCTGGCCGACAAATTCGCGGCGGAAGCCCACACGGAAATCTTCTCCGGCGATGGGGCTTTTCCCGCCGAGAAGATGGCCCTCGACATCGGTCCGGAGACGATCAAGCTCTTCGCCGACGAGATTGCAGGCGCCGCCACGGTCATCTGGAATGGACCCATGGGTGTCGCCGAGCTCGCCCCTTTCGCGCACGGCACCAATTCCGTCGCTGAGGCCCTGGCCGCAAACGCTGCGGCCACCACGATCGTCGGCGGCGGTGATTCCGTGGCCGCCATCCAGAACTCCGGTTTCGCGGACAGGGTCACGCACATCTCCACCGGCGGCGGCGCCAGCCTCGAATTTTTGGAAGGCAAAACCCTGCCCGGCGTGGAAGCCCTTTCGGAAAAGTAAGCCAGACTGGATTGATGCAAGGTCCGAACCTTCTCGCCCGGACCTTGCCAAACCCAGCTTCCCGCCCATACCCTCCATGAATTGTCTCGAATACTGCACGGAACAGGAGCCGACCCATGCGCAAACCGATGATCGCCGGCAACTGGAAGATGTACAAAACGCCGCGGGAGTCGCTGGCCTTCCTCAACGAATTCTTTCCTCTCGTCCAGGGTCACACCCGCGACGAGATCGTCGTTCTGCCCACCATGAGCTCGCTCGCTTTTGTCGTTGAGGCTACCGAAGGCACCAACGTGCAGGCCGGTGCCCAAAACATGCACTGGCTCAATGAGGGTCCATACACCGGACAGACCTCGCCGACGACCCTCGTCTCCATCGGTTGCCGTCACGTCATGCTCGGCCACTCTGAGCAGCGGCTGTACTTCTCGGAAAGCTATGAGCGCGTCAACCTCAAGCTCAAGGCAGCCATCAATCACGGCATTACCCCCATCGTCTGCGTGGGAGAGCTCCTCGCCGAGCGCGAAACAGGCAGAACAGAGGAAGTTCTGCGCGGCCAGGTCCGGGCGGCCCTGCGGAACGTCTCGGCCAGCGAAGCACGCCACCTCGTCGTGGCCTATGAGCCCATCTGGGCCATAGGCACCGGCTCCACTGCGTCTCCGGAGATCGCCGCCGAGGCCCACGCGCAGATCCGCGCCGAGCTCGCTCACTGCTGCAACGAAACCGTGGCGCAGGGCACACGCATTCTCTATGGCGGATCAGTGAAACCGGATAACATCTCTGCCCTCATGGCGCAGGATCAAATCGATGGTGCTCTGATCGGGGGTGCCAGCCTGGTCCCTGCCACCTTCGCTCAAATCGTGCACTACACGTTGTAGGCGGGCACGGAGAACGTGGGCATGCGCGGCAACGCACCGGGCCACAACGGCCGCATGACAAACTAGCGAACCACCCCGGCCTGGTCCAGGGGCCAGTACACCACGGCCGCCCGTCCGTAGATCAGATCCCGCGGCACCGGACCAAAGTCGCGGCTGTCGCTGGAAATCGAGCGGTGGTCGCCCATCACAAAGAATTCTCCCTGCGGGATCACGCGCGCCGGCAAAGAACGATCGTCCTCATACTTCTCCGGGACGTAAGGCTCCTTCAAAACGCTGCCGTTCACTGAAACAGTCCCATGGTCGATGGCCAACACGTCCCCCGGTAACGCAATCACACGTTTTATATAGCTCTTTGAGTGATCGCGGGGATAATAGAAGACCACCACATCGCCGCGGTGGATTGCCTCGAAGCGGTAGGCGAACTTGTTAATAAACAGTCGATCCTGGTCCTCAAGCCGCGGCAGCATGCTGGTCCCCTCGACCCTCACAGGCTGGTAAAGAAAGAGGATGATAAAAAGCGACACCAGCAGGGAAACCAGCAGGTCTCGCGACCAGGCACGCAGCCCCAATCCCCCCGGCGGGACAGCGCTTTGATCGTTCCGGGATGTGGATGATGCCGGCAAAAGGTCCTCTAGTGAATGGTAGCTGACCCACGAGCTGTACTGAGCAGTATCAGGTCACAATGGGGCACCATACTCGTTGCCTGTGCCCCAAAGGCGGTACGGCAACCCTTCATCGGGGCCTCGCATTGCCGCAGGGGTGGAGTATGCTCTAGGTAGTCAAACTTATGGCCACTCTGACGCAAAACCCGATCGCGAACCCCGAAAAGCTTGTGTCACGCTCCTCGGCCGAGCTGCACAGCCTGACAACGGAGAGGATGAACGAAGCCTCTGCCGGACTCGACACCAAGTCAGCCCTAGAAATTGCTCGCATCATCAACCAGGAAGACGCCAAGATCGCCAATGCCGTCAAAAAGGCGCTCCCCGAAATCGCCCTGGTCATCGACACAGTCGCCCGCTCCCTTCGTGACGGCGGACGCTTGATTTATGTCGGCGCCGGCTCCTCGGGCCGTATTGCCGCGCTTGACTCCTCGGAGTGCCCCGCGACCTTCTCTACAGACTCACAACAGGTCCAGTACCTGATGGCCGGTGGCCCCAAGGCTCTTGCCAGCGCCTCCGACGTGAACGAAGACTCCCCAGAAATCGGGCAGCGGGACGTTGCCAAGCGCCGCCCCACCCGCAAGGACGTCATCATCGGGGTCTCCGCCTCCGGGCGCACGCCCTATGTCGTCGGCGCTGTGGAATACGCCCGCGCTCGCGGCGCCAAGACCGCTGCCATCACCTGCAACCCGAACTCCGACCTGTCTCAGGTTGCCGATATCACCATCTGTGCCGAGGTCGGTCCCGAGGTCATCTCGGGCTCCACCCGCATGAAGGCCTCCACCGCGCAGAAGATGAT
>CAXTZL010000294.1:0-3631 GCA_964248555.1 uncultured Bryocella sp.
TGCGGGCGCGGAATTCGACGGTCTTGGCGGCGAGCTGCTCGTCGGTGAGGGCCTTCAGGGCTTCCTCATGCGAGGCGATAGCGGTGAGTGACGGGAGCAGGCGCTTCACGGCGCGTTCGTTGGAGGTGCCAAAAACCTTGGCGAGAACGTTATTGATCACTGGAATTCCTTGGGAGCGGACGGCTTGTGGCCGGAAGGGTGCGGCCGTGAAATGCGGCCTGCTGAACGCCGGGGGCGTTACAGATCAGCCGAGAAGGGCACGAGCGGAGCCATTCGGCGGCCCGTGTGGCTGGTGTGCGCCTTCGATAGAGCCGAACTGGGTCCGATAGGCTTCCCGGTTGAGATTGCCCTGCCGGGTCGACACCACCGGGATCAGAAGGGCTGCCGTAATGCGCTGTGAATGCAGGGCCGCGGCCGGATGCTGAGGGCGAACCCTAGAAGGTGCCAGCGCTTTGCCGGGCCTCTGCGGAAGCTCGTCGCCGCTGCCGAGGATGGCCTTGATGAGGGCCGTGGCGGCGTGGCGGCTGTCGGCAGAATGCGCGGGTGTGCCCACCCCGGAGAGCAGGAGAAGCAGGGCCGTGATGGGAAACAGAGCTAGATTCACGGTAGGGTGTGTGGCAATACCTTATTACAGTCTAGACGATTCCGAAGGGAATGCCGGGGAGAAGAGTTGTACCGCTTTGGGGTGAGGTGGCTCCGGTCTGGCTCCGGTCTGGGAGAGGGGGTTTTGGCGCGGGCTGGCTGCGCCGGGGCTGCTGCGGGGCCGGGCACGGCGGAGTCGTGGGGGACGGTACTGGATCGGCTGGATGCGGGAGCGGACCGGCAGCTATGCTTGGGGGTATCGTGTGGCTGGCGGTGCATGGCCTGCTGGCCGGGTTGCACGCTGGGGCTGCTGCGCGGGAGGGCTCGCAAAGGGCTTGCACGGGATTAGGGGTGGCGCTTTGGTGGAAACGGGACGATCGACGGCAGCGGTGGCGTATGCGCGGGAGCACGGGCAGCGGTTTGTGGAGGAGTTGAAGGAATTGCTGCGGATTCCATCGGTTTCAACGGCGCCGGAGCATGCGGGCGATGTGCGGCGGGCGGCGGAGTTTGTCGCGGCGGGGCTGCGCGCGGCGGGGCTGGAGGGGGTGCGACTGATCGAAACGGCAACGGCCGCACACAAGGGCGGGCATCCGCTGGTGTATGGCGAGTGGCTCCATGCGCCCGGCAAACCCACGGTGCTGCTGTATGGACACTACGATGTGCAGCCGGCCGAGCCGCTGGAGGAGTGGAAGTCGCCGCCGTTTGAGCCAACCGAGCGGGATGGGAACCTGTATGCGCGGGGTGCGGTGGATGACAAGGGCCAGATGTGGATGCACGTGAAGGCGCTCGAGAGCCTGATGCGGGCCGATGGCGGCTTGCCGGTGAACGTGCGGGTGATCGTGGAGGGTGAGGAGGAGGTTGGCGGTGAGGGCATTGCTTCCTTTGTGCGTGAGCATCCGGCGCAGTTGAAGGCGGACTGCGCGCTGGTGAGCGATACGGAGATGTTTGCGCCGGAGCTGCCGACGTTGTGCGTGGGGCTGCGCGGGATGATTTATACCGAGCTGGAGGTGCGGGGGGCGCGGACGGATCTGCACTCCGGCATGTATGGCGGGGCGGCGCCGAACCCGTTTGTGGCGCTCGCCGGGATGATTGCGCTGCTGAAGCGAGGGGACGGGCATATTGCGATTCCGGGCTTCTATGACGGGATCGAGGAGCCGACGAAGGCGGAGCTGGAGGCCTGGCGGTCGCTGCCGTTTGATGAGGAGGTCTACCGCGAGCACGAGGTGGGGTCGCCGGAGCTGACGGGCGAGCGAATGTTCAGCGTGCTGGAGCGTACGTGGTCGCGGCCGACGATGGATGTGCACGGGATGCCGGGCGGATTCATTGGCGCGGGGGCCAAGACGGTCATCCCGGCCAAGGCGATGGCGAAAATCAGCTTCCGGCTGGTGCCGGGAATGAAGCCGGCGGAGACCTTGGCCAAATACAAGGCCTTTGCCGAGGAGATTACGCCGCGCGGCGTGACGGTCGAGGTGCGGCTGATTCACTCGGGCGAGCCCATTGTGGTGAGTACGGACAATGCGTATGTGCATGCGGCTACGGCGGCGATGGCGGCGGTGTTTGGCAAGGAGACGGTGTTTGTGCGCGGGGGTGGGTCGATCCCGATTGTGGGCGATTTTGTGCGGGAGCTGGGAATTCCGACGGTGCTGATGGGATTTGGGCTGCCGGACGACAACCTCCATGCGCCGAATGAGAAGTTCCATTTAGCAAATTTTCATCGCGGGATTGCGTCGGTGGTGGGCTTTCTCGAGCGGGTGGGTGGGGTTGCTTGAGATCGCACAAGGCGGGGCGGACGGTCTGGCTTTGACGGCGACGGCTCATGGACTGCCGCGGCTTCCCGTGCACGGCTTTGTGCTGGCCGGGGGACAAAGCAGACGCATGGGTACCGATAAGGCGTTGCTGCGGCTTGGCGGGGTGCCAATGGTGGAGATCGCTGTCGAGCGGCTGCGGGAGTTCTGTTCTGCCGTCAGTGTGGCAGGAAACCGTGAGGATCTGCGGGAGTTTGCCGCGGTGATACCAGAAGGCCGTCCGCTGGCCGGCCCTGGAGCGGGTGTGGAGGCGGGGTTGGCGGCAGCTTCGGAAGACTGGGCTTTGTTTACGCCGGTGGATGTGCCGTTTGTTCCTGCGGCTCTGCTTTGCCGCTGGGCGGAGGCCGTGTTGGGCCGGTCCGCGGACGGCTGTGCGGGGAGTTTTTTGCGTGTGAGTGGAGACGGGCAGCCCGCTTTTGCCATGCTGCGGGCCGGCGGGCTCGGGGCGGTGTCGGCGGCGCTCGATGGGGGAGAAAGACGGCTCGACCGGCTGCTGCAAGCTGCTGCGACGGGAGCCGGTGGGGAGCTTTGGGTGGCGGAGGCGGAGTGTTTTGTGGGGGCTGCGGGAGCGGCGGAGGCTGCCGGACTCTTTCGCAATTTGAATACACCGGGGGAGTTTCTAGTGGCTGGCGACGTCGAGGGTGCCCGGTGGCCGGCGGGGGTTGACGGAGAGCCATGACGGATTGGGAAAAGACAAAGGATCTACCCCTCGGGGCAGACGGGGCGCGACAGGAGGAGGCGCTTACCCCGGCCGGGGGTGAGCGCGGCGCGCGGGCGGCGATGGCGGAAGATGACCAACCGCTGCTGGCGGAGATCTCCCCCGATGTATCTGCCGCTGTGGGCGACTTTATGGCGGAGACCGCGGGTGCCAATGAGGCGGAGGACACGGCGCTGGCGAGCGCGGTGGGCGACCCGGCAACCGGTGAAGCGGGAGTGCCGTATATCGCCTTTGAGGGGGTTTCGAAGAGTTTTGGATCGTTTGTTGTCCTCGAGGATGTGAGTTTTTTCGTCAGGCCTGGGGAGACGCTGTGCATTCTGGGGCGCAGCGGGGTAGGAAAGTCGGTTTCGCTGCAAATGTTGATGGGTTTTTTAAAGCCGGATGGCGGCGCTGTGATGGTGGCGGGGCAGAATGTTGTTGGCTTGACCGAGCGGGAGTTACAAGAGGTTCGGCGCAAGGTGACCATGGTTTTTCAAAACGGCGCGCTTTTTGACTCTGTAACGGTCGGCGAGAATGTAGCCTTTCC
>CAXTZL010000295.1:0-3618 GCA_964248555.1 uncultured Bryocella sp.
GTGGAGGGTTCGCGGTTTCTGGATTTGTTTGCGGGTTCAGGGGCGGTGGGCGTGGAGGCTTTGAGTCGCGGCGCGGCGAGCTGCTGCTTTGCCGAACGGGCGCCCGCGGCCCTGTCGGCGATCCGGGAGAACGTTGCGGTGCTGGGTCTGAGCGGGCGTTGCCGCGTGGAGAGCCGGGGTGTGCTGGCGGCGTTGGGGCGGCTGGCGGAGGGGCCAGAGTTGTTTGATTTCGTATTTCTCGATCCCCCCTACGAGGCCACCGAGGAGTACGCGGAGGTGCTGGGGCTGTTGGGGCGGGAGTCAGGCCGGTTGCTGGGGCCGGAGGCGCGGGTGGTGGCGGAGCACGCACGCCGCAGGGCGTTGCCGGAGGTGTTTGGGAGGCTTCGCCGGCACCGTTTGTTGGAGCAGGGCGACGCGGCGCTGAGCTTTTACACGGTGGAGCCGGTGTAATTGCCTAGGAGCGCTGCGCTGGGGTGTAGCCGCCGCCTTCGTGCTGTCCGGTGGCGAGGTCGATGCGGAAGGGGAGGTCGCGGTCGGAAAACATGTCCCAGCCTGTGCCGTGGAGGCGGCCGTCGCGGAGTTCGCCCAGGGTGACGCCCTCCCAGCTGAGCCGTTCGGTCTGCCAGCGGACGCCGTCTTCACCGAGGGCGAGGACGGCATGGAATCCGGCCAGCAGCAGTAAGCCGTGTTGCGGGGCGGGGAGCAGGCTGCAGACCGGGCGGAGCGGAAGGAAGTCGGCGGTGGCGGGGTCCGTGGTGCGGATGCGGTAGGCGTAGCCGCCCGCGACGGCGAGCAGATCGTCCGGGGCGGGGCAGGACCACAGACCGGAGGGCAGGGTCGGCTCGCGAAAGCCCAGCGCGCAGGTGGCGAGAAAGGTGCCGCCGGTAGCCGGACGTACCTCGGCGAGCAAGGCGCCGCGGTTGAGGGCGTCTTCCTCGCCGGGCACGAGCTGGGGGTAGAGAAACTGGCGGGCGGGGAGGATGAGTGGCGGACGGGTGAGGATCGTCGCGCGCCAGGCGTGCGGGAAGGCTTCGGTGTGGATCCGGGGTGTAGCGCTTTCGGGGGTCAACGGAGGTGCTCCCAGCCGCCGGGATCGAGCCCGGAACGTGTGCCGTCGGCGGCTATTTGGGTGATGCGGGGGTGATCCGGGAGGAACGTTTTGAGGCGACCGATCTCTGTGAGGCGTACGCCGCCGAGTTTTGCCGGCAGGCGCGTTCGGGGAGGCGCGGTGAAGAGGAGTTCGTAGTCTTCGCCGCCGTGCAGGGCGAGTTCGATGGCCTTTTCCAGGCCGAGTGCGGCGGCGAGAGGGTGTAGCGGGAGGGAAGCGAGGTCGATGTCGGCGGCTATGCCGGAGGCGGTGCAAAGGTGGCGCAGGTCTGTGGAGAGGCCATCGCTGAGGTCCATGGCGGCGGTCGCGAGGCCTCGCCGGAGCAGCGCCAGTCCGGTTTGGAGGCGCGGCTGGGGAAAGAGCTGCGGGTGCGGGTTGGCATTGCTGCTTGATGGAGACATTGGGCTTGTCGCGGCGTGACGCTGAGCCTGATTTTGGGCCAGGGACTGTAACTCTGCAGCGGAACCGCCTAGAGATCCGGTGCAGAAAAGACGGTCGCCGGCGACGGCCCGGTCGCGGCGGAGTGCCCAGCCGCGGGGTACGGCGCCCAGGAGCACGATATCGGCGAGGATGGCGTCGGAGGGGGATTCGGAGGTGTCGCCTCCAGCCAAAGGAACCCTGGCTTGTGCGGCGAGGGCCAACAGGCCGTCCAGAAAGCCATCGAGGAAAGGACCGTCTGCGGCGACTTCTCGAGGCAGGGCGAGAGAGAGGAAGGCGGCTACGGGCCGTGCACCCATGGCGGCCAGGTCGCTGAGGCCGCGGGCCAGGGTGCGGTGGCCGATGGAAGCGGGGGGGTGCCAGTCGCGGCGAAAGTGCCGGCCTTCGAGGCAGAGGTCGGTGGTGACGACGATCTCCTCCCCGGGGTGTGGGCGGAGGATGGCGCAGTCGTCGCCGATGCCGAGGCGTAGTTCCGGCGTGCGCGAGCCGCTGGCGAGGACGCGGCTGCGAATGCGGTCAATCAGTGCAAGTTCGCCGGCCGGAGGCATCGGTGGCTCACTCCCCGCCTGCGCCCGACCGTGCACCCTGCGCCGATCCGGTCCCTTTCCCATGCCTTTAGCATAGATGGAGGGGTGGCCATGGCGGTGTCCACCGGGTTGACGAGGAAAAGGCGAAGAGGCACGCCAGCGGTCGAGCCGGAGTGATTTGCTGGTTGTAAGGGAGGGTGGGGTCCGTTACCATGGTGAGGTGATTGGCGTTACCCTTGCGCGATTGGCCAGGCCGAGTGGGGTGATGAAGAGATCTCTGCAGCGCATTTTACCGAGAACGTTCTGAGCCTTCTCCGCCGCGAGATTTTCAGAGCAAGCCAGCGAAGATCCCCGGGTTCCCCTCCATGAGCAAAGGCTACATCGTTTATGTCACGCGAGATCAGGCTGGTGAGACCGACCGTGTGTCGATCCCAATGCGCTACGTGTACCTGTTCGCGACCTCGGCCCTGGTGGGTATGTTTACGCTGGCCGGCATGGCTGGCAGCTATGGACGCATGCTGGTGAAGGTGGAGTCAGTAAACCACCTGCGCGCCGAGCTGGCCGATAGCCGGAGTGATTATCAGCACCTGGCGCAAACCGCGCATGAACGGGATGTTCAGGCGGCGAGTCTGAGTTCGCTGGCAGGGGAGGTTTCCGCGATCTACGGTCTGACCGCGGGCAAGCTGACCCTGGCCCATGGCCATGCCTTGCATGCGGGCAAGGATGCCATCGCGCAGGGGAACAAGGCGCCGCTGAAGGACGAACTGGCCTTTAACGACGACAGCTATTACAAGTCGCTGGATACGTACTACGCGCTGCGAAATACGGCAGCCACGGGGATCGCGGCGCCTTCGCCGGCAGTGAACCCCAGCCTGGGCGCGAGTGGAGCGCTGGGCGATCTGGCGGCCGGGGTCGATCTGGGTGGTGGGCTGAGCGGAAGCAACATTCCTGATATGTGGCCCATCCTCGGGCCGATCACCTCCGGCTTCGGTGAGCGGGTGGATCCGATTCTGGGGGTAGGCAATGGGGAGTTCCACAAGGGCGTGGATATTGGCTCACCGGATGGGACGCCGGTGCATGCGCCGGCTGCGGGCCGCGTGCTCAAGGCCGGGATGGGAACGGGCTATGGCCGTGAGATCGAGATTGACCATGGCGATGGCATCGTGACGGTGTATGGCCATCTGCAAGGCTGGAATGTGACCGCGGGCCAGGAGGTAGTGAAGGGTGAGGTCATCGGTTTTGTCGGGCATTCCGGCCGTACCACCGGGTCTCACCTGCACTACGAGGTGCAGGTGCGGGGGACGGCGGTGAATCCGCACCGGTATCTGCGGACCACCATGGCGCAACTGGGTAGCGGGCCCTCAAACGGGCTGTAGCGGCGGCACGTTTTTCTGTTCCGGGAGGACTCTTCGGGTCCATTGTCCTTAGTGGCGAAGGTGACGCTACAATTCTTGTATATGGCCTTCTTTGAACAACCGCTGGGCAAGAATGTCCGTTTTCTCTTGCCCTCGCTGAAGTTAAAGCAGCCCTGCGAAGGCGGCATCA
>CAXTZL010000296.1:0-3616 GCA_964248555.1 uncultured Bryocella sp.
CCAGAACGGGGGAATCACATACAACCTGTATAACGGCACCTCCAACTACAACGGCTTACAATTGCACTATGAGCATCGGGCGAAGAATCTGGTGGCGACCGCGTCTTATGCCTGGTCCCACGCGCTCGACAACACAGATAGTCCCTACGGTGGATTTCCCGTCGCCGTCCTGTTGTGGTACGACCAGGCTGCAAATTACGGCAACTCCAGTCAGGACGAACGGCACATCTTCAGCTCTTCCTTTGTCTACACCCTGCCCTTCGGACGCGGCCAACACTTCGGGACCGGGGTAAACCGCGCTGTGGATTTGCTGATTGGGGGATGGCAACTGAACGACATCGTTCAACTTTCCACCGGACAGCCTCTTGATCTTCAGGCAGGCGGCAGCAGCCAGCAAGCTGTGGGCAACCGGCCGGACCTGGTTGGGGCCATCCGCTATCCAAAGACGTTGGAGAACTGGTTCAATCCCACCTCGTTCAGCTCTGCTATTCCTTACCAGGCGGCAACGGATGTGCCAAACACTCTGGTGTACTCGCGCCTGGGAACCCTGGGCCGGAACGCAATCTACGGACCAGCGTTCAGGGATATGGACTTCGGCCTGCAGAAAAACTTCCACATTCTGGAAGGTAAGCAGTTGGAAGTTCATGGCGACGCCTTCAACGTAACCAACACTCCCAGCTTCGCCAATCCTGTCGGCGTTCAAAGCAGCACCTTCTTCGGTGCCATCACGGGCGAGCGCAGTACGGCCCGGCGAATCCAGCTAGCCGCTCGGCTGGTGTTCTAAGAACATCCTCACCCTGGGACCGTACCGCTTTTCCGGCGGTGCGGTTCCAGACCCTTTCCTCTTGGTCCTCAAATGCATCGGAGCCCCATGTCGTCGGCTTTCCCGTCCTCGCTTCAGCAGACACGGAGAGAATGCAACCATCTCCCTACTCAGAGTGCCTTCGGGCCGATGTTGGTCTTGCTTCTCCTGTTCTTCTTCGTTCGCTCCCCCGCTCAAGCTCAGACCGATTCCAACGTGCCGGTCGTTGCGCAGCATGTACCCGCCTGGATGGATGGGGCCATCTTCTACGAAATCTTTCCGCGGGACTTTTCTCCCACCGGCACGCTGAACGGCGTGACGGCCAGGCTCGATGACTTGCAGAAGCTCGGGGTCAACGTGCTCTGGCTCATGCCGATTCATCCCATTGGCAAGACGCACCGCCTGGGCACGTACGGCAGCGTGTATGCGGTGAGCGACTACTATGCGGTTGACCCGGACCTCGGGACCAAAGCCGACCTCACCCGTCTTGTACAGGCCGCGCACGAGCGGCACATGCGTGTCATCCTCGATGAGGTAGCGGACCACACGGCGTGGGACAACGTGATGATGTCGCATCCCTCCTATTACAAGCGGAACGCCGCTGGCAAAGTGCTCTATCCCCATAGCTGGACCGACGTTGCGGCGCTGAACTATGACGACCCGGCGCTGCGCAAGTACATGGTCGATATGTTCTCTTACTGGCTGAAAACCTTTGACCTCGATGGCTTCCGCTGCGATGACGCCGGCGACGTACCGGTGATGTTCTGGGACGAGGCAACTACCGCAATGCGAACCATCCGCCCGGATGTGCTTCTGCTCGCGGAAGCCTCGCAGCCCGATCTGCTGCGCGAGGACTTCAACATTGATTACGCCTGGCCGCTGCTGGATACGCTCAATCAGGTCATCATGCAGGGCGAACCGGCGTCCGCAGTGAGAGATACCATCACCGCGCAGCAGGCTCGCTTTCCAGCGGGCAGCTGGCACATGCTGGTCAGCGATGACCACGACACCCGCAGGGCGGTCGTTCGCTATGATGCGCAGGGAGCGCTCGCGGCCTCGGCCCTGGTGTTCACGCTGCCCGGCGCGCCCATGCTCTACAACGGCATGGAGGTCGGGGATGCCTCACCTTCCACAGGGCCCGCGCTGTTTGAGAAAATGCCCATCTTCTGGCGATCCGGGCAGATAGAACCCACCTTTCCGGACTTCTACAAGGTCATAATTCCCTTGCGGGAGAGCTCACCCGCCCTCCGTCACGGTGAACTCGTCTGGATCCACAACTCCGATGAAGCGCACGTGGTGACCTATCTGCGGCGCTCGCCCGAAGAGACGGTTCTCGTCGCGGTCAATCTGTCCAACGTTGCATTTACCGGCAGCCTTGAAGTGGGCGCGGGCTCCTGGAAGGAGGTCGTCCTGAACGACGTCGCGCACCATGGAGAAGCCGGTATGCCCACCGCGGATGCCGTGCCTCCGCCGTCACCCGAGGCCCTGCCCGCAATCTCCCTTCCGCCTTTCGGGGTGCGCCTCTTCCGCAACACGCAAGGCATGCAGGCAAAACAAGGGCAACCAGTGCAATCCTCATCGACAATCATTCCTTAGGAGTCGTCTTGCTCTCGGTATATTCCAAATCCGCTTCTCTCCCCTCTGGAAGTCGCCTTCCCGCGGGCTTTGCCATGCCGTCCGCGTTCGCTCTCGCTACCGTGCTGCTCGCCGTGACTTCCACCGCTCCGCAGGCAGCGGCACAATCCACTCCCGTGCAACCGCTGCCCAACGGCATCCGTGTGCAGAATGCGGGTCAGGTAATGGAATTGACCGCACTCCGCGACGACGTCATCCGGGTGCGCGTCTGGCCGCAGGGCCAGGAGCCTGAGAACGCCTCCTGGGCCGTTCTGCCGGCAGCTCTGCACAGCACCGCGACCGTTACGCTAGAACCCCACGGCTTTACAACCGATAAAGTAAAGGTCTACGTCGGTCCCGACCTGGCTCTCACCGTATCCGACCTGAGCGGCCATGTGCTGCAGCAGGATGCAGGACCCATCGTGCATCGCGGCAAGGACTTTCGCGTGTACAAGCAACTGACGACAGACGACCACTTCTTTGGGCTGGGGGACAAAGCGGGACCACTGGATCGCGCGGGCGAAGCCTTCACAATGTGGAACACCGACCACTTCGGCTGGCAAGAATCAACCGACCCGCTCTACAAGAGCATCCCGTTTTTCCTGCAGATGCGACAAGGGCGGGCGCTCGGCGTCTTCTTCAACAACACCTTCCGCAGCTTCTTCGACTTCGGCCGTGAAGTTCCGACCGAGTACAGCTTCGGCGCCACGGATGGACCGCTCGATTACTTCCTACTCTACGGACCGGAGCCGAAGCAGGTTCTCTCGACGTACGCTTGGCTTACGGGACCCACGCCGCTGCCGCCACTCTGGTCATTGGGCTTTCAGCAGTCACGTTATACCTACTCACCAGAGTCGAAGCTCCTGGAAGTGGAGCAGCGCCTGCGCGCGGATCACATTCCCTCCGATGTGCTTTGGCTGGACATCGACTTCCAGAAAAACAACATGCCCTTCACCGTCGATCCGGTGCGCTTTCCCAACTTCCCACAGCTGGTGAAAAATCTTGCCGCGGACCAGTTCCGCCTTGTGGTAATCACGGATCTGCACATCGCGGATCAACCCGCGATTGGCTACGCTCCCTATGATTCAGGCATTGCCGGTGACCGCTTTGTTAAGCTGCCCGACGGGTCTCGCTACGTGGGTACAGTATGGCCCGGGCCGGCGGTGTTTCCGGAGTTCACACAGGCGCAGACGCGCTTGT
>CAXTZL010000297.1:0-3612 GCA_964248555.1 uncultured Bryocella sp.
TGCTGCTGCTTGGGGGAGGGACGGCGGCTACGATCTGGGGTGGGCATCACAGCGCTCCGGTGGTTTCTTCGCCGGCGGTGAACGATCTTCGTGTTCTGGATAACAACGCCCAGGCACTGCAGCAGATGGATCTTTTGGAAGATCCTGGATCAGATAGCGGTACGGTTCAGCCGCAGAGTTAGACGGGAGTGCGGAAACAGGTTTCGCACGGTCGCCGGGCTTGGATATGATGGGCACACACGAACAGGATCACTAGAGGCGGTGCCCGTCAAAGATCGCCGGCGGGCGTACTGCAAGCGGATACCGAGACGCCTCAGTTACATGGTGAAGACAGGCACAACCCGGATGGAACGCCCCCAAGGGACGGCCACGACGCCGACCGAGCGATTGCGGTTGCGGGGCTCGGCTTGGTGTGTTTTCTTGTTGTGTGCCGCTGTGTTTGCCGGTGGTACGTGTGGCAATGCTGCGGCGCTCTCTCGGGGCTGGCAGCAGGCGCCTGCCCCGATTGAGCGCAGGCCGCCGCCAGCGCCGAGAGGGCAGGCATTCAGCCGGGGGATGGCGCAGGGATTGGCGCAGGGAGCCCCTCGGGGTATGGCGCCGGGATCAGATCGGGGATCGGCTCAGGGCAATGCGGCCGGGCAACGCCACGGATTGCGCGGCGCGCACCTTGCACAGTGGATGAGCCAGCACAGCAATCTGTCTTTGCAACAGCAGGAGCAAGCACTGGATCAGGAGCCCGGCTTCCGGGATTTGCCGTCGGATACACAACAGCGTTATCGGAACCGGCTGGCGCAGCTGGATGCGATGAGTCCGCAGCGCCGGCAGCGCCTGCTGGAACGCAATGAGGAGATGGAGCGGCTGAGCCCGGACCAACGCTCGCAGGTGCGAGGAGCGCTGGGGCAGCTCGGAAGCTTGCCGATGGATCAGCGCCGGCAGGTAGCTCAGACGCTGCACAATCTGATGCATCTGGCACCTGAGCAGCGAATGGCGGCGCTGAGCTCCGGGAACTACGGGCCGCCGTTGAACTCGATGCAAAGAGCGGTGCTTGGGCATTTGCTGAGTGTTGCCCCGATTTTGCCATTTCCGCGGGGCGCGCCGTAAGTGGTGTTACCGGCTTCAGTTCTTGAACATGTTTTTCGCAAGGAAAAGTACATTGGCGGGCCGTTCGGCGAGCCGGCGCATGAAGTAGGGATACCACTCCGTTCCAAACGGAACGTAGGTACGCATGCGCAGGCCTTCGCTGACGAGCTTGCGCTGGAGGTCGCGGCGCACGCCATAGAGCATCTGGAACTCGAAGGCGTCGGGGGTGACGATTTTTTCGCGTACCAGGGCACGCATGCCGTCGATTAACGTTTCGTCGTGGGTCGCGATGCCGCAGTAGACGCCGCTGGTCGCCATACGCTTCATGAGCCGGGCGTAGTTGGCGTCAACGTCAGTTTTATTCGGGAAAGCAACTGCTGGTGGCTCCATGTAGGCACCCTTGCAGAGCCGGATGCGGATGCCCTGACCGAGCAGGCGCTCTGCGTCCTCGGCGGTGCGATAGAGATAGGCCTGCAGAACGGTCCCGACGCGCCCGGGATAACGGGTATGCAGGCGCTCGGTGATCTTCAGAGTCGCTTCGGTGTAACCGGAGCCTTCCATATCGATGCGGACGAAGTTGTCGGACTCTGCGGCGTGGGCAACCAGTTCTCCGACAATGCGCTCGGCGAGATCGGGGCCGGCACCGTGGCCGCCGATATCCATGCCCATGGCAGTGAGCTTGACGCTGATATTGGCGCGCAGTTTCTGGCGACTCATCTCGTCCAGCAGCTCGTGATAGAGAGCGGCGCTTTCTTCTGCCTGGGAGACCTGCACGACACTTTCGCCGAGCGAATCGAGAGAGGCCTCAATCTTTTCTGCATTGAGTTGGCTGACGACCGCAATGGCTTCGTGGATGCTCATGCCCGCGACGAAGCGGCGGGACAGCTTTCGTCCAAGTGAGTTGCGCTCCGAGAAGGAGCGCAGGGGACGGTTCGCGGAAAGGGCAATAAACACGGAACGCAGCATGGAATCGAGGCCTAGCCAGAACCTATTGTTGCATGATTCGGGTGAGGAGCCATGTGGCAGATACATCGCCGCTAGGCTCCACGCGTCCGCTAGCCAAGCATGGAGGCGAGCAAGGCCATACGTACATAGAGGCCGTTGCGGGCCTGCCGGAAGTAGGCTGCGCGGGGATCCTGATCGATTTCGGGGGCGATCTCGTTCAACCTGGGCAGAGCGTGCATGATGACCGCCTTTGCCTGTAGACGCTCGGCAACCCGTGTGTTGAGCACGTAGGCATCCTTCACGGCCTCGTACTCGGCTGGCGAGGCGAAACGTTCCCCTTGAACCCGCGTTACGTAAATCACATCGGCGCTGGCGGCCGCGGCTTCGAGGGCATCGGTTTCGTGCACGACGGCACCGCCGGCTGCGAGCGTGTCCATGTAGCGGGAGGGTAGACGAAGCGATGGAGGCGAGACCAACTGCACCTCAAGCCCGGGATACATGGCCAGGAGCGGAAGGAGGGAATGGATGGTTCGGCCGTAGAGCAGATCGCCGACGAGGGTGACGCGTAAGTTTTCGAGACGGCCGAGCTCGCGGTGAATGGTGTAGACGTCGGCGAGGGCCTGGGTGGGGTGTTCGCCGATGCCGTCGCCGGCGTTGATGACGGGTACGGGTGAGCTTGCGGCAGCCGCGGCGGCGGTGCCCTCCTGGAAGTGCCGGATCGCTATGGCGTCGGCGTAGCCGGAGACCACGCGGACCGTGTCCGCGATGCTTTCGCCTTTAACGGCGGAGGAGCTGTCGCGGGCGTTTTCGACGGTGAGCACGCTGCCGCCGAGCTTCTGCATGGCGGCCTCAAAGCTGAGGCGGGTGCGGGTGCTGGGCTCGTAGAACAGGGTGGCGAGGATGCGTCCCTGGAGGACGGGAAAGATGCGGCGGGCCTTGTCGTCGGCCTGCAGACGATCGGCGGCGGCGAAAAACGATTGCAGCCGTTCGGGAGGGAGCTGGCTGGCGGTGATCAGGTGGTTCAAGGGTGCAAGTGGGTTGGTGTGCAGAGGATCGCTCACAGGGCACCTGCAGGGAATCCGTTGTCGTGCACCCGGCCACGCAGCACGGTGTAGCGTACGCTGCCGGGCAAGGTGAAGCCTTCAAATGGAGACCAGGCGCAGCGTGTGCGAACGCTCTCGCGGGTGACGGGGTAAGGTGTGTGCGGGTCGAGCACGGTGAGCGAGCCGGCATAACCTGGGGCGATGGTGCCGTAGCCCTCACCGAAGCCGGGCGGCAGGAACTCCCGCACGAAACGGCCAGGGTTCCAGGCGCAGACGCGGGCGATATCTTGTGGAGTGAAGGCGTGCTCACGCATGAGCCAGGCGGCGAAGGCACCATAGGTGTCGAGCAGAGGAACGCCGCTGGCGCCGACGGCTTTCTCGGCGAGGGTGTGCGGCGCGTGGTCGGTGGCGATGTAGTCGATGTCACCGCGGCGCAGGGCTTCGATCAGGGCCAGACGGTCCTCGGGCGCGCGCAGGGGAGGGTTCATTTGCAGCGCCATGCGATTGGCGTCGGTGAGCATGGAGGTGTCAAAGAAGAGGTGAT
>CAXTZL010000298.1:0-3612 GCA_964248555.1 uncultured Bryocella sp.
TGTTGAAGGGATCCAGATTGCCCCAACCTTCCTGGCCTTCCAGGCTGAGATCGGTAACATCGTCCAGGGCATGCGAGTAGGTGTAATTTGCCGTCACACTTAGACCGCGGCTCAAGCGGCGTTGGAAGCTGGTCTGCAGCGAGTTGTAGCTCGAAGAACCGATCGAGTAATATTCGCCGACCCCGCCAAGGCCCGGCAAAATCGTTGCAGTCGGCCGCACACTGAGCGGGTTGCCGATGCTGGCCGTGTGCGGATCCGGCACGTTGATGTCGTTGATGGTTGCCGGCAGATGGCGTCCCAGCTGGCCGACGTAGCCGACTGACACAACATTTCGTCCGAACGACTTTTCGATCAGCTGGTTGAACTGAATCACGTACGACGTACGGAAGTTCAGCGCAACGTTATCGCCCAGGCTCAGGTTCGCGCTGTTCAAGGCCTGCGGAGCCGGAATGGGAATTCCCTGCCCCAGTGCGGTGGTCTGCCCCAGAGCCGCCTGGCATGCGGGTGCAACGGCTATACCGCTTTTCGGGTTAGCGGCAAGGTAGCGCGTCTCGATCTGGTTCGCAATTGTCGACCCGCATGCCTGCCCACTCACAGAAGGCGAGTAAACGGCGTTGAACGGTGCATTTTTCTCCGAAGCGTTGGAGGTGTAGTTCCCCGGAAAAAAAGCTAAGCCGAAACCGCCGCGGGCGACTGTACCCGGAGCTACCGTCGCAGAATAGCCAATACGGGGAGCGATGTTGGAGTATGTCGTCTTCAGACCGGCTGTCGGTGTGGAAGCAACCACTCCGGTCAGGTTGGCTCCCTGCGCCTTCAGGAAGTTGTAACCCGCCGTCGGCACCAGCAGTTGGTGGTTCACGGGATCGTAGTTAGAGATACGACCGTCGGCTTCGGTGAACGGCGTGTAGATGTCATAGCGCGCACCGTAGATCAGGGTCAGGTTAGGCGTGGCACGCCAGGTGTCCTGGGCAAAAAAACCGGGCTCCCAGGAGCGGTAGTTGGGCGTATACAAGTCCACATTGCGCCCCTCGCCCGTGAAGCCTCCCACGAGAAAAGTGGCCAGATTATTGTTATAGTTCTGCGCCGTGGAACCGGAATCCTGAGGCAGACCAAAATTGATATTCCCGACCACGTTGCTGCTTTGCTGATTGCGCGCCTGGCGACGGATGGACTCGGCTCCGAAGCGAAGGCTGTGCCTGCCCAGAGAATAGGTCACCGCACCCGAGTACTGGTACGTGTTGGTTAGGTCGGAGATCGGTACGAAGTTACTGTCGCCCAAAGGAGCAAAGCCGGCGATATTCAGCAGCGGCAAGCCCGAACTTGCAGCGTTGTAGTCGATGTTGCCGGGAAAACCGACAGCCGTAGCCGCGTTAGTGCCTGAGTTCGGCGAGTTGGAGTTATTGTCAATTCGCGTATACGCCGCCCGCAAATCCAACAACAGACTTGGCGTGAAGGTATGGGTAAAGTTCAACTGGCCGTTATAGGCAATGTCGCTCGCCGGTCCGGCAAAGCCATACTGCCCGTTGCCGGGGTTGACCGAAACACCATTGATTGTCACATTCGGCAACGCCGTCGGGATCACCGATTGCACATTGTTCGAAGTGAACCGGGCAAAGAACAGGTTGTTGGAATTAAAGCGGTGATCCACCCGCGCATCGTAGTTGTTGCTGCTCTGCGTCTGGTTGGGGTTGTAGATGAAGTTCTGCACCCCTGGGGCGGTATTTGCAATGTTGGGAGCCGGATACAGCTTCAACAGGTTCACCGCAATCGGATCCAGCGCCATGCCCGCTGTGTACTGATCCGCGGCCACCACGGCAGCAGGATTCTGTTCCTGCGCAAGTGTCGGAACCAGGCTCAGCGTGGGCACCTGCACGCCACGAACCTGCCGGAAGCCCTCATAGCTGAAGAAAAAGAAGGTGTGGTCCTTGTAGATGGGACCGCCGATGCTGCCGCCAAAGTCGTTCTGGCGCAGCTCTGGAATCCGGCCCGCCGCCGCGAAGGGGTTCTTCGCGTTGAAGGTGTCATTCTGAATAAACTCAAACAGCGTGCCGTGTAAGGTGTTGGTCCCGCTCCTGGTCAGTACGCTCACCACACCGCCGGCACTTCGTCCGGTTTCGGGCGTGTAGTCGTTCGTCTGCACCGTAACTTCTTCGATCGCATCAATTGACGGCTTTACGCCGATCGTTCCAATAATGCGCTCGTTGTTGTCCGTGCCATCGATCTGGTTGTTGTTGAGCTCCGAATCCTCACCATTGACAGAGAACGAACTGGTCTGACGGCGATCATCCGGTCGGGCGCCACTATTCAGGCCATCCACGGTCGCTGCCTCATTCGCCCCGGGCGTCAGGATCACCAGGCTGGTAAGGTTGCGCGTACTCGTCGGCAGATTTTCCACTTCCTGCTGGGTGATGGTCGTGCTCACGTTGGCAGAATCAGCCTGCAGCAAAGGACTTTGGGAGCTGACCTCCACGGTCTGGTTCGATTCACCTACGTTCAGCTTGGCATCACCGCGGGCGTGGTCGCCTCCGTTTACAGAAATGTCCCCAATCTTGAACTGCCCAAAACCTGCCATCTGCACATTCAGGGAGTAATGTCCCGGCTGCAGAAAGGTGAAGGTGTAATCTCCATCGGAGTTGGTCTTCGCCGTGCGTACGTTATGCGTACCGAGATTTTCCAGCTGTACCTGAGCGCCCGGAACCAGGGCGCCACTCGTGTCTGTTACGGTCCCGGCTATATCTGCCGTTGTGAGTTGCGCACCAGCATGAGCTGCCCATAAAGCCGGCACAGCTACACAAGCACACAAGGTCGGACGAGAAAAAAACATGATGCCTCCAGCACTGCGTATTCTTAGTGGGTGAACGCTAACGCCCACCCACGAATCTTGTCAAGAGAGAGAACCCGGAGAATGACGGCTCAAATCAACCTCGTCGCAGTCGCCTAAAGCATGCATCGCGCAGGGCAGAGGTGTATTGCCTCCATCCAAAGAAAGCTACGCCGGACGGAGTAACGATCGCGCCGCGACGAATCGTCCTGCAAAGCGCCTGAATTCATCCAGAAAGGTTTGCTGGCCAGAGCACGTCGGCTCATGCGGGTCTTTCGACATTCGTACTGGAAGGCCCGCAATCATCAGCCATCCACCTACCACAAAAGGTGAATGACTCGCCTACCCGAGAACCACCTCGAGCACTGTGGGTTGCCGCACCGGCTCGGCATCGCTCACGACCAGCGTCCCTTCCAGCGTCTGGCAACCGTCCTCCAGCAGCGCTTCGTGCTCGGCGAACGCGGTAAACAAGGCCTGCCCTGCTTCCACGTGGTCTCCCAGCTTCGCATGTACCTCAATTCCGGCATGCGCACTCACCGGCGCTCCAGGCCGGTCGCGCCCCGCGCCCAGCCGCTGCACCGCCCAGCCCACCTGTTTGCAGTCCATGTCCGAAAAATATCCAGACCGCCCTGCTCGCACCGGGGCGCGAAAGCGGGGCCGGTGAAATGCAGCCGGATCCTCGAACACCGAAACATCCCCGCCCTGCGCGATCACAATCTGCAACCACGCCGCATATGCCTCACCCGAACGCAGCAACTCCTCGGCAAGCACCTTGCCTTCCTCCGGCGTGA
>CAXTZL010000299.1:0-3561 GCA_964248555.1 uncultured Bryocella sp.
TGTTCTGTCCCCAGGCCGGCCATCCCAGCAGGCACGCGACCAGTCCCAATGCGGCACAACGACGAAGGCTCATACTCGGGTGAGACTACATGACGCGGCAAAAGGTCGCAGTCCACTAGCGCTCGGCTCGTTCAATGATCCGGAGCTTTGGTCTGGCACCATTGATTTCACTGGCATACCGCGCAATCCCGTTATAAAGGCTTTCCGCAACCCGCTCCCGGTACTCCGGCTCCCGGAGTTGCTCCGCATCGGTTGGGTTTGTAACGAAGCTGATTTCAGCAAGGATTGATGGCATATTGGCCCCGATCAACACGACAAAGGGAGCCTTCTTCACTCCGCGATCCTTCAGCCCGTTGTTGCCCTTCTTCAGCCCAGCATAGAGTGACTGGTCCACGTCCACGGCCAGTTCGCGGCTTTCGTCGATTTTGTCCTTCAGCGCGATTTTCTTTACTAGATCGCTCAGCTGGTTCACGCGTCCCGAGCTGACGGCGTTCTCCCGGCTCGCTACCTGCATGGCCTCCGGATCGGAGGTGAAATTTAGGTAATACACCTCGACCCCGCGCGCACTGGGGTCCTGAGAGCTGTTAGCGTGCACGCTAATGAACAGATCAGCCTGCGCCTTATTCGCGATCGCCGTCCGTGTCTCCAGCGGGATGAACGTGTCGTCAGCGCGGGTGTAGACCACCTCCGCCCCCAGCCGGTCATGCAGCAACTTGCCCAGACGAAGCGCGACATCAAGCACCACATCCTTTTCCTCGATGCCCCCCGACCCGAGCGTGCCCGAGTCATGCCCCCCATGGCCGGCATCGATCACAATGCGGCCAATCTTGAGTCCCAACGCCCGCATCAGGGTGCTTTGGCCATCGGCGGTGGGTGGCGGTGGCGCACTTGGAGCAGCCTCGGGTAGGTTGCCTGCCGTGTCGCTCGTGTTGGTGCGCCGGGTCCTGCTGCGCTCCACCACCGGTTTGCTGCTGGGCTTTGCGCTGGCCGGAACCACACCGGGACCCTCGCTCAGGGCTGCCACCTCGCGGCTGCTGTCGGGCGTGGCCGAGCTCACCGTGTTGGGCACGGGGCGCGCCGTGGTCGGCTTTGCAGTCAAGACCACCCGCGGGCGCGCCACACTCGCCTCACCGGTGGCGGACAGAGTGCGCTTGGGAGGCAGACCGAAACTTGCACTGCCATCTGTGACGGGCATGGGCGGCAAGGTCGAGCCACCTGCCATTTGGACGCCTGCCGACCGCTCAATCGGGGCGGGCGGCGGCTCCGCACTTGCAGTAGCTGCCCTGTCGACATCCGTGTCGCTAGAACTTCTCTCGTGTCGTCCGGACGTCTTTGCCGCTTCGGTCCTGTTGGCTAACGGTGCCTCGTCGGCTACCGAGCCGGACTGCCCTCCCGCGGTCGCACTCCCCGGCTGCTTGCCGTGAATGTCGATGATCAGGCGATAAGGATTGGGCAGCAAAAAAGCAGAGTATTCCGCTACCGGCTGCACATCCAGCACCACGCGCGTTACGTCCGGCCCGGCCTGCGCGGCGCGAATGGTGCTCAAAAAACCGTCATCGGTCACAGCAAAGGTCTTGCCCACCAGCCCTGGGGCGAGCGTGGCACCGTGCAGGTCAAAGAAGATACGATCCGGGTGTTCCGTACGCGCCGCCTGAAACTGCACCTCGCCACCAAGGTCGATCGCCACCCGCGTATAGCTCGCCGTCGACCAATGGCGAATGCCGGTCACGACAGCCGGCGCTCCCGCGGACAACGGCCTTCCCTCCATACCCTTTCCGTCGTCAGCGCGGGTAGCGGTGGCGAGCTCGCGCGAAGACCTGCGAGAAGTCAGAAGCTCCGCATGAGGCAGTGCGGCCGTGGAAGCTACGTCCGCTCGCGCCGGAGTCACGCCGGAAGGGACGCGCTCCCGGCGTTGAGTGTCCAAGCTCGCCGGAGTGGCGGGTTGACCTTCAGGCGTACCAGTCAACGCCGCTTGTACCTCGCGAGACCCCTCCGCATGGGGATAGCGCTGCTTCAACTCCAGCCGCACACGCCTGGTCTCGGTTTGGTCCTCCGGGTTTCCTGCGGCAAGTAGGGCGACAGCGTGTGCAAGCGCCGGCGCCGCCAGCGAGCTCGCCGGGTACGCCCTGGCTAGGAACTCGTACTGCCCTGCCGCGGCATGGGTGCTTTTGCGGTCGCCCAGCTCTTTACCTTGCTCTGCCAGGAGCTCCGCTACCTGCCCGGCAGCAGCCGGCGCGTGGAGCGAGGCCGGATCGGCATGGTAGATCGCCCGGAAGTTCTCCATCACCTGCGTAAACTCGTCGCGGGTGTGCTCTTCCTTGGGCTCAGCCTCGAATGAGCGCCGGGCCGCCAGGGCTGTCTGCCACGCATCCCCATTCGCCCTGGATTTCTTGCTGATTGCGGCTGCTGCCGCGCCGTGAGCAGGGTGTACGGCAGCTCGCTGCGCCGCACACGGCAGGGCGATGGCGGGTGTCGCGAGGCAAAGCCCCAGCGCCCCGCACCGGGACCACCACGATCTATACCCGGAACCAGGCCGTCTCACACCCGCCATAACCCTCTAAGTGTAGGCGGCTACCGACATGCGGGAGCCTGTGAATCAGCTTCGGGTACTCAGGGATGCACTGCCCGAAAGGGGGCAGGTCCCTATGCCAGCAACTCTCCGACGACCTCCGGGACCGACCGGAGCGCCGCATCCAGCGCCGTCGCATCGCTGCCGCCGGCCTCGGCCAGGTCCGGCCGCCCGCCGCCCTTGCCCCCCACCTTCGCCGCGATCTGCCCAACGATTTTGCCCGCCTGCACCCGCCCGGTCAGGTCTTTCGTGACGCCGGCGATCAGCGACACTTTGCCCTCCGCCGTCGCCGCGCCCAGCACCACCACGCCGGAACCCAGCTTGCGGCGCAGCTCATCGACGAGGTTGCGCATCTGGCTCTTGTCCAGCGCGTCCACGCGTTGCGCGAGCACGCGCACACCCTTCACTTCGACCGCACTCCCGGCTGCCTCCGCCGTCGCCGCCGAGGCCGACTTCATCCGCATCCCTTCCAGCTCGCGGCGAATCTTTTTCAGCTCCTCATCGCTCTGCGCCAGCTTCGCCTGCAACGTCTCCGCGCTCAGCTCGCCCCCGACGATCTGCCCCGCCACACGCGCCACATCCGCATCGCGCCGGAACAGCTGCAGCGACCCTGTCCCGGTCACCGCTTCAACACGCCGCACGCCGGAGCTGACGGAGCTCTCACCAATCAGCTTCATCAGCCCGATCTCGCCGGTGGCGCCCGTGTGCGTTCCGCCGCAAAGCTCGGTAGAAAAGTCGCCAATCTTCACCACGCGCACGAACTCGCCATACTTCTCGCCAAACAACGCCGTCGCGCCAAGCTCATGCACGGCCACGTCGATCGGCACATCCACCATCGTTTGCACGGGCGTGTTCTGAAGCACATGTGCATTCACCAGCGACTCAATCTCTTCCATCTCCTCCGGCGCCACGCCTGTGAAGTGGTTGAAGTCGAACCGCAACCGCTGCGCATCGTTCAACGACCCGGCCTGCTTCACATGCCGCCCCAGCAC
>CAXTZL010000300.1:0-3542 GCA_964248555.1 uncultured Bryocella sp.
TATGTGGATTGCTTCCAGGTAGGTGCGCGCAACATGCAGAACTTCAATCTGCTGCGGGAGCTTGGCAAGGTACGCAAACCGGTGTTGCTGAAGCGTGGAATCGCCGCGACGATTGAGGAGCTGCTGCTTTCGGCTGAGTACATTCTTGCCGGCGGCAACTATGACCTCATGCTTTGCGAGCGCGGCATCCGTACCTTTGAGACGTACACGCGCAATACGATGGACATCTCTGCAATCCCGGTGCTGAAGTCGTTGACGCATCTCCCGGTGCTCGGTGATCCGTCGCATGGTGTGGGCAAGCGCGAGTTCGTCGCTCCCCTCGCGCTGGCTACGGTGGCTGCCGGTGGCGATGGCTTGTTGATGGAGATGCACCCAAACCCGGACAAGGCGATGAGTGATGGCGCGCAGTCGCTGTTTCCAGAGCAGTTGACGGAGTTAATGATCAAGCTGCGCCAGTTGGCGCCGGTGGTGGATCGTACAATTGCAGCCCCCGCCAAAGTGCCGGTCCACGCGTAGTCGCGGAAGGAGCACCGTGCATAGCAAGGTCCATCCCGTCGTCCACCGTATGGTGGTGAAACTCGGAACCAACGTCATCATGCGCGCTGACGGCAAGGTGGCGTTGGGGCTGCTGTGCGGTCTGGTGGAAGGCATTGCCGCTTTGCGGGAGCAGGGCATCGAGGTGCTTGTGGTCAGCTCTGGCGCGGTGGGGCTTGGCGTGGAGCGCCTGGCCTTGCCGCAGCGTCCGCGCAATCTGGCCGCGGTGCAGGCCTGCGCCGCTGTGGGCCAGTCACGCCTGATGGCATTGTATGACGATGCCTTCGATCGGCTTGGCTGCCGCATTGCGCAGGTGCTGCTGACGGAGGATGATTTTCGCGATCCGGTGCGGCATGCCAACCTGCGCGCTACGCTTGACTCGCTGCTCTCGCTCGGTGTGATCCCGATTGCCAATGAGAACGATACTGTTTCGACGATTGAACTTGATCGGCCTTTGGCCACCTCGCAGCCGAGCCCGGAGCGGGAGCGCGTGTTTGGCGACAATGACAAACTTTCCGCGCTGCTTGCCGAACACATCGGTGCCGACTTGCTGGTGTTGCTGTCCGATGTAGATGGTCTTTATGATCGCGATCCGCAGGCGCCGGGCGCTCGCCTGCTTTCGCATGTGCAGGTGGTGGACGATGCCGTACTGGCCGTTGCCCACGGCGGCAATGGCCGTGGTCGCGGCGGAATGCTGTCCAAGCTGGAAAGCGTGCGCATCACGCTCGAGGCAGGCAGGGAAGCTGTCATCGCAAATGGCCGGACACCGCAGGTTCTTGAGCGTATCGTGGCCGGTGAAGCAGTCGGCACACGCTTTGGCGTTTTTGAACGAACTGCGATCTCTGGTGCGCGGCAGTTAACGGAGTATTCTCGGTGAGCAGCACGAAGGAGGCTGTAAGCGGACTCCATGCCACCGCAGAGGCTCGCGAGGTCGCGCGCCAGGCCAAAGCGGCTTCCCGGCCACTGGCCACGCTGACCGAAGCCGAGCGCAACGGTGCGCTGCAAGCCATGGCGCAGGCGATCTCTCAAGCGTCGGAAGAACTGCTGGCTGCCAATGCGGAAGATCTTCGCGTGGCGGAAAGCATGGCCAATGCCGAAGCGATCTCGCTTTCCACACTTGCCCGCCTGAAGCTCACAGAAGGCAAACTCAGCGAGATGGTGGAGCAGATTCGATCAGTTGCTGCGCTTCCCGATCCATTGGGACGCGTGCTCGAAACTACGGAGCTTGACGACGCTGACCCCAGCGGTCTGCCGCCCCGCCGTGAGATGGCTGGAAACGTTAGCCCGGGCCTGCGTTTGGAAAAGGTCAGCGTTCCGCTGGGTGTTCTCGCGGTCATCTTTGAAGCGCGTCCCGATGCTGTGACACAGATTGCGGCGCTCGCGCTCAAGAGCGGCAACGCGGCCATTCTGAAACCCGGCCGCGAGGTGGAACACACGGCCACGGCCCTGGTTGGCGTTCTTCGCACGGCATTGCATGCTTGCGGTCTTCCGGCAGACGCACTCACGCTTGTTCGAGGCCGCGAGCAGGTGCGAGCACTTCTTGCGGCCCACGACCTGATCGACATGGTGATCCCGCGCGGATCGAAGTCGCTGGTGGAATTTGTGCAGAACAACACGCGCATCCCCGTGCTCGGCCATTCCGAAGGGGTGTGCCATATCTACGTGGATCGCGCGGCTGATCCTGCGCTCGCTCTGCGGGTTGTCGCCGATGCAAAGCTTGATTACCCTGCCGCGTGCAATGCCGTCGAGACCGTGCTCGTGCATGAGGAGATTGCGCCCGCGTTGATCCCGCAGCTGACCGCGATGCTCGCCAGGAGGGGCGTTCGACTTCGCGCCGATGCCGCTACGACTGCGTTCACCGCAACGGATGTAGAGCCGGTCAACGACTGGCATACAGAATTCGGCGGCCCTGAACTTGCGATTGGGATCGTGCCTTCGCTTCCTGCGGCCATTGCACACATTCACGCCTACGGCTCCGCACACACGGAGAGCATCCTGACCGAAGATCCAGAAGCCGCTGAACGCTTTCTGCGGGAGGTCGACGCAGCGGGCGTCTTCCATAATGTTTCGACCCGTTTCGCCGATGGATTCCGCTTTGGCTTCGGTGCCGAAGTTGGCGTTTCCACCAGCAAGTTTCACGCTCGCGGGCCCGTAGGCCTCCAAGGCCTAACAACGTACAAGTACCTGCTACGCGGGCATGGTCACATTGCCGGGGACTATCGTGGGCCGCAGGCACGCGCCTTTACCCACCGCCGCACGCCCTAGCCGGGCCAACGTCGCGTAAGCTGGCGATGTGGTCACGCGTGTCCTCATCCTCGGAACCGGCCTGATCGGTGCCTCTCTCGGGCTTGCGCTGCAGACGCTTGGCGCAGCCTGCAATGTCACGGTTCTGGGTTGGGATCCAGACCCGGCTGAGCTTGCCCACGCTCTGGCCAAGGGCGCGCTTCATGAGGTTTTGCCCAGTCGCGAAGCGGTCCTCACTCCGGGAATCGCAGACATTTATGTTCTTGCCGCGCCCGTTCTGCCGATCCTTGACTGGATGCATGCGCTTGCTCCTGTGGTGCTTCCCGAGGCACTGATCACCGACGTGGGGAGCACCAAGCGAGAGGTCGTCCGCGCAGCAGAAGTTCTCTATAACGGTCCCGGCAAGGCTGCGTTTCTGCCGAGTCATCCTATGGCCGGCAAGGAGTCCGGTGGAGCGTCGTTTGCCGAACCAGAGCTCTTTCGCGGCGCTACCTGGCTGTTTACGCCGCCTGCAGGCGAACCCTGTTTGCTGGCTCAGCAGTGGCGTACCTGGATCGAAGCTTTAGGCACTCACACGTTTGATATTGAAGCGGACGAGCATGATCGCATCTGCGCTTGGGTCAGCCATCTGCCGCAGATGCTTTCCACGGCACTGGCGGCGCTGCTTCAGGAAACCTTCGCCGCTGACCCACACGGCCGTGCTCTTGTAGCCGCGATCGGCGGTCGCGCGCTTCGGGAGACCACACGCCTGGGCGCAAGTCCTT
>CAXTZL010000301.1:0-3524 GCA_964248555.1 uncultured Bryocella sp.
CGCGGCCCCGTCGGCACGCCGTTCAGCGGAGAATTGATGTTCGGCGATCGCTGATCGTTCCAGATGCGCCCGTAAAGGAAGTCGCCCGAAAGATTAAAGCCGAAGGGCAACTCCCGTGATCCGCCAATGTTTTCCGCCCCCCAACTCGCCTGTGCGATGTGTGGCGAAATGCTGCGCATGCTGTGAATCGGCGTCGCGCCCGTGGAAAAAGGATTGTTGAATACGGGGTTGTAGATCGTGCTCGTAACCCGCTGCACACCGTCTTCCCTCAGCACCTCGCCATATTCATTGCTGCTGATTTGCCCGGCGAACAGACCCGCATGCGCGTGCAGCGTCCACTTGGGCTTGGCCCCGGGCGACCACAAAATACCCAGCCGCGGCTCGACCGACCCCAGCGTCGTTGGGTCCGTCTGGAAGTAATACCGCAAACCGCTTGAGAGGAGCACTCCATGCGCCAGCTTCCAGCTGTCCTGCACAAAGAACGCCACACGCACTTGGGTAAACGCCAGGTTCGGATTGCCGGCCACATTCGAAAATGCCGTCGGCGTTCCTCCACTCAGCCCCAGCAACGCTCGCCGGTACTGCTCAATCCCCGTGATCGTCGTCGTCTGTCCCGCGACCGGCTGGTTATTCGCATCCAGCACCGGCGCCGTGCCGCCGCCAAACGTATAGGTGCCGTTGAAGTTGGTCGTCAGCCGGTTTTGAAGATCGTAGTTATTCACCTGGTAGCCGAACTTCAGGGTGTGCTGCTTCAGCGTGAGGATCGCATCCTCGTCGAACTCGGTGCGAAAGCCAAACAGCCGCTGCGCTCCCAGCGTCGATCCGCCGCCGGTAAACGATCCCGCCACCTGCACCTGCGCCGCCGTCGAAGCTGGTGTGTCGTTCTCCACGTTGAACCGGAACGAAGCCCGTGCCTCATGCACCAGGTGCGGCGAAAACGTCGTCAGGTCTGAAACGCGCACCACGTGCTCGTTCTGCTCACTCCCGTAGCCCGTCTCGGCCAGGTTCGTCCCACCCACGCCCACATTCTGCAGGTTGTTCACATTCGCGCTGTAAGTCGACGTAAACGCATTCTTCGCGCCCAGCTGCCAGTCGATCCGCGCCTGCCCGATCCACAGCCGCTGCGGCGTGGCCACCGTCTGCAGCACGGGCACACTCCCCCCCGCGCTGTTCAGCGAAACCGCATTCACCACGCCCACATTGTTGATCGAACGGTGCTCCAGATCCAGCGAAAAGTCCGACCCCTGCTTGCGTATCGGCCCCGTCAGCTCGAAGCCGTAACGCTGCTTGCCGATCGCTCCCTTGCTCGTCGAAAACGGATCCCGCGCGTTCTCCCACGAACTGCCGTTGGTGGTAAACAGCGCGCCGTGGTACGCGCTCTGCCCCGGCTTCGTATACACATTCACCTGGCCTCCGCCAAACGGCGGGTTGCGGTACTCCGCCGAAAACAGATCGGGGTTCACCTCGATGTACGCAATCGAGCTCTTCGGCGGTAGCTTGCTCGAATCCCCAAACCCATCCACCGAAATCGTCGTATTCGCCGGGTTGCCCCCGGCCGCTGCCGCCAGTTGCTGCAGCTCACGCAGCAGGTCATCCGGATCGTCGGCCAGCGACTGCAACTGCTTGCCCTCCAGCCGCGCCGCGGGTCCCGCTGAATTCGGATCCACTGCAACCTGTTCATCCGCATTCACCGTCACGCTCGTCTCCACCGCGCTGGGCGTCAGCACCACGGCCACCTCCGCCTTCAACGGTGTGGTCACATCCAGCGCATCCTCGGAAAATCCCTCCGCGGTCACCGTCAGCTTGTGCGGCCCCGGTCCCACGCAGAGCACGCGAAACCGCCCATCGTTGCCGCTCGGCACCGGCGCACCCCCATCGAGGCTCACACGCGCACCCGGAATCAGCGCCTCCGTGCTGTCTCGCACCGTGCCGGAAAGGCTCGTCGCCCCGGCCCCCGTGCAGCTCTGCGCAAAGGCATGGGGCATCGTAAGCGCCGCAAGGGACGCTGCCGCAGTAACTAACTTCATCGAAAATCCTCGTGATGGCGATCTGCTACAGAATCGCGTGCCAGAAGGAAGCCTGCCGGGCGGTTGCCATGCCGCCTCAAGCCTCTTCGCCCCTGCCGCCCGATCCTGCCGCCGATATCTACCCTTACGTTGAGCTCTACGTGGAGGTTCCCGGCCCCGAATGCAAAATCTGTGCATTTTCCGCTGTAAAGCACTCAGGGAACCGGGTTGATCAACAGGAAAGCGACTCAAATGAGAAACGCCCCGGCATGAAAGCCGGAGCGCTTCTCCTCACTTCTGTTTACACCCGCGCGGCTCCGCAGGCGACGGCAAGCTCTCGTCTTAGAACGGGTTCAGCTTGTCCAGCCCCTTCTTTTTATGGTGCTTGCTGGAGCTTTCATCGTTCTTGTCATACACCGGCTTGGCCGTTTTCTTCTTGTTCGGGTCCTTCTGCTGCGCTGCCGGCAGGCTCTTGCCTGCGGCCTCGTTCACCGCATCCGGCGCCTCCGCCGGCGCTTCCGCGGCGGGCAGAGCAGACGTATCAGCCGGCTTCGGCGTCACCAGCCCCAGACCATAGTTCGGATCCCGCTTTCCGGTCGCGGCCGGGGCATCACTGGCCCGATCCGTGATCGCCGCCCCGGTCATCGTTCCGGGCGCGGTTCCCGTATTCACCCCCGGCGTGAGCACCTCCGCGCCCAGGCTCGCACCGCCACCGCCAACGCTCGCACCGCCGCCTGTCGCCGGCGTTGCGTCCGTAACGGTGCTCACACTGCTGTCACCCACACCCCGCCCCGCAGAAGGCACATCCGAAAGCGTTAATGCCGCCCCGCTATCACCTGCAGCCGGTTGCGCCGGCACCTCCGCCGCATCGGTCGTAGCCGGTGTGGCCTCGGCCGCCGTGGAAGGGGCTGCCTTCGCCGCCGCCGCCGGGTTTAACGCCGCAGCAAAATCGTCCTGCACCTGCTTGATCACGGCCGGTGCCACCGTGGGCGTCGCATCCTCCAGCGGTGGAGCACCCATCTGCGCCGCGGTCACCGTGTCCGGCGCGTGCACAAGCAGCAGTTGCAGCCGCTTGCGCAACGTGTACTGCGCACGGCTGCCCTCCAGCGCATCGCTCGCCGCTACCTGCTCGGCCGTCGGCGTTGGCAGGGGCAGACCCATACCCTGCAGGCGCTCCTTGGCATCTTCCACGTGCGGGGCGGCTGCGTGGTTCAGCACCACGTCACGGTAATAGCTCGCAGCCTTGCCGTCGTACTCCTCTTCCAGCTTCGCCTTGGCCGCCTCCGGCAAAGGTTGTGCCCGGATCAGCTTGGCCTGCGCCTCATACGCGTCCCCCAGCCCGATCAGCGTATCGTCCATGTGGCTGAACTGGGGATACGTGTCCGCCACCGTCTGGTATCGCGCAATCGCCGCCGCATAGTTGCCGCGAAGGGCGTAGAACTGGCCCAGGTCGAACTCCCGCTGCGCCAGCACCTCCTGCACATCGCGCAGCTTCTGCTCCGCTTCCTTGTGCACCGC
>CAXTZL010000302.1:0-3524 GCA_964248555.1 uncultured Bryocella sp.
CCGCCGGAGGAGGTTCGGCAGCGGCTGATCCAGGTGTTTGCGGACGCGAAGCTCACTGTGAAGTATGTGGACGATGCGGGGAACGTGTTCCCGTCGGCTCCCACGACGGCGCCACCCGCTCCTCCGCCGCTGCGGGCGGATGTGACGCAGCCTCTGCACAAGGTGGCGGAGGCGATGTTTCCGGGCGTGCGGATCGTGCCGGTGATGGAGACCGGGGCGAGCGATTCGGTGTATACGCTGGCTGCGGGGATTCCGAGTTATGGGATCTCGGGGATGGGGATCGATGCGGGAGACGACCGGATGCATGGGCGGGATGAGCGGATCCGGGTGAGCTCGTTCTATGCGGGTGTGGAGTTTCAGGTGCGGTTGATGCGGGCGCTTGGGGAGGAGTAGGCTCCCCCTGTACTTTTGGCTCAAAGTCTTGTTGTGAATCGACTTAGGTCAGGACTTTGTATGTCGGCAGGTGGTCTGATTCCAGGTGCGTTGTCATTCCTTAAGCATAGTGATCCCATTGAATTGATGTGCAATCCCATTTTGAAGGAGGCTCTATGCGTGTTTCGTTCGTGGTCTGCGTCGGTCTACTTTGCCTCCCACTGCCCGGTGCCTATGGGCAGCAGTCGTCTGACGAAACGGCGATTCGAAGTGTTCTTGCGCACGAAACGGAAGGCTGGGACCGATTTGACGCGAAGGAGGTGGCGTCGGCTTTTACGGATGATCTGATCTGGCAGAACCCGTTCGGGGTGCGGCTGCATGGGAAGAAAGAGTTTGAGACGTTCCTGAACGACCTGCTGGCGCGGCCCGGGTATCGTGCGGGAAAGAGCACCACACCGGCCACGATTCTGGACGTTCGCCTGACGTCACCCACTACCGCGGCGGTGTGGAGCGATGAGCGCATTGACGGGCTGGTCAATGATTTCAGCGGAAATCCGATGCCGCCGCGGCACTCTTACTATCTGAGGGTCCTGGTGAAGAAGGGCGGGGTCTGGAAGATCAGCGATGCGCTTGTGATGGATGTGATCCATCCAAAGTGATGTGGGTTCGGGTTTGGCGTGATCTTCGGGTCCTAAGTACGCGTCCCTCAGGGACGCATCGGGTATCAACTGCATCAGCCTGATGTCCAGACTGAGTTCAAGGATCGCACGCGCGAGCATGCTCAATGCCTGAAAGTGGGCTACATGATTTAGTGCAGTCATGCTGTCCACATTTCGCTGCACTCTGAGGTATGTGACTATCCGGCACTCTTCTTCCTTGGAAAGGGCGAGCTGTCCACGGCACACAGGATCTATTTCTAGCTCATCGAACTTCCTCAAACTTGTGAGCATGTCGTGAGAGCGGCTCAGTGTCTCGATCGGATCTGCAACATTTGGATCGAACATGGCCGGAGTATACGTAACGCGCGTTCAGCAACCTTCACCGATGATCTCCACCTCGTCTGGAACCGTGAGAATGGGATCAGCGGGGAGCCATACCCAGAAATGGATTTCTAGTGACTAAGCGTTTTAAGAGGACGTAGTTCTGTTGATGGCAGAATGCGGAGATCCTTCGCTGCGCTCAGGATGACGGTCTTTCTTAAACGTATGGCGTGTTGGAACGCATCAGGATGACAGGCTTTCAAAACGCAACAGGATGGCGGCGTCCAAACGTGGATGTACGAGAAAAGCTCAGGGCGCACGCCTGCTGCCTTCCGCGACTCATTTTGTGGGGCGGTGCGCCTTTTAGGGTGTGAGGAGGGCTGTGGCTTTCAGGGGGGTGGTGTTGCCGGTGGGCTTGGTGCCTGGTTTGGCTGGGGCGTACTTGCTGGCGCATTTGGCCTGGAGTTGGGTGGCGTGGAAGACGCCGTCGCGGCCGAAGGTGCCGATGGCTAGGGCCTGGGCGTCGTCTTTGAAGGTGTCGGGCGGGGGTTCGGAGCCTTTGTAGTTCACGCGCAGGGTTTTCCCGAGTTCGAGGAGGGTGAAGTTGGCGTCGGGGCCGGAGCGCTCGATGGAGCCGGGCTGGACGTTGCCGGCGACGCGGAGGTTGCGGGTGTAGGCCTTGTTGCCCATGGCCTGGAGCTCATTGATGGTGACGTAGTAGCTCTTAGCCTGGCGACCGCCGGAGATGGCGAGCCAGGTGACGGTGCCTACGACGATCAGGGCGGCGATGATGAACTTCCACTGGGTGGGACGGGCTGGGGCTTGCGCCATGGAGGTAGTTTACTTGGTTCCGGGATGATTTTGGGGGGGGGGTGGAGTGAAGGTCGTTTGCTGTTGCAAACGAGATCCCACCCCCACGACGGTGAGGCTGTCGTGGGGGTGGGGTACCCGGTCTCCGGTCTGTGGGTGGTTCAGATTTTGGTTTGTTCGGTTTCGAGGTCGATTGCGAGGGTTTGGCGGGATTGGCTGCTTTCGCGGGCGAGTTCTATGAGGCGGGCTACGCGCCAGGCGTCTGTGCCGGTAACCGGGGCGGTGACGGGGGCGGGGGCTGTGCCGAGGAGGGCGTCGCGGACGCCGGCGTAGAAGAGGCGGTAATCGCCGTCCACGGTTGGAAGGCGGGTGCGGGTGAGGTCGGAGGGGTGGTTTGCGGGGTCGGCGGCGAGGGTGAGGGTGCCCCAGGCGGATTCCGGCTCGGAGAGCCAGGAGGTTGATGAGGGCGATGCGGGCGATGAGGTCAGAGGAACGGAGGCGCCGAGGCGAGGTGGATGGCCGCCGCCGGCGACGAGGTGGGCTTCCTGCGGATCGACGCCATATTTGGTGTAGCTGCCGGAGGTGCCGTTGAGGCGGAAGCGTGGGGCGGGGTCGGCGGCGATCATCGTGGAACCGCAGAGATAGCGCAGGGTGCTGGCGGGGGTGATGCCGGTGGAGGGGCGGTCGAACTCGAGCAGGATGTCGAAGCCGTCTTCGATCCCCGTGTTTTCGCGATCGCGGCGGACCCCCGCGGTGAGGCGCTGTGGGGGGCCGAAGAGGGCCATGGCCCCGTCGAGCAGATGGGGGCCGAGGTCCTGCAGGAGGCCGTTGGCGTCGTCCTCGGCCTCTTTCCAGGAGTTGGCGCGCGGATAAGGGCGGAAGCGGTCCCATTGGGAGTGGACGGCGTTGAGCCGGCCGAGGGTGCCTTCGGCGAGCAGGTGCTGGATGGTGAGGAAGTCGCCGTCCCAGCGGCGGTTGTGGAAGGGAAAGAGCTGTTTGCCGGCGTCGCGGGCGGTGCGGATGAGGGTGGCCGCGGCGGCGCTGGAGGGAGTCATGGGCTTGTCGACGACGACGTGTTTGCCGGCGCGGAGGGCGGCAAGGGCGAGGGCTTCGTGGGTCTCGTTGGGGGTGCCGACGACGATGAGATCGATGTCCGGGGCGTCGAAGGCTGCCTCGGCGGAGCGCAGGATGCGGGCTCCGGGGTAGGCTTCGGCGGCTTGGTCCCCGCTGCGCTGGACGATTGCGGCGAGTTCGAGGCCGGGAACGGCGCTGACGAAGGGACAGTGGAAGACACGGCCGGCGAGACCAAAGCCATACTGTACTGTACTACCTTCGAGCAATCAATGGTCTACTCTAAGCACT
>CAXTZL010000303.1:0-3518 GCA_964248555.1 uncultured Bryocella sp.
CTTCCATTTCGCTCACAGGCGACACGTATGCATCATCGCTATCGTCCCAGGACTTTCGTGCGGGGAGAGTGTGCCTGCAACAGGTCGATGGCCTGCTGGCACTCCGATAAAGAAAGCGTTTGACAGAAGATCACAAGATCGAACCGATGCCGGCCCACTAGTAACGTGAACGCAGCCAAGTCGCTCACTACCTCAATGCGGAACTGCCGTTCAAGAATCCATTGACGGGTTTTGAGGAGTATGGCGTCATGGCCAAAACATAGGATTTGCGTGGTCTTAGGTGACATCCAGCGTCCAGCTCCTATCTGGCAGTTTTTAGTTCAGGTGAAGGGCTCCTATGTGGGTCACCGAACATACGTTTCCTTTGCTAAAGCGTACCGTTTTCTTACGGACGATTCAGTCCACTCTCATCAGAGACGCATATTTCTTGCGCTTATCTTGGCGGCTGTCCCTTGCGAACTGAAGCAAAGGACGGAACACCATCGCAAATTCAGGCTCAAATCGGCTCCTTAGTATGCTCCCGGCTGACTATCGGTCCTCTCTCCTCGCCCGTATGGAGGAGGTTGCTTTGCCAATCCCCACGAACATTTACCGGGCGGGAGAGGTTCCCAAATACGCCCACTTTATGACCTCGGGAATCACCTCGATTGTGACCTTCATGGAAAACGGCAGTGGCGTCGAGGTGGGGCTGATCGGTTCGGAAGGCGTGGTAGAGGCTTTTCATCTTCTCGGTTCTTCCAATGTGCCCACCACGGGTATGGTCCAAGTAGAAGGATCGGCTCTTAGGATCTCTTTTGCGGAGTTCCAGAAAGAGTTCCTGCGGTTTGAGCCGTTGCGTTTCTGCGTGCTTCAGGCAGTGCAAGGGCAGGCGTTGATCGTGAACCAGCTCGCGGCCTGTAATCGGCTTCATGAAGTAGAGGAACGGCTGGCGCGTTGGCTACTGATGGTTTCCGACCGTATCGGGAAATCTGAGTTCAACCTCACGCAGGAGTTTCTGGCGGAGATGATCGGAGCAGGGCGGACCACGGTGACCATGGCCGCCGGGAGTCTTCAGCGGAGTGGGTTGATTGAATACAGCCGTGGACGTATTCACATCCTGAACAGGGAGCGCATGGAAAGCGCCGCCTGTGAGTGCTACCCCATCGTCCGCGATCTGATCTCGAATCTGTACGCCTGATTCAAGCCGCTTTTTGGGATGTTTCTTGCTGTCCTGTTACCAAGCTGACTTGGTCGGCCTGGGGTCCCTTCTCGCCCTGAATTACATCGAACTGGACGGCGTCGCCTTCTTTGAGGCTTTTATAGCCCTCAACCTGGAGGGCGCTGAAGTGAACGAATACATCTGGGCCGTCATCACGTCCTAGAAAACCGTAGCCCTTCGCATTGTTGAACCACTTCACCTCACCTCTGAACTGAGCCATATTCATATCCTCGCGGAATTGACATTCTCACCGCACGCCTCCTTTGTCGGTGTTGCGTTGAACATAAGGGATCACTCTATTTAGGGGACTGCAGCAGTCGAGGCTGTGGGTTTGTGGGACGCGAAAGTGCGTTCCAAGCTCGCCTGCGGCGAGTGTCAAATCCACCAGCCTTGCCGGGTGTACCGATGCTGCCTGCTGGCTACTTCTTCCCTTTGTGAGCCGACGCATGGAACGGCTGGAGCGTGACCGGGGCCGCCTGTGGCTGCTGGGCGGCAAGGTAGCTGTCGATCTGGTTGACGTGTTCCTCGAGCGCCTTCACGCTGCTGCGCATGGGCAGGTAGCCCGCGAATAGCCCCAGAACGACTCCGATCAAAAGCATGCCCATGTAAACCATCCAGTTTGCATCGCGGACGTTCTGACGCACCTGGGCGGCAGCCTGCTTGATCTGGTCGAGCGGTACGGCCATGCCCGCGCTGATCTGGGTCTCGATCTTGTCGCTCTGCTCGCGGATGGATTCCCGCATGGCCCAGGCAGCATTCTGCTGCAGCGTTGGCCCGACGCTCTGCAGCCGTGCCCGTTCGCCCTCCAGATTCTTGACAGCGGTCGCGGCCTGCTTCTGTAGCTCCACGGCGGCCTTGACGGCCCACTCCTGCACTTGCGCGAGCTCCTGGATCCGCTGGGTCAAGACGCGTTGCGTCTCGGCCATCGTTTCCTCGACCCTCTCGGTGTGCTCGATCAGACCGAACATCATCGAGTCGCCGAGACGACTCCCTGGCTGCGGCTGCTCCGGTTGTTGCTCTTTCATGGCCCGACTCCTCTACAAACTCTGACCCTACCGTCCAATACCGAACCCGTGCCCACGGTCGATCTCCAGATCCTTTTCGACCGCTTTCTCAGGGCCTTTCTCCAGGGCCTGTTCCTGCTTTGGCTCTGGGATCAATGCCGCCTGCTTTGCCTGCTTGTGCGCCTCATAGCGTTCCCGGAACGCCTGTCTGCCCTGCGCGATCTGCGCCTCCACACCCAGCTCCGGCCCAGCCCGCCCTTGCTCCTTGGCCGCTTGCTTTTCCTGAGTTGGGGATGGCGGTTGAGTGTCTAGTTTCTGGTCGGCGTTCTCGACCCGGTTGTCCCGCCAACGCTCGTAGCGACCACGCAACTGCTCCATCCGCTCGGAGACGTTCTGAACGACCTCGACGGCCTTCTCTTTCACCTCCTGAGCCAGCTCCCGGGCGGCGGCGATCAGCTTGTCCAGACGAGACAGCTCCTGGGCCTCCCGCTCGCGTACCTGGGCGATCTGCCGCTCGGCTCCCTGCTCCCAATGCTCCACCACTTTCTCGTGGCTCAAGTGTGGCGGTGGAAGCTCGGCCCGTTGCTCCCGCAGACCGTCCACATGGGCATGCAAAGCCCGCGCCTCAGCCTCGCTCCCTGCGAGCAGTTTTGGCTCGACCAGCTCCGCCAGATCATGGCGTCCCTGGTCGGCCCAGGAGCGATGATCCAGACGCTGCGCGGGATCCTGAATATGGCCGTGCCGCTCCATGGCTGCGTTCATCATCTCGACCCACTTTTCGCGCACTTCCATGGGCTTCTCGCGAGCGTTCCATTCCGGGTCTTTCTTCGCTCCGTTGCGCTTAAAGAACTGCTCCTCCGACAGCTCTCGGGTGCGCTCGTCGATGGCGCGTTCCGAGAACATCAGGTGCATGTGCGGCTGCTCGATATTGTCCTTGGCCAAGGGCGTATGTACGGCCAGGGTGTAGGCGAAGCGCTCGCCCAGCAGCTCCTTGGCCGCATCGCGGGCCAAGGCATTTCGTTCTTCCGGCACAAGCTCCCGGGGGAGAGCGATCTGCAACTCCGTGTAGGCGCGACCGTTCTTGCGCTCATGCGCGTCGGCGGCTTCCCAGAACGCGTGCGGATCGCTCTCAGCGAACGCGGGCATATTGCCCGACTCGACCAGCTCCAGCCCGCCGCGCTTCTCGTATTGGCCATCCCGGGCGATGTAGTTCGCATGCGCCGCTGCCGGGGGAGCGGTGCTGGACGACTTCATCACGACATGGACGATGGCCAAGGAGGGCGAGCCTTTGCGGTTGCGGTTGTTCTTGCCGTTGC
>CAXTZL010000304.1:0-3498 GCA_964248555.1 uncultured Bryocella sp.
GGCCTGCCAAAGGGCGAGTTGCGAGCCGCGGGTGCCGAGGCGAATGGGTTGTGTGCTCATGGGTGATCAGGATATCGCGCCACAGAAGAAAGGCCCTGCACTTTGCAGGACCTTTGAGGGGCAATGTCGCGCATCGTGCTTAGAAAACCTGCGTTGGGGTGTCTTTATCCGGCTTGGGGTAGTTGCGGGCCGGGGTGGCGGGAGAGCTTTTCTTGGAGGCGGATTTGGAAGCCGACTTTTTGGCGGGAGCCTTTTTCGCGGCGGCTTCCGCAGTCGATTTTGCGGGAGTCTTTGCGCTTGCGGACTTGGCGCTCTTCTTGCCTGCGGACTTCTTTAGCAGGGCCTTTCCCTTGGGGGAATCGACATCGGGGTAGGTGAGCTTGTTGAAGTCGGAGGTTTGGCCGTCGGCGGTTTTTTCCTGGTAGGTGAGCTCCAGGCCACTTTCGTCGAATTTTTCGAACCACTCGTCCCAGCCGATCTCTTCGAGAGCGTCGTCGTTGTGGTTGGGGGCGTTCGGAAACATGAGCCGGATGATGCCGGTTTCGTCCTTGCCTTCGGTTGCAGACACAACGGCGGGCTTGCCGCCACGCGCCTCGGCCCACTTACGGATTTCGTCGTGATCCTGCGTTGTTTTTGCGAGTGCCATCGTCGTGCCTGCCTGAAGTTGGAGTTGGAATCCGTACTTGGCTTGGGATGGCAGAATGCGGCGGGGCGCTGTCCAGGGTGCACACTTTTTTGTGCCTCGCCCCCGAGCGGGCATTGCTGCAGTGGAAGTGAGGAGGTGCCAGCCGGTGGCGGCTTGCGGTGTTTATGAGTCGCTTTCACGGCGGGGGGTACGCAGGGCCGCGATCCGGGGGTGCAGCAGCTTGGCGGTGAGCGAACGGGTAAGCGCTTCGACGGCTGCCTGCTGCCTGGCGCTGAGGGGCTCCGCGTTGAGGCGGTTGAGGGTACGGGCCAGCTCCGTTTCGCGGGTAAGGTCGGCTTCGGCAAGGAGCTGCTTGATGGCCTCGGTGGAGGGCGCTTCCCTGAGGCGCTCGGTGTAACGGGTGACCTCGGAGCTGACGATATTTTCGGCGGCTTCAGCCTCGCGGGTGCGACCGGCGCGATTTTCCTGCGCGACCTGTTGGAGGTCGTCGATGTCGTAGACGAAACAGCCTTCGACGGCGTTGACCTCGGGAGCGATGTCGCGGGGGACGGCGATGTCGATGAAGAAGACGGGGCGGTGGCGGCGGCGGCTGAGCAGGGCGCGGGCCTGGGCGGGGGTGAAGATGTGCGCGGCGGCGATGCCGCGGCCGGCCGCGGGGGCGTAGGCGCCGGCACCAGTGGAGGTGATGATGATGTCGGCGCGGTGGGCCTGGTCGTAGAGCTGATCGAAGGGGATGACGCCGGTGGTGATGGCCGGGGTGCGGAGGGCGTCGGCCATGCGTTCGGCGCGGGACTCGGTGCGGTTGGAGACGAGCAGCGTGGTGGCACCCTGCTGGATGAGGTGCCGGGCGGTGAGGTCGCTCATCTTCCCTGCCCCGACGAGCAGCACGGTCTTGCCGGTGAGCGAACCGAAGATTTTGCGGGCGAGATCGGCGGCGACGGAAGCGACGGAGACGGTGCTGGCGCCGATTTGGGTTTCGGTGCGGACGCGCTTGGCGACGGAGAAGGCGCGTTGCAGCAGGGGGTCCAGGACGGAGCTGAAGGCACCGGTGGAGTGGATGGCGCCGACCTCGCGGGCGACGGCAAAGGACTGTTTGACCTGGCCGAGGATCTGGGGTTCGCCGACGATCATGGAGTCGAGGGAGCTGGCAACGCGGAAGAGGTGGCGGACGGCTTCGGAATCGCTGAACTGGTAGAGGTGCGGTTCGACTTCGGCGCGGGAGAGATGAAGGAACCGGTGGAAGAAGTGGACGGGGGTGAGGAGGCTGGGGGCGGCGGAAGTGGAGGCCGGGTCGCAGACGGTGAGCAGTTCGACGCGGTTGCAGGTGGAGAGGATCATGGCTTCGCGGACGCCCGGCTCATGAATGAGGGTGCGGGTGGCGTCGGCGAGGCGTTCGGAGGTGATGGCGAGGCGTTCGCGCACGGCGATGGGCGCCGTGGTGTGATTGACGCCAACCAGCATGAGGGCGCTGGAGCCGGCGTTTGAGGTGGGGTTGGTGACCAGCGCGCTCATGGGGCCTTGAACCTGTGCACGACCGAGAGCTGGTTGGCGGCCCAGACGGCGAGGACGAAGAGAAAGGCGAAGCTGGACAGGTAAACGGCGCGGCGGCCGCGCAGGCCGGACTGCTGGCGGATGTAGATCATGGCCATATAGGCAAGCCACATGGCGAGCGAGAGAAGAACCTTGGGGTCGGCGAAGAAGGTGGGGCCCACGGTTTGGAGCGCCACGACGGAGCCGATGAGGAGACCGCCGGTCATGCAGGGAAGGCCGAAGAGGAGGCTCTTGAGGGCGATCTGGTCGGTGGTTTCGAGCGGTGGCAGCCAGTTGCGGGCGTTGCCTGCGGAGCGGAGGCGCTTCTGCTTGATGCCGCGCTCCTGAATGAGATAGAGAAGGCTGGCGACGAGGGAGACCAGGAGGGCGGCGTAGGCGGCCAAGAGCAGCGCGACGTGCAGAAACAGCCAGCCGGTACGGAGGTAAGGGTAGGTTAGCGATTCGGCGCCGGGGTGGAAGGCAGGAGTAAGGGTGACGAGCACGGCGATGGGCAGCAGGAAGACGCCGAAGGAGACGGTGCGGAAGCGTACAAACAGGGCGAGAAAGGCGGCGGCGAGCAGGAGACCCAGCATGGAGAGGGTCTCGTGGGTGTCGACGGGGAGGGCGTGGTGGGCGGCGACGAGGGTCTCGGTGAGGGCGACGAAGTGAAAGAAGATGCCGCCGAGGGCGCAGGGCAAGGCGAGGTAGCGCCAGCGCGGGCGGTTGTACAGGGCCGCGGGCAGCACCGCGAGCGCGGCGACGGCGTAGAGAAGGACCGCGACTCGGAGCCAAAGGAGGGACATAGGAGAGGTCTGCACCGGCCGGGGTGCACGCAGCAGTATAGATGTGCACTCGGCTCTATAGGTCTGCTAGATGCGCGGCCAGCGAGGGCGGTCGCGGCTGGGTGGGGGCACTACGCCGTTATTCGCACACCGTTTGCGCTATTCGCACGTGGGCCGCACAAGTCGGCTCGTTTCTTTACTTTTCACCCATGCTTTGTTCGACATAGGCCTTGAGGCGGCCTTCGATCATGGATTCGGGGAGGAAGAAGGGTTTGTTGTGGATGTTGATGCGCAGCATGCCGTCCCCGTAGGTGTAACTGGCGGTGATGCCTTCCTTGGTGAGGGTGCCGGCGGGACCGGAAAGGTCGAGACCGTGGCGCTTGAGGCGCTCGCCGGCGGAGGCGAACTGGGCTTCGGTCATGGGGAGTTCGATCATGGGTTCAGTTTACCTTTCGAGGTGCCGGGCATGCCTTGCGGTATCTCCGAAGGGCATTTGGGACCTGAAAGTCACAGGAGTGCCACGGTATTCTGCATGTTGAT
>CAXTZL010000305.1:0-3494 GCA_964248555.1 uncultured Bryocella sp.
TACCGCGTCATCGATCATCTCGAGCGCCGCGCCGCCCGCGTCATCAACGACGACGGCACCAACGGCCTCATCCACGTCTCCGGCCATGGCTCCCAGGAAGAACTCCGGTTGATGATCAATCTCGTTCGCCCCAGGTTCTTCATCCCCATCCATGGCGACTACCGCCACCTGAAGCGCCACGCCGAGCTCGCCATCACCACCGGCATCCCGGAAAAGGTTCTTCTGCTTGAAGACGGCGACGTTCTCACCCTCGATAGCAAATCAGCCCAGAAAACGGGCAAAATCACCACCGGCCGCATCTGTATCGACAACAACTCCACCAAGGATGTCGTCCACGACGTCCTGATCAAGGACCGCAAACAACTCGGGGGCGACGGTATCTTCCTTCCCATCATCGCCATCAACAAGTCCACAGGTCAGGTCGAAGGCACTCCCGAAATCACCACCCGCGGCTTCGCAGCCGACGATCCGGACCTCCTCCGCAACGCCCGAGACGTCGTCTCCCGCACCCTCGCCGACTCCAGCAAGGAAGAGCGCGGCGATTACGGGGTCATGAAGGAGAAAATTCGTGGCGACCTCAAGCGTTTCCTCCAAAAAAACGCCAACCGCCGCCCGCTCATCATGCCGATCATCCTGGAGCTGTAGCTTTCTTCCTTGCGCACGATCTTTGCGCTTGAAAATACTGCCATCCTACATGCAGCGAGGTGTTCTGCAGGCCGGCACGGCAGCTTCTCATGTCGAGCAAGCTGCTTTGAATCGAGCTGAAATCTCTAGCTCATCGTGAAAGGGCAGATGACGCGATCGACGCGCCCGCGGTTCGCCGCGGGCCGCTCGCAAGGCTTCCCTCGATCCACCACGCGGCAAAATCCAGAACCCAGCAGGCCAGAAAAAGTACGGCGCTCGCACGCCACCACACCATCACAACAAAAAGACTGATCGTAATCAGCACATTCGCGCTGATCGCCATACGTCGTGCCAATTCATGCCTGTCCACGGGCCCGTCCTCCAAAGCGCGGATTTTAGCCCACAAAGGGTGCCATGCGCCAGCGGCCCAACGCAGGCCCCCTCACGGCACCTTCTTGGCTATCATGGGCAGGGAGGCGCACATGTCCAGAACCGCGTCGGAGATGGTGGAACTAGGCACGGTAGCCCCGGCCTTTGAGCTTTTGGATGTCCTCAGCGGTCACGCCTTGAAACGCGACGACCTCTTCGCCGGGAACCGAAAGCAGAGCGAGCTCCGCGGCCCCAATAACCTCCCGGAACGCAGGCTCGGGCTCCTCGTCATGTTCGTCTGCGTCCACTGCCCCTACGTAAAACACCTCGAAGCTGAACTGGCGAACCTGGGGCGCGACTACGCCGGTCCGAACGGCCCCATTGCCCTCGTCGCCATCCAATCCAACGATACTGTCGCCTACCCGCAGGACGGCCCCGACGGTATGCGCGAACAGGCCGCTCGCCTCGGCTGGAACTTCCCCTATCTGCTCGACCAATCCCAAGGGGTGGCCCGCAATTATGGCGCCGCCTGCACACCTGACTTCTTTCTCTTCGATGGTGAGCTGAAGCTGGTCTATCGCGGTCAACTCGACAGCAGCCGTCCCCGCCGCGGCGACTACGGCAATGAGGAACCCGTCACCGGGTCCGATCTCCGGGCAGCCCTGGACGCTGTGGTCGCAGGCATCCGCCCCAGTCCCGACCAGCGTGCCTCGATTGGCTGCAACATCAAATGGAAAGAACTGGAAAAAGCCTGAGTCGCTAACCCGTTCCCGCGCCGGCATCACAAACGAAACGCCCACCGCGGGGGTCCGCGAAGGGCGTTGCTTGCTGAAGCTGGATTTTTGGAAGGTTACTTACCAGTCTGTGCATCCGAGCCGTGCTGCTTGATCATCTTGTTGTAGATCCCCAGCAACAGAAACGGGGCAACCCATTGGCCGACAAAAAGCGCCTCATGCTTCTTGCCTGCGATCTGGAACGACACCGAACCCAGGATCGAAGCGATCGCCATCCCCAGGTAGGCACTCGAAGGGATCTTGGACGTGTACTGCTCAATGGCTGCGGTGAACTGATCTTCGTGGGCTTCTCCGGCGGGTACGCGGTAATCCGACATATGCACTTATCTCTCTCCGGCCAGTTGCCGTGTTGAGGAAGATGCGGTTTGCCCCCGCCCGGGAAGTCTGCGCTCCAAAGGATTTCAGCATACAAATTTTGGCACGGTCGTTTGTGGCCGCAGTCAGCCTCTCACGCGCACAGTCTCGACATCGCCTGAACCTTTCAGCTGCAGAAATCCATGCAACCGTCGCGTTGACTTTCCTCACCCACGGCGGTAGCGTAACGAAAGATGCGCTTCTCCCACCACCACGGATTCCATCATCACCATGCCCCTGGGGCGTTGGCGGCAGGTTCCGGCACGGCGGTTTAGGCAAAGCCCAGCAAGGATCATCAGCCCGCTGACGCGCAAACCGCGAGCGGGCATTCTTATGTCTGCCAACTCGAATCAGAACTTACCAAAGCAGGAGCACGGCAAATGACGGAACTCGAGCCGCAAACAACCATCAACTTCGCCAAGGACAACGGCCTCGTCGCCGGCATCGTGCAGGACGCCCGCTCCGGCGAGGTCCTCATGCTCGGCTTCCTCAATGAACAAAGCTGGGCCAAAACCCAGGAGTCCGGCTACGTCACCTTCTGGAGCCGCACCCGCAACAAACTTTGGATGAAAGGCGAAACCAGCGGCAACCGCCTCCGCATCCTTTCCACGGCCACCGATTGTGACACCGACGCCCTGCTCTTCCGCGTCGAAGTCGAAGGCGACGGCCTCGTCTGCCATGAGGGCACGGTCAGCTGCTTCACCAAACCGATCACGTCGTTGGTTCCTAGTTGTTCGTTGTTAGCAAAGGCAAACACCCCGTCGTAACGCCTCGGAGCAGCACGAAAATCAGGAACGAACAACTGAGAACGAACAACTAAGAACGAGACCCCCATGCCTCCCAAGCTAAAACTCGGTATCCCCAAAGGCAGCCTGCAGGACGCCACCCTCGCCCTCTTCGCCCGCGCCGGCTGGAACATTCTTGCCTCCGGCCGCAGCTACTTCCCCACCATCGACGACCCGGAAATTGAATGCATGCTCGTTCGTGCCCAGGAAATGGCTCGCTACGTCGAGCACGGCGCCCTCGACGCCGGCCTCACCGGCAACGACTGGGTGCTCGAAAACGAGTCGCAGGTCGAGCGCGTCACCTCCCTCACCTACTCAAAGCAAAGCCGCAACCCCGTAAAATGGGTGCTCGCCGTCCCCGAAGACTCTCCCTTTAACAAGCCCGAAGACCTCGCCGGCAAGGTCATCGCCACCGAGCTCGTCGAGTACACCAAACGCTACTTCGCCGGCAAAAACATTCCCGTCAAGGTCGAGTTCAGCTGGGGCGCCACCGAGGTCAAACCCCCCACCCTCGCCGACGCCATCGTCGAGGTCACCGAAACCGGCTCCAGCCTCCGCGCCAATCGCC
>CAXTZL010000306.1:0-3457 GCA_964248555.1 uncultured Bryocella sp.
GAAAAGCAGAATCCGCATAACGGCGGTTGTTCTTCGCCTGCACGATGAAGCGCTTATTGATCCAGGGCCCAAAGCCCTGCAGCAGGTGCTGCGTTCCCAATGCCCGAAATGTCGAGTTCAGCGCCGGGTTATATACGACGCCTTGGCTATTGGTAGTCTGGCGTGTGTTGTTGTAGGTCACCTGCAACGAGGTTCCGGAAGCAAATCCCTGCTGGTACTCGAAGTTATAAGTAGTGGTGTTGGTTTGCAGGTTTTCCGTACCGGTCAGCAGCGTGATCGTCTGCGGAATGCGCGCGCTCTCGTACTGAATCGTGCCGGTCAGCAGGGGGTCGAAATTTTCCACCTGCGGACCGCCGCCATTGGTTGAGAGCACCAGCCCGGAGCTGCCCGCGCTCGCCGAAGCGACCGAAGTGGAGCCGGCCGGTCCACCGCCTCCCGTGATCGTGGTCGTCGACCCGCCCAGGGTGTTGGTGATCAGCCCGGTCGGAACCCCGCGCAGTGTGGAACCGGCCTCGGCCCGCAGAAGATCCGTATCCGCGATATCCAGGTTGATACGCGCAATCGCGATATCGTAGTTGTCTTCGAGGGCCAGGGTGACGGCATCGGCCAGGCTGAGATAGATCTTGCCGTCTCGCAGCAGATCATCCAGCTTGGGCGCGTTGCTCAGCCGCGTTTGGGGGTAGTTCTTGGCCGTGTAGATGGCAAAAGGGTCCGGAAAGAAGTGATTCCCCCGGGCATAGTCATGCGATGTCGGCCGTAAGAAAAGAGGCTGTGTGGGTGTCGGAGCCGGAGCCTGGGGCAGACCGGGCGTTTTGGTCGTATCGTTCTGCACAGGTACGACCGGAGGCGCCACCGTCGGGCTCCCCTGCGGCGTTGCAGCGCCCTGAGAATTTGCAGTGCCCTGCGAGGTCGTAGCGCCCGACACTGCTTGCGCGCTGCCGGCCGTCCGTGAAGCTCCCCGCTTTCCCACGGCCAGAGCCTCGGCCAGGCAGGGCTGCACCACAAAAACCCAACCCACCAGGGCCAAATGCAGGGTATGCGTTCCCGCTCCCGTCCATCGTTCCCGCCTGTACGACGGATTCCCTGCTTGCGGCACCCTGCATCCCTTTCTTCAGACCATAAACGGACTTCGCGGTCCAGGTGAGGTACAACACACCGCAGAACGCAAAAATCAGCGAGGCCGACGCTAGTATAGTCCCCACCCGGCACTCCTCAGGACCGCAGCACAACGATAATAGAGGGGCAGGAAGGGTGAGGAGGGCCAGCCATGATCGATTCGACAGATTCGAAATCTTCGATTGATTCGGAATATTCAGCAGATTCGCATTCGGCAAACTCAACAGATTTGTCCCCTCCGACTCCCCTCATTTCTTCCGCTCATCCCACCCACTGGAAGCTGACCCTCAGCTACAACGGCTCTGGTTTTTACGGCTGGCAGGTTCAGCCCGGGCTGACAACCGTACAAGGCACACTGGCCCGGGCGCTCCGCGACCTCTGCGGCTACGACGTCTTGCCCCAGGGCTCCGGCCGCACCGATTCCGGTGTGCACGCTCTCGCCCAGGTTGCCTCCTTTAGTCTTCCGATGGCCATTCCCCCGGCGAATCTGCAGCGCGCACTGAATCGCAGCCTGCCTCCGGAGCTGCGCGTTCTCTGCGCCGAGCAGGTAGCCCCTAGCTTTCACGCGCGCCACTCTGCCCGGCGCAAACACTACGAATACCGCCTCTTCGAGCGTCGACCGGGGAACTCCCTCGCCGATCGCATCTGCTCGCCTTTTCTCGCACCCTTCGTCTGGGACTGCCGCTGGCAGCTGGCGCTGGACGCCATGCAACGCTCTGCCCGCCTCCTGCTTGGCAGTCACGACTTCTCCTCCATGGCCGCCAGCCGGGGTGAGGCTTTTCGTCGCTCGAACGCTTCCCTTTCCGATGTTTCCGCCCCCGGCGCACCCAATCCCGTAAAGACCATCTACAGCGCCGACTGGACCCGCGCGGGAGACTTGCTGATCTTTCGTGTATGCGGCAGCGGATTTCTGCACCACATGGTGCGTAACCTCGTCGGCACCATGGTGGACATCGGTCGCGGCAGCCTGGCCGTCGAAGATCTAGCAGCCATCCTTGCTTCGAGGGATCGCTCCCAGGCCGGTCCGACCGCTCCCGCCAGCGGCCTCTATCTGCGGGCCGTCGAGTACGAGCCGACAAACGAGTTCCACGAATGCGGCTCGGCTTCCGTACAATCTAAGCTCCTCGACGGAGCCCCAGCTTGAGCCTGCTCGATAGCCGGCGCCTCACCGGCCTCGCCAGCAGCGGTGCGGTTCACCGCGCCTTTGCGTGGCTGCATTTGCACGAGTTGCAACTTCGCCGCTGGCAACTTGCCTTCCTGCCGGTCGCCGCACCTCCTTTCGGCGAAGGGGACCGTGCCGCGTGGTTCTGCCAACGTTTTGAGGAACTGGGCCTCGCCGAGGCCCATGTGGACGCGGAGGGCAACGCCGTCGCTCTCCTCGCCGGCGAAAACATGGATCCCGCAACCGGCGCCGTCCTGCTCTCGGCGCATCTCGATACCGTATTTCCCGCGGGCACCGACTGCACCCCACGCGAGGAAGGGGCGGTTCTGCACGGGCCCGGCGCCTGCGATAACGGTGCCGGCCTCACCGCGCTGCTCGGCCTCGCTGCCGCTCTGCGGCACGCCGGTCTTCGCCCAGCCTGCCCCGTTGTCTTTGCCGCCAACGTCGGCGAGGAGGGCGAAGGCGATCTCCGCGGTATGCGCCACCTTTTTGCCGCACCTCCCTTTGGCGTGCGTATCCAGGCGGCCATAGCACTCGAGGGCGCAGGAAACGGCCTGGTGGTCGACCGCGCCCTGGGCAGCCGGCGTCTGCGGGCCACCGTCACGGGCCCCGGCGGCCACTCCTGGGCTGATGCCGACCGTCCCAATCCCATTCTCGCGCTCAGCGCCGCGCTGCTCGCCGTCGCCCGTCTGCCCCTCCCACGGCAGCCCCGTACGACCCTCAATATCGGCACATTGCACGGTGGCACCTCGGTCAACTCCATCCCCTCTGACGCCTTCGCCGACCTCGACCTTCGTTCCAGCTCCGAGTTGGAACTGGACCGCCTCGAACTCGCCGTCCTCACGCGAATTCGCAGCGAAATCGAAGCTGAAATGCAGCATCGCCCGCCAGGGGACCGCCTCCAGCTCGACTTGCGGCGTACCGGCCATCGCTTCGGCGGCTCTCTCCCGCCGGACGCCCCGATCCTCGCCAGCCTGCGCGCCGTGGACCGCCACCTGGGCATCGCCACCGAGTCGCGCATCGGCTCCACGGACGCCAATCTCCCGCTCTCGCTCGGGGTTCCGGCCCTGGCCGTCGGCGCGGGCGGCAGGGGCGGCGGTCTGCACACTCTGCGCGAGTGGTACGACCCCACTGGCCGCGAACTCGCCCTCCGCCGCGTCCTCCTGCTTCTTCTCGATA
>CAXTZL010000307.1:0-1534 GCA_964248555.1 uncultured Bryocella sp.
TTGATGAGCATGACGGTGCCGTCCATGCGGCGGCGGAGGATGTCGATGTCGTTGCGCTCGTTGACGAGGGCGGTGGTTTGGGCGGTGATGACCTGGAGGTAGGTGTCGAGGCCGCCGAGGTAGCGGTTATTGAAGATGCGTTCGGATTCTTCGGAGGCGAGGGTGCCGGTGTGCTGCTGGACGGCCTCGTCGGAGAGGACGCGGAGGGAGACGAGGGAGTCTTCGACCTGCTGCATGGCGGTGATGACGGTTTGTTTGTAGACGGCGGCATTGCGGTCGAATTCGGCCACGGCTTCGGTTTTGATGGCGCCGCGGCGGCCGCCGTCGAAGAAGGTGTAGGCGATGCCGGGGCCGAGGGAGTAGACGACGCTGGAAGGGCTGAAGACGGAGGCGAGGGAGGCGGTGCTTTGGAAGCCGACCGAGCCGCTGAGGACGATCTGGGGGTAGAAGGCGGCCTCGGCGATGCCGATGGCCTCGTTGCCTTCCTGGGCGCGGCGTTCGGCGGCGGCGATGTCGGGGCGGCGCTCGAGCAGCTGCGAGGGGATGCCGGTGGGGATGAGCGGCGGCGCGGTGTTGACGGGCAGGGGCGAGTAGGGGACGGTCAGCTCGGCGGGGGCGATGCCCATGAGGTTGGCGATGGCGTGTTCGAATTGTGCCCGCGCGATGGAGACGTCGGAGGCGGCGACGCGGGCCGACTGGAGCTGGGTTTGGGCCTGGGTGACGTCTGATTTGACGGCGATACCGCCGTTGAAGCGGTTGGTGGTGATGCGGAGGGCGTCCTGGTACTGGGCGACGGTGGCGTTGAGGACGGCCTGCTGCGCGTCGGCGGCGCGGAGCTCGAAGTAGTCGATGGCGAGCTCGGTCTGGAGAGAAAGCAGGATGTTGATGCGGTCGGCGGTGGATGCCTGGACCTCTTCCTTGCCGGCGGCGATGTTGCGGCGCACCTGACCCCAGAGGTCGGCCTCATAGGTGACCTGGAAGGGGTACTGGGAGGTGGAGTTTTCGCTGACGGGGGGAGCGGGATTGAAGTAGGGGAGGTTGGGGTTGTAGCGGTTGTTGGTGGTGGTGGCGTCAATGCCAATGGTGGGGAAGCGGTCGGCCTTGCGGACGCGGACTTCGGCACGGGCGGCAAGGAGGTTGTCGTTGGCCTGGCGAAGGTTCTGGTTGGCTGGCTCGACGCGGGGCTCGAGTTTGTTGAGCTCGGCGTCGTCGAAGACCGTCCACCAGGTGCCGCGGGGGATGGTGTCGATGGGTTTGGCGTGGACCCAGTCGCCGGTTTCCTTGAAGGCGTCGGGGCCGAGTTCCTTGTAGGCGGGCGGCACGGGGGCGGAAGGGACGACGTATTTGGGGCCAATCTTGCAGCCGGCGAGGGTGAGCAGGAAGGCGGCGGTGGCGGACGTGAAGGGGCTTCGTCCTCGAGCGAGGACTTTTTGAGGCAGATTGGAGGTCACTGGGCTCCTGCCTCCGGGGCGTTGCCGACGTGGACCTGCTCGCCTTCGGCGAGGGCGTCGGAGGGATTTTCGATGATCCAGTC
>CAXTZL010000307.1:1634-3455 GCA_964248555.1 uncultured Bryocella sp.
CGGACGTTGGCCTGTGAGGCGTCGACAGCGGCTTTGCGGGCGAGCGCGGTGCTGGTGGCGACGTCGGTTTCCTGCTGGGAGACGGAGTCTTCTTTCAGCAGGTTCTGGTAGCGGGCGGCGGTGGTGTTGGCGAGATTGAGGTCCGCCTGCGCGCTTTCGAGATCGGCCTGCGCCTGTTGGAGTTGCTGATCGACCTCGGGGGTTTCGATGGTGGCCATGAGCTGGCCCTTGTGCACGTGCTGGCCGAGGTCGGTGTAGAAGGCTTTGACGTAGCCGTTGGTGCGGGCGTAGATGGGGGTGTCATTGAAGGCGACGGTGTTGCCAGGAAGGGAGATTTCGCCGGCATTGCCGGTGAGGGTGGGGTGGATCACGTTGACCGTGGGGACGGCGGCGACGGTTGTGGTGTGTTCGAGGCTGTGTTCGGCGCGCCGGCGGGAGAGGATGCCGGTGACCACGGCAATTGCAATCCCAATGGCGAGCAGAAGGAGCAGGATCCAGACGATGCGCGGGATGCCGCCTTTGGGTGTTGTGGGTGTTGTGGGTGTTGGGTCGTGCGGGGAGGGCAGAGCGCGGGCGGGATCGGGATGCAGCTCGGCTTCGACGCGGCTGGCATCGATGCCGGCGGCAGTGGCGTAGGCGGAACGGGTTTGGGAGGTGGGTTCCATCGTCGAGTCAGTGGGAGTCAAGCGATTTCCTTAAATTCCTCAAAAGGGGTGCAGGGCAGCGGACTTGGGGCTTAGGCGCCGGCGTGGATTCGTTCGGGCTCAGGGGCGACGCCGGTGGGCATTTCGGGACCGCTGTGGCGGCGGCGGCCGTGGAAGAGAGCGAACACGCAGGGAACGAAGACGAGGGTGGCGACGGTGGCGCAGGTGAGACCGCCGATGACGGCGCGGCCGAGTGGGGCGTTCTGCTGGCCGCCGTCGCCGAGTCCGAGCGCCATAGGAATCATGCCGATGATCATGGCGAGGGCCGTCATGGCGACGGGGCGGAAGCGGGTGGCGCCGGCTTCGACGGCGGAGCGCAGGGCGTCGCCGGTTTCGGCGAGACGGTCCTTGGCAAAGCTGACGACGAGGATGGAGTTGGCGGTGGCCACGCCCATGCACATGATGGCACCCATGAGAGCGGGGACGGAGAGCGAGGTGTGGGTGATGAAGAGAAACATGACGATGCCGGCGAGGGCGGCGGGCAGGGCGGTGATGATGATGAACGGATCGAGCCAGCTCTGGAAGTTGACGACGATGAGCAGATAGACGAGGAAGATGGCGAAGACGAGGCCAAAGAGCAGGCCGGTGTAGGCCTGGCGCATGGCGGTGATCTGGCCGCGCATGACGATGAAGTTGCCGCGGCTGAGGTGGCCTTTATTTCGATCGATGATGCGCTGCACATCCGCGGCGGCCGAGCCGAGATCACGGTCCTGCACGGCGGCGTAGACATCGAGCGTACGGGCGATGTTGTAGTGCTGAATGACCGGCTGCTCGGTGGAGCGGGTGATGGTGGCCACGTTGCCGAGGATGGGCGTGCCCTGACCTGGATGGCTGGCGGAGAGCGGCAACGGAACGTTTTGCAGATCCTGCAGGGAGTCCACGCGGTATTGCGGGGTGACTGCCACGATGTTGTAGATGACACCGTTTTTGGGGCTGAGGAAGTATTGGGGTGAAAGCTGGGTGGAACCGGAAAGGATGTTGAGCAGTGAACCGCCGACCTGCTGCTCCGTAAAGCCGCCCTGTTCGGCTTTGGTGCGATCGACGGAAACGTTGAGCACGGGGCTGTCGTTGGGTTCCTGGAGGCGGACGTCGACGAGGCCGGGAACGTCGCGCATCT
>CAXTZL010000308.1:0-3440 GCA_964248555.1 uncultured Bryocella sp.
GCATGCCCAGTGAGCCGGTGATGACGCCGGCCTCGTCGGACAGAATGTCGCCAAAGAGATTCTCTGTGAGCACGACATCAAAGTCCCGCGGACGGGTGATCAGGTGCATCGCCATGGAGTCCACAAGCTGATGCTCAACGGTCACGGCGGGATAGTCCGGCTTCAGCGCTTCCACTGTGGCACGCCACAGCTGCGAGCACTCCAGCACATTGGCCTTGTCGACGGATGTGAGCTTGCCGCGGCGCTGGCCCGCCAGCTCGAACGCCACACGCGCCACACGCTCCACCTCCCTGCGGTTGTAACGCATGGTGTTGTGCGCTTCGTCGGTCTGCCGGTCCCACCCGCGCGGCTGCCCGAAATACAAACCGCCCAGCAGTTCGCGGACAAAAAGAATGTCAACACCATGCGTTACCTCAGCGCGCAGCGGCGAAGTCTCGGCCAGTGTCGGATAGGCAACCGCGGGGCGAAGGTTCGCAAAACCGCCGAGCACCTGGCGTATCTGCAGCAGACCTGCCTCGGGCCGTTTGTCCGGCGTCAAGTGGTTAAATTTGTTATCGCCCACCGCACCCAGCAGCACCGCATCGCTCGCGAGACAGGCATCCATGGTGGCCTGCGGCAGCGGCGTCCCTTCGGCGGTAATCGCCACGCCGCCAATCAATGCAGAGGTGAACGAAAACTCGTGACCCGAGGCCTCGGCGATCGTGTGCAGCACGGCCAAAGCCTCCTGCGTGACTTCCGGGCCGATGCCGTCACCGGCTAACACTGCAATGCGAAGCTTCATAAAGTTTCGTTCCTTGAATCAGCGTTCTTTCCATCAAGCTTTCAAGCAGTAGCGCTCAGGGGCTCACCTCTAAAACGCTCGAAGTCCGTAGTGAAAGACCACGATGTAAGCAAATCCATAAAGCAGAAGAGCGGCCGCAATCCAGCCCTTCACCTCTTTAGCAGGCTTCACAAGAACCCAGACCGCGCCAACGATGACAGGCACACCGAAAAGCCAGCGGAGTACCTGCAGCGGCGTCACGGTTTATGCCACCGCGACAGGCTCGCCAACAAGCGCGACGAGATCTTGATCGTAGATAGCTTTCTTGCGATCCGCCAGTTCGGTAAAGCGGTGGTACACAACATTCAACTCCTCTCCGGAAAGCGCATGTCCCAGCTCACCCAGACGATGCTGCAGGGCCTTGCGTCCGGAGTGCTTCCCGAGCACGATCTTGTTCGCGGTAACGCCCACCGACTCCGGCGTCATGATTTCGTAGGTGAGCGGGTTGGCAAGTACACCATGTTGATGAATGCCCGACTCGTGCGCGAAGGCGTTTTTGCCCACCACCGCCTTGTTCGGAGCGCAGCCGAAGCTGATCAGCTCCGCAAGCAACTGCGAGGCGGGCGCGAGCTGCGCCATGCTGATGTTATTGGTAAAGGGGAGGCGGTCACGCCGCACCATCATGGCCGCGGCGACTTCTTCGAGCGCCGCGTTGCCGGCACGCTCACCGATGCCGTTTACCGTGACCTCTACCTGGCGTGCTCCGCCCAACACACCACCAATGGCATTGGCGGTGGCCATGCCGAGATCATCATGGCAGTGAGTGGAAAAGATCACACCCTCGGCACCCGGTACGCGGGCGTGCATCGTCTCAAATAACGCCTGGTACTCGACCGGTGTGGTGTAACCGACCGTGTCGGGCAGATTGATGGTCGTCGCGCCCGCCTGGATCGCGATTGTGACGACCTTGACCAGGAACTCAAGATCCGAGCGGGTGGCATCCTCGGCAGAGAACTCCACGTCCCCGGCGTAGCGGCAGGCAAGGCGCACCATGGCCGCCGTCTGGTCAAGCGCTTCGGCGCGGGAAATGCGCAACTTGGCTTCAAGATGGAGATCGGAAGTCGCAAGAAACGTGTGAATGCGGCTTCGGTGAGCGCCTTCAATGGAGCGGGCTGCGGTTTCAATATCTGCCTGCTTGGCCCTTGCCAGTGCGGCGATGCATGGCGCATTGGCGCTGGTGCCAACCTCGCGCGCAATGGCCTGCACCGAGGCAAAATCACCCTCCGAGGCTATCGGGAAACCGGCCTCTATGATGTCGACCCCGACGGTGGCAAGCATGTGCGCCATGCGCAGCTTTTCGTGCCGATGCATTGTGCAGCCGGGCGACTGCTCGCCATCGCGCAGCGTGGTGTCGAAGAAGACGATTTGGTTTTGCGAGTTCATAGCGATTCGTTGTGTACCCTAAGCATAACGCCGCCTTATGCTCTAAGAGACTCGTATGCGTATTTCTAATACGATCATCACCGCGGTGTACGCAATTCCTCAGCAAGCGGAGGCGGCAGGAAGGGCGGAATGGACCTGTTTCAGCTGGAAACCTTTCTTGCGGTAGCCGAGGAGCGCAGTTTTTCGCGCGCCGCGGCGCGTCTGCACCGTACGCAGCCCGCCGTCAGCCAAACGGTCGCCCGGCTGGAGGCAGAGCTCGGGGAAACGCTGCTGGAGCGCTCCTCCCGCGACGGAACTTTGACCGATGCCGGGGAACTCCTTGGCGAGTACGCCCGCAAAATGCTGAATTTGCGCAACGAGGCAGAGGAGGCCCTGGCCGATCTGCGCTCCCTGCACACCGGCCGCCTCAACCTGGCGGCCAATGAGTACACCTGCCTGTATCTGCTGCCGGTCCTGCTGGCCTTTCGACGGCAGAATCCAAAAATCAAGGTAGCTGTGCAGCGGGCGCTGGCCAGCCGCATCGCCGACGAAATCCTGCAGCACACGGTGGAACTGGGCGTTTTGAGCTTCCGCCCGGAGGACCCTCAGGTGCGCTCGGCCGTGGTGTATCGCGACCAGCTTGTCTGCATCGTCGGCCCGCACCACGCACTCGCCGGGGCAGGGGAGACCTCGATTACTCGCCTCGGCCGTGAGGTCTTCGTGGCCCACAATGTGCCATCCCCGCTCCGCAAAAAGGTCATCGAAACCTTTGCGCGCCATCACACGCCATTGAATATGGAAGTCGAGCTACCCAGCCTGGAGGCGATCAAGCGCTTTGTGGAGCGGGGCAGCGGCGTGGCCCTGGTACCGCGGCTTACCGTGGAGCGGGAACTGGCAGCCCGTTCGCTGGTAGCCGTCGAGGTAGGGGAGCTGCACACGGAGCGCAACCTGCGTCTGGTCTGGCGCAAGGGCGCGGCGCTATCCCACGCCGCGCGCGCTTTTTTGGCGCTGGTCGAAACTCACTCGGCCGAGCAAGGTGCGCCCTTTTGCTTCGAGCCGGACCGCGGTCGCTAGCCGCAGTCCATGGCCGCAAGCGGTTGCGGATGCTGTTCCGCGCAGGGCCTGCGCGGTGGGCGCGGGGGCAGGTACAATATTGGAGATCATCTGTTTTGGCTGTTGCCTGTTCGGCACAGCTGGAGATCGACAGAGGATCGCGAAGGGATCTCCCGAAGGCATGAAGAAGATTGTGTTGCTAGGC
>CAXTZL010000309.1:0-3439 GCA_964248555.1 uncultured Bryocella sp.
AACTGACAGTTCTAATGGGCGCAGTACCCTGTCAGTTCTAATGAGCAGCAACAATTGACTGTACATAATCCCCGTTAGCGGATGTAAACTTTTCAAAACCGCCTCAATCAGATACGACCACTAGCCTTTGATGATTTCAAGCCTCCTCATGGGAGAGGGCTGATTCTCGATGACGACGGCAAGCGCTGCCCGATCAACCTTGCCGAGGGCATTCTTAGGTATGGCGTCCACGGCCCTTAGTCTAGGCCGGCGACAGTGTGACGGCACCGGCCAATGCGTCCCATACCTTTCTAAACCGAAGCTCGGAGCAGGACGCTTTATAAGCGTGCCCACCTACTACCATGAATCCGATGTTCATCGCCGGCGGTGTGCCCGTCGCAGCGAACACCCCAGCACCTACCGAGGTGTCACCGGACACCTTCGCCAAGTTTGTAACTGCGTCAGAAGAGGCTCAGGTCTTCGTTGTAGAGGGATAGCTTGCGACCATCTCCGTCCCATCGTGCAGCAAGATGATGCTCGACGTGATGCGGTCCGCCGCACGGCTGCAATGAAAACCCTCTTCGAGAACTTTGTCCCAAGAGATCACAACAGGCTTCTATAAGCCTTGGGCGAGTACCCGGTGCGGCGGCGGAAGACAAAGGCAAAGTGCTGTTGTGATCTGAAGCCCGTTGCTCGCGCAATCTCTCCAATGGATGCGTCCTTTGCTCTCAAGAGAGTTTCTGCTTTTTTCATTCTCTCTTGCAGGACGAACTGATACGGGCTTATCCCGACACTCTCGCGGAAGGATCTGGAGAATTGGGAGCTACTCAGGTAGCAAAGCTGCGCTAAGTCGTCGAGACGCAACTCCGCAGCGCTTTGTTCATGGATGTACTCCAGCGTTCTCCTCAAGAGGTGGGGCGGCAATCCGCCTCGCTGTCGCTGCACGTTCGGCTTAAAGCTGCCGTGGTGGGCCAAGAGGTACGTTGCAATCACCAGATTCATGCTTTCCAGGAAGAGTGGACCACTCGCATTGCCCTCGCGAACCTCCGAAGCTAGATTGAGCAAGAGAGAAGATAGCCTGGGATCAGCAAGCCTCATATTGGGTTGCAGCTCGATCTGGTGCTCTGGCAAGTTTTCCACGGCGGCTGCCCGTAAGAGCTCCGCCGGTAAGTCGAGTTCCAGGGTCTCCGTGCTTCGATCCACCGAAAGCGTTTCCACTTCACCAACTGGACAGAGCCCGACATCCCCTCGCACGATCCGTTCGACACCGCTCCTTTTTCCCGCAGACCAGCGCAGTGTCGCAGGGGAAAGAGCGAGGGTCAGGACGTAAGTGTTGGAAGGTGGTTTCACCCACTCGGACACAGGTACCACTCGATGCGTGAGATTCGAGAGACTGGTGTTCCGCTGTGAGACCGCGTACATGCTTTGCTCAACTCCGTGACTCGCTCCCAAGTGTAGCGAAGCTCGATAGCGCTTAGCACCTGGAGATTGAGCATAGGCCCGCTGTGCTCTGGGCAGCACCTTAGAAGGACGATGTACACATTCCTGCAGTTTGGTCAGATTCTTACGCCAATCCTTGTCCCAGCTGGGCTTTGTCCCATGAGGACACAGGTCGTCGCGCGTTCTGAGGCATCCCTAAAACAGCTGCAAGTGACGACATACGACGGGGGAATAAGATGATGACTAGGCGCAAAGCCTTATCCACTCTGGGAAACGCCGCTCTCGTCGCCGGCTTTGACCTTCAGGCTCGCGCCTGGGTGACGGATGCGAAGAACGCGGCGGGACCTTCATTTGCAGCGCTACCCGCGCTCGACGGCACGGTTCTCACCGATGCGGGTTCACGAGAAGCTGATGCAAGCGATCAAGGCAACATCATCCATCACACCCCACATGCCGTACTGCGCCCTGGCTCGGTTGAAGACATCGCCAGGGTGGTAGCGTTTTGTGCGACAAACGGAATCAAGGTAGCCGCGCGCGGTCAGCATGGTACGACCTTCGGCCAGGGGCTTGTGTCCGGCCTGATCGTAGAAACGCAGTCGCTCAACACGATTCACTCCATCGACGCTCAAACCGCTGACGTCGATGCCGGCGTGCTTTGGTCCAATCTCGTGAATCAAGCGGTGCCGTTCGGGTTTACGCCACCCGTGCTGACGGCGTATACCAAACTCTCTATCGCGGGAACCCTGTCGGTCGGAGGCATGTCGTCGGTCTACAACAAAGGCGCACAGGTAGACCAGATCCGCGCTCTGCAGGTGGTCACGGGTGAGGGCAATGTCCTGTGGTGCTCCCAAACGGAGGAGCGCGATCTCTTCGAAGCTGTTCTCGGCGGCATCGGGCAATGCGGCATCATCACGCGCGTTAAGGTCGCACTGACGGCTGCAGCACCGATGGCGCGGCAGTTCACGATCAAGTACTCGGACGTTTCAGCACTCTTCCAGGACATGAGAACGCTGGTGGAGCGGGAAGAGTTTAGCGGAGTTTCTGCGATGTACCTGCCTACCGGTACGCCGGGCACGTACCTGCTCCTGCCCGTCATGTACTTTGATCCAGCCACACCGCCGAACAACGCGAATTTGCTAAGCGGGCTCACGATTGCGCCGACGCAAGCCGAGGCACAGGACACGACCTATCTGGAGCAGGTTTCAGCGACAAATGCCCTCTTCGACGGGTACATGGCGACGAAGATGTTTAACCAGGTACAGAAGCCCTGGTTTCACGTCTTTCTACCTGCTGCAGTCACAGAGCAATACGTCTCAGAGGTCGTCCCCAACTTGACAGCGGAGGACATTGGACCAACCGGCGTTGTAGTGATTCTCGCGCAAAGAAGGTCACAGCTGACCCGGCCCCTCCTGCGTGTGCCCAGCGGCGGTTCTGCCGATCTCACGTTCCTCTTCGAAATCCTCACATCCGCCGCCGCACCCGGTTCAAACCCCGAATTTGTTGATCGGATGTTGCTGAGAAATCGGAACCTATTTGTAAAAGCGCGCCATCTCGGGGCCACTCGTTATCCACCAGATGCCGTTCCATTTGAGCATGAGGATTGGGTACTGCAATACGGTGATGTTTGGGAGCGGTTCGTCGCATGGAAGAACCGCTACGACCCTCATAAGATACTCACTCCGGGGCCGGGGATCTTTTCATCAGATCGTGATTCATGATGCACGTGTGCTTGGGCACGTTTCTACGAACAGGCTAGTAGGCCTACTGTGCTCATGTTTCGCATGATCGCGACCCTTTAGGCTCAGCGTCGATGCTCCTAGCACTTGAGAGATGCCGCATTCAGAATGCTTCTTCAATAGCAAGTGCACCCGCTTCTAGTATGGCGATCAACGTGGCGTAGTGGTCCCGGTCAAGTTGCTCGAGGCGCTTTGCTTCCGCCCAGTGTCCACTCGCATCGGTGGCCCTTTTTGATAGAAGACGTTCGAAGGCCTCAACACTGACCATGGAAACAAGAATAGCA
>CAXTZL010000310.1:0-3416 GCA_964248555.1 uncultured Bryocella sp.
AGAGCTGGGCGAAGAACTGGGATGCGGTGAAGTATTGCTCGGACAGCTGCCGGGCGAAGCGTGGCGGAGGAACGGATGCGGAGACCGGGGCTGCGCTGGAGGAGGCGATTGTGCGGCTGTTGGAGGAGCGTGGGGCGGGCAAGACGATTTGCCCGAGCGAGGCGGCGCGGGCTGTGGGTGGAGAGGAGAGGGCGGCTTGGGAGGCCCTGATGGAGCCGGCGCGGGCGGCGGCGCGGCGGCTGGTGGCGGCAGAGAAAGTTGTGATCACGCAGGGTGGGCAGGTCGTGAATGCTTCCACTGCAAAAGGTCCCATCCGTTTGCGACTGCGTTGAAGTAAGAGGGAAGGAAAAAAATTTTGTTTGCGTAGCAATCGCACGAGGCGAGCTGTCTGCTTCTAATCGCGTCATGGCTACTGCGAAGAAGACACGGGCAAAAAAGACGGCGAGCAAGAAGGCTGCGGCGAAAAAGACGGCCAGCAAGAAAGCTGCGGCCAAGAAAACGGCAGCGAAAAAGACGGCAGCGAAAAAGACAGCTAGCAAGAAGACGGCGCCGAAGAAGGCAGCGCCGAAGGCAGCAAAGGCGAAAAAGGAGTCGTTGATTCAGCAAAAACGGTCGACCGGGGATGGACCGGCGTGCTGGCCGGGATTTGAACGTGTCCCGGGCAAGGAAGCGGGCACGAAGGGGAGCTGCAAAGCGAAGCCTCACCAGACAAAGGGTGAAAAAAAGGAAGATGGGCGCGAGGCTGCCGGGGCCAAGCTGAGCAAGGCTGGCGGGAACAAAGCGAAGGCGAACCGCAGTTGACCGTGGTTCCAGGAGGGGCTATCCGGGTGGACCCTGGCGCAGATCTTCTCCCTGCGGCGGGATGGGATGTGCCTCCGGTTGCGAGAACAGGCTGTCGTCGAGGCGCCCTATCGGTCGATGTCGGTGGTATCGGGGTTGTTTGGGGGCTGGATGGGGCCGGGGCTAGGTGTTGGTGGCGAATGGAGGGGAGGGTCGCTGGACGGCGTGGCCTGGGAGGCGACCTGCAGGGTCTGACTGAGGACGCGGCGTCCCCCGGCGTAGCGGCGGTAAACGCTGATGTGAAAGCAGGCCTGCTGGAACTCCTCTTCGACATCGATTTTGCCTGATTCGATCAGAGGCAGGAGGTAGCTGCGCATCCAGGCGAGTTCCGCGGCGCTCATGCCGCGCTTGCCGAAGTCGATGGCTTGGCCGGTGAGGTGCGGTGAGGCGAAATCTCCGGAAAGGCCTGCAGCGTTGCCGTTGACGCGGATGAGGTGGGACTGGAAGGCGACGGTGCGAACGGCGGAGGTGAGCCAGAGGGGCTGGTGGAAGCGGGCGTAGAAGTCGCGGCTGAGGTCCTGGACAAAGAGCGCGGTCCAGGGACGGGCGCAACGGCGATTGTAGGGCAGATTGTCGTTGATGCGGAGACCGGGACCGGCGGGCAGGTCGATGAGCTGGTGCGTGGCGCGCAGATGGTTAAGTTGGGTGTCGTTGCTGATGCGTTCGAGGCCGTCGCTGTCCGCCATGAAGTTCTGGTGGATGAGGTTCTCACGGGAGCCGCGGAGAGCAGCGGGCATGAGGAGGTGGCCGTCGCGGTCGTAGATGTCGGGCAGGATAGCGGGACTGACGGCGGCTGCGGTGATGGCTTCGCGCTCGGCGAGCGTGGGAGACGGCGCAGGGGCGAGGGCGGTTTGCCGGTCTTCCGGTGAGGCAGAGGGCGGGATGGGGTGGTTGCGGCGGCGCGTGACAGGGACGCGATCGGGCGAAGGGGCCAGCGCCACTTCGCTGCCGAAGCCGCTTACGAGCTGGCTCGGACGTTGGGTTGGGAGTTGGTTCGGGCGCGCAAGCGGGGCGGGGCCGGGTGACTGCACCGTGGCGGTGATCGCAGGGAGAGTGGCGTGGGGCGGGGTAGGCGCAGCGCTTGCGAAACGCGGGTCCGCAGGCGAAGAACTGCCTTCAGGGTGTGAGGTGCCGCTGCTGTAGGGGCTGTGTGACCAGGCCACGGTGGGATCGGGACGGCGTTCGATGAGTGCCGGGTCGCCTGAATGGGGGGCGTTGTAGGGGTGGTAGGAACCTTCGGCAATGATGACCTGGCGGCCGGAGTTTGATGCGCTGGTTCCGGGATGGGGTCTGGAGGATTTGCCATGGAGGCGGGCGAGGTAATCTCCGTGGGCGGAGCGGCCGATGACTTCGGCGACGACGAGGGGATCCATAGCGTCAGGATCTGGGTCAGGGGCGGGAAGCGGGATGCGGCGGCCGCGGCGGCCCCGCTGCTGGCGGATGTCTGCGAACTGGTCGAGGGTGGGGCCACTTCGGCGACCGGCCGGGTGGCTGGTGCGGTGCATGGGAACGATTTCGGCCGGTTGGGCTTCGCGGCTGTGGGCTCCATGCCCATGGCGGTGACTGCCCTGCCCTTGGCTTTGGATCTGATGGCTGTGCGCTGGCCTGCTGCTGGCCTCGGTATCCGCCTTTGACGCCGAGCGGGTGGAGTTGGAGGGCCTTGAGCCGGCTTTGCGACCGCGAGGGAAGGCGAAGCTGTGCTCGGTGTACCGTAGCGGTTCGAGAGCGGGCAGGGGGCGACGGGTCCGCGAGCGCGTGGTGCCGGGTGCGGGCAGAACCCCTGCCAGAACGGCAAAGCAGAGAGAGAGGGCAAACATAGCGGGGCCGAAGCGCGGAAAGCAACGCCGGAGCCGGAGATTTGTCATGAAGTTCATTGGAAGCCGCGAGGCCGCCGGAGCCCCTTCAGCCTATAGGGACACGCCCCGAAAGTGGAAGTAGCGCACGAGGTACGGCGTCCAACGGAGGTTGCAGGGCCGTAATGCGGACGGTGGAGACGGCCGGGGTTCCAAGTGTGAGGCTGGCGGGTGCTGCGGGGGTGAGCTCTGTTGCGTAGGTGAGTTTTTGTGAGTGGCTTCTTGTGAGTGGATCTTTACTGCGGGGGTGGATCGGGGGGGGTGACGGCGCCTGCGCGAACCCATTGCTCGACGGTGACGATGTCGGCATCGGAGAGCTTGCCTTTGGGGGGCATGGGCATGGGATTGTTGGCGGGTCCCTCATGGCGGATGAGCTTGATGAGCAGCGATTGCTCCGGGTGGCCGGGGATCAGGACGGTACCGTCGTGACCGCCGCGCAGCAGGCCGGCGCGGGTATCGATCTGAAGACCGCCGCGGTGGTTCAGGCCGGCATGGCAGCGATAGCAGTTGGCCTGCAGAATGGGTTGGACGCGGGCCGTATAAAACTGCGGCGTGCCGGGGGCGGGAGCGTCCTGCGCGGCGGCGTGCACCGGGGTTGCGGCCGGAAGAAACGCAGCCGCGAGCAGAAGCACGGCGGAGGTGCCCAGGGCGATGTAGTGGGTGGTGGTGGTTCCGAAGCGCATTGCGAAAGGCATGGTCGTTCCCGGTTCGCTTTCAGGCCGG
>CAXTZL010000311.1:0-3405 GCA_964248555.1 uncultured Bryocella sp.
ACACCGCGCGAGCTGGAAGTGGTCACCTGCATCGTGGAAGGCTGCTCCAACAAGGACATCGCCAAGCAGTTCACCATCTCCGAAGAAACCGTCAAGCGTCATCTGTCGAACATCTTCGACAAGACCGGCGTTTCCACACGGCTGGAACTCGCGCTGTTTGCAATCAGTCACAAGCTCGTCGACATCGACGCCTGATTTGCCAACCGTCATGGAGGCAACGGAAGAGCCCTGAAGTTACTTTCAGGGCTCTTTGCTTTGCTTCCTGTCGGGGGGACCGTGCCCCGGGAAATTGCCGCTAGGCGCTCACGCAATCAGGTCGTGATCTGTCGGGCATTTGCCGTGGCTTCCGAGCTAAACCGTAACCTGGATTGCTGGGAAGCCTTGTCTGGTCGCCTCAATCGCCTCTCGATCAAGAAGGCCAGAATGGTCCACAGCATGAGTACACAGACGCCCAGCGCACTAAGAACGCGACCGTTACGAACCGGTGCCAATTCGCCGTCGTGGTTCACTGAAAGCGCAACAGGACCCGCCGGTATCTCCAGTTTGGCGAGCCCCGTACTCGCGTCCAGCGACACACGCGCGGACAAGCCGCCGGATGCGGCTTCGTCGGGAAAGTAAAACTCCGGAAGAATGACCGTTTGGTTCGTCGTTAGCTCGCCGCTTACGGTGAACGTACCATTTCCCTGTGCGGTCACATGCAAACCCTGGGGCACGGGAGGAACCGCTTGCACGAGTTCGCCAGGAACCAGTCGCTCGGACTGCGGATCCAGATGCCAGCCTGCTGCCCGCGCACCGGCGGGAATGTACTCGGCCACATCGTTTCGTTTTTTAGCATAGGCCGGCAGCATGCGCTCCTCTTTCGGAACGAACGCCGGTAGCCGCACCAGAAGCGCGCTCGGAATGCGATGTTGATTGCGGACGTTGCGCAGCCAGACATAGCCCCCGAGTCCCACCACAAAAAGCTGACCGGCCATCATTGCGGACACGAAAAACAGGAGCTTCCACTGTCGTCGGCGATTGACTCCAGCCCAGCCGGCCGCGAGCGCTCCGGTAAGTGCGACGCCACAGGGAAAAAGCCGCCAGGGAAATTGAATGATTCGCAAGGAGTGCACGATCAGCCAGAACGGACGCGCAACGCCGGTGACGGCGATGAGCACGATCCCAAGGCAGATTGCCAGAACCCTCTGGCGTGGAGCCTGGTGATGCCAGGCCATACCTCCGCGTCTGACGCACACCACGAGCACGGCCGTGCACAGCAGCCAGTTGGCATAGAGCCAGATGTCCTGGTCATAAAAACCCCAAACCCGGTACCGTATTGTTGTGAATAAAAAGTTGTTCCAAAGGTCAATGAAAAAGTTGTTTGTCCAGGCTGCCGAGCTGATCATTCCTTGCATCGCCAGAGCCGGAAGCCAAGAGGCAGATCCAAGAAGAATTCCTAAAATCAGTCCAAGAAGGTTCGCCAACACCGCCCACCGGTTTCGCCAGACAAGTACGTAGAGGAGGGTCACGGCAAAGGCGAGAACGACCTGCAGCGGATGCAGCACGGCAATGGTGGCGTACAGCACCGCCATGGCAGGAACGGCCCAGAGGATTCTGCGGCGGCAAGCAAGTACCGCATCCAGAACCAGAAACAGAAGTGGAATAAAGGCGGTGGCGGCCGTTTCCGCAAACCCGACCCGTGTAATCGGATTAAAGGACATCGCAAACGGCAGAGCCACGAAAGCAAGAGCTCCTCCATCCGCAGCACGTTTACCGTAAGAAGCAGCCAGCCACGTTCTGCAGGTAAAGAAAGCAATCAGGCGAAAGACAACAAAGCCTGCGATGAGAGCTCCGACGGCCCCAAGGTGCAGGGTGATGCCAAGTACGGCTGCGACGAGGAAGGGCAGGCGACCATAAAAGTAAAATGCCGGCGATCCCAGGCCGGCATTCGCCGCAGGTAGCCAGTGGGGGATCCAGATACCTCCTCGCAGCGCTCCAAGGTAGCCATTGGTCATCTCGAGAGCGAAATTGCCGTCCAGGCAGGTACCTTTTCCAATGACCGGCAAGCCGAAAGCGAAAGGTGCTGCTGTTGCGAGAATCACCAAAGCGGCCACAAACAGCCGCCAGATGAGCTCGCCTTCACGGGTGGAAGCACGCGCTGCCGTCATCCTGCCAGCCTAGCGACGGCTCATCTGACAACGCCATGCAACTGCTGTCCGGGTTCTCCCTCATCCGGGTGATCGCCAAAGGCGAGCCCCGAGAGTCTGGAGACGGGCTCCCTTTGCATCGGCAAAGGCTCCCATATGCCAGGCGATGCCGGCCCGCAATGCCTCACAGAGCGTTCCGGTCAACCGACTTATATACTACTTGGGAGAGAAATCATTCAAGGAAACGCCATGTCACAACGTGAATTTCAAACTGAAGTCAGCCAGCTGCTGCAGCTGATCATCCATTCGCTTTATTCGCATCCGGAAATTTTTCTTCGGGAACTTATTTCCAATTCCTCGGACGCGCTCGACAAACTGCGCCATCTCTGCCTGACGGACGAGCTCTACAAGGCACTCCCGTTTGATCCTCGCATCGATCTTGCACTTGACGAAGAGAACCAGACCCTTACCCTCGCCGACACCGGGATCGGCATGAACGAGGAGGATCTCGTCTCGCATCTGGGCACCATCGCCCGCTCCGGCACGAAGAACTTTCTGTCGCAGCTTTCAGGTGACGCCAGGAAGGATTCCAATCTCATCGGCCAGTTCGGTGTGGGCTTCTACTCGGTATTCATGGTGGCGGACAAAGTCGAGGTGACCTCACGCAAAGCGGGCGAAGAGCAAGCCTGGAGATGGACCAGCGATGGCAAGACCGGCTTCACCATCGAACCGGCCGAGCGCCCTGTCGCTGGAACCACCGTGCTCATCCACTTCAACGAAGAAGGCAAGCAGTACGCCAATAGTTGGCGCCTCCGTGAAATCGTCAAAAAGTACTCCAACCACATCGCCTTTCCCATCTTTCTCACCTATGACAAGAGCGAATGGAACCCGGAGACGAAGGAGTCCGACAAGACCCGTGTCACCGAACAGGTGAATGCCGCGAGCGCCCTGTGGCGCCGCTCCAAAAGCGAGTTGACCGATGAGGACTACAAGGAACTCTACAAGTCCCTCTCCGGTGACCCCGAGGATCCGCTCTTCTGGTTTCATACCAAGGCCGAAGGATCGCTCGAATACACCACGTTGTTCTTTATCCCGGCCAAGGCGCCACTCGACCTGTACCAGGCCGAATACAAGGTGGGCGTAAAGCTCTACGTGAAGCGCGTCTTCATCATGGACGACTCGAAGGATCTGCTGCCGCAATATCTGCGTTTTGTACGAGGCATCATCGACAGCGAAGATCTGCCGCTGAACGTGAGCCGCGAGATTCTGCAGCAGAACC
>CAXTZL010000312.1:0-3399 GCA_964248555.1 uncultured Bryocella sp.
CGGCGCCGTCGCGGTCGATGCCGACGCCCAGCACCTCGGCCGAGCGCTCGACGATAAAGCGTAGTTCGTCGGTGGTGTAGAACTCGAGCCGCAGCAGGATGCCGAAACGCGAGCGCAGCGGCGAGCTGAGCAGGCCGGGGCGCGTGGTGGCCCCGACAAAAGTGAAGGGATCGAGCTTGACGCCGTGAATGCGGGCCGAAGGGCCGGTGCCGATCATGATGTCGAGCTTGTAGTCCTCGAGGGCGGTGTAGAGCTTTTCCTCCATGATGGGCTGAAGGCGGTGAATCTCGTCGATGAACAGCACCTGGCGGTTTTTGACGTTGGTGAGGATGGCGGCAACGTCGCCCTGCACCTGGAGTGCGGGCGCGGAGGTTTGCTGGTAACCGACGCCGAGTTCGGTGGCGATGATGGTGGCGAGCGTGGTTTTGCCGAGGCCTGGCGGCCCGGAGAGCAGAACGTGATCGAGGGCCTCGCCGCGGGATTTTGCGGCTTCGAGAGCGATGGCGAGCTGCTCCTTGGCGCGGGTCTGGCCGATGAACTCGTGCAGGCGGGTGGGGCGGAGCTTGAGCTCAAACTGTGCGTCTTCGTCGAATGCACCGCCGTCCACCAGGCGGTCGGCGGCGCCGCCGCGCCCGGAGCCGCCCGCAGCCCGGGAGGGGAGGTCAGAAGAGAAAGAGTTGTTGGGTGTGGCGGCCATGCTCAGCCGATGCTACGGCGAAGATTGCGCGAAAGCAACGGAGTTCCCGGGAGCCGGCCCGGTACCTGCTTCAGTTGACCCAGGCGGTTTCGCCGGCGGCTACGGTCTTTGTGGCGTTCTGGCCTGAGGATCTGGCGGCGGAGATAGCGCCCGCAATGCGGGCGGCGAGTTCAACACCGGCACCACGGGGTTCGCGACGGTCGCGCAGAGCGCGTGCGGGGACACCGGCGACGACGGTGAAGGGTGGAACCGAATGTGTGACCACGGAGCCGGCCGCGACGACGGCTCCCTCGCCGATTGTGACGCCTTGCAAAATCAAGGAGTTGGCACCGATCCACACATCCGGGCCGACGCTGATGGGGCCGGCCGTTTCCGGCTGCTGCTTGATGGGTGTGCCCAGGGCGACGCCGTGGTTGTGGTCGATAAAGCGGGTACCGGCCGCGACGAGGCTGTTTTCCCCGATCGTGAGGCGGTGGGAGATGTTGAATTCGCAACCGTTGCCGATAAAACAACCCGCGCCCAGCTGAATGCTGACGCCTTCCGAGTAGGGGCCCGCGGCGTTGAAGTAGACGTCGTGCTCCAGGCTGCAACGTTCACCGAGGGAGACCTTGTGCGGCCAGGTGACCTCGAGGGAGGAGAAACGGGCTCCCCGGGCGATTTGCATACCCTGCGCGCGCCAGTAGGACCTGCGCAGCAGGCAGAGACCGGGCGCGAGGTGCAGTTGCTTGAAGCGAAACATCGACTTGCGGAGGAACTGGGCGAACATGCTGACCTTCTCTGCAACGGAGGTGGTATGGGCCTGCGAGGCCGAAACCATGTCGCGAGTGTAAGGAGCAAGTTTCCCATCGCAAAGATCACGTCAGTAAGTGTCTGGGTGACCGGCGGGCGCACCGAAGGTACCGCACGGGTAGCCTCGGGAGCGGTATGACGGCACGCTCCCGTCCCGGGGCCCCGATTTACTGCAGCAGCAGGAGAACGCAGCCGTGGGCGGGGATGCGCTCCAGAAACTCGTGGCCGCTGATGGAGGCGCCGCCGGTCCAGACCTCGCGCACATTCCAGTCGCGATTTGCAAGATCGGCACCGAAGGAGGCCAGCTTCAGGGTGGGGGTGGAGTCCGTGTCCGCCGTGTTGAATACGGCGATGGCCTTTTCACCGCCGGGGAGATCGGCCCGCCAGGCAATGAATTGCCCCTCCTGCAGCACCTGGGCGCTGTGTGTGGAGGTCTGATTGATGCGCAGCACGTCGCGGTTGGTGAGCAGATCGAGGGTTGGGGCGTCGAGCAGGGTGAGGTTGGCTCCGACGATCAGCGGACTGCGGGCGATGGCCCAGAGGGTTACCATCGTGCGCTGCTCGACAGGGCTGAGGCCCGAGGTGCGCGGTTTGCCGTCGCCGGGCGAAGGCTTGAGCTCACCGAGGGGCAGCATATCGGCGTCGGGCCAGTTGCCGGGCTTGTCATACGGCTCCCAGACGGCGAGGCGGGGAAACTGGCGGAGGATGCTTTGCGGGAACTCGGTGGCCTGGCCGGGTCCCGGCGCCCAGTGATCCCAGACGTCGTCGGAGATGCGCCACAGGTTGGCGAGGGAGCCGACTTCTTCGGCGTGGGCTAATTGCGTGGGGCCGGGTGAAAGGCTGAGAACCATGGGCCGCCCGGTTTTGTCGATGGCGCGGCGAATCTGGCGGATCTCGCTCAACTTGTAGGGGTGATCGGCGATGCAGTCGACTTTGAGGTAGTCGACGCCCCAGCCGGCGTACTGCTGCAGCAGGGAGTCGTACCAGGCCTGGCCGGCGGCGTTGTCCTGCACTCCCCAGTTGGTGGGGTCCCAGGAGCAGACGTCGGTCTTGTCGGCGGCGTCTGTGGCGTGAAAGGCCGAACCGGCTATGGGCAGGTTGCGGTCGACGGAGGCGCGGGGGATGCCGCGGACGATGTGGATACCGAACTTGAGGCCCTGCGCGTGAACAAAGGCACCGAGTGCGGCGAAGCTGGTGTTTTCGATCGTCGCCGAAAGCATGGGAGGACCCACGAGAGCGCTGTCGGGGACCCGGGATCCCGGATGGGCTTGCCCGGCGGACGGGAAGCGGCTGGGCACCGGGACGTAGCGGCCGTTGGCGTCCATGGCGTAAACGAGCTTGTCCGGGGTGGGGCGGTCCTCGGGGTTGGCGAGGAACCAGCCTTCATCGATGACGGCGTACTGCCAGCCGAAGGGCTTAAGTTTATCGCGCAGGACGGCGACATTGGCTCGGAACTGCGCCTCGGTGATCGTGAGGCCGTAGCTGTCCCAGCTATTCCAGCCGAGGGGCGGGGTGGCAGCGACGCCCCCGGTGAGCCCGACGGCCAGCGGCGTAGCGGGGTCCTGTGGCTGGCTCTGCATCTGGCAAGGGGCCGCGAGGCCTGTCAGGGCGAGCAGGCAGGCGGCAAGGGGGTGTGGAAAGTTCGGCATCGCCCGCGACTATACACCGCGAACCGTGCAGCGGAAGTGCAGGTTCGCCCCGGACTTTTTGCTGCCGGCAGGCGGCCAGCGCATCCAAGCGTATAGGCCGACGCCTCGGCGGAAGGACAAGGTACGCATGCAGTTCAAGACCCTGGGCGACACCGGATTGCTGGTTTCGACGATTTGCTTCGGTTGTATGACGTTTCACGGGGGCTCCGGTATCTGGAGTGCGATCGGGCAGGTGGATCAGGCGGGTGCGGATGAGTTGGTGAA
>CAXTZL010000313.1:0-3392 GCA_964248555.1 uncultured Bryocella sp.
GCAACGACATCGACATCCTCCGCCGCCGCATGGACGGCACCGTCATGCTCATCAAAGCCCTCGGCGGAGGCTGGGACCGCACCCAACTCCCCCCGGCCTGACCCCCACCCTCGCCCCGGGCATGGAAAACGCTCGGGGCCACCACCCCATTTGCCAGGGTGGCGGCCGCAGCCTGAAGATGAATCTGCTTCAAACAAGACCTGCACGCCCAAGGTGGAATCGCAGGATGACAACAGACGCCCACTCCGCCCCTCGGCTCCCGTTTCTGGAAACAAAACAGGGGACCGCACTCCTTCTTGGCTTGTACGCCCTTCCCGTTCTATTCACGTGCGCCTGGGTCTGGTCGCTTCCCGTCTTTCCCTCCCAGGATGGTCCGCTGCACCTCTACTACGCCAACGCGCTCCGGCAACTGCTGGCGCATCAACCGGGCGCGTACACAGCGGCCTACACGGTGAAGGCATACATCACGCCCTATTCCGTCTACTACTACGGCCTGATGGGCCTGGGGAAGTTTGTCCGTTTCGAAACCGCGGACAAGATCATCGTCTGCTGCTACCTCCTCCTCTTCGCCGCCGGAACCCGCATGTTGATCCGCTCCGTGACGCCGGACTCAGTCTGGGCGCCCTTCTGCATACTTCCCGTGCTGCTCAACTGGCCCTTGATGATGGGCTTTCTCAACTATTCCCTTTCCACCTGCCTGGCCTGCTTCGCCCTCGCCGCGTGGTGCTCCGGCATCGGGCGGCCCGGGCCGCGTTACCGCATCGTCTTTCTTCTCCTCATCGCCCTGATGATGGTGACGCACCCGGTGCCGTGGTTGATCGTCCTCGGCTTCGTCTGGTTTGAGCTGACGGTGCGTCTTCTTCGTTTACGCTTCGGAGACCGGCGTCCCTTCGCCACAACGCTCCGCTTCCTGCGCCCCGATCTGCTCACCGCTCTGCTGGCAGGCCTGCCGGCTTTCTACGTCCGCCACTTCAATGGCATGGTGCAGACCGTGGAACCGGAAGGGCCGCAGGCCGCACCCTTGGCGCACCTTCTTCCCTCGGGTCTTCTACCGTTCGCCGCACGTGCCCAGCAGTTTCTCCGTACCTTCGGCGTGGACATCTACGCCGGCAATGAGCTCATGCCCCGCCTGTACCGCGTAGCCATCAGCTTTCTGCTCTTCGCAGTCCTCGTCGCCGCTGTCGTATACCTCTTTCGCCGTCGAGGGCCAGAACCCTGGCCGTTGGCGCACACCTGGTTGCTGTTCAGCCTCCTCCTGTTTCCTCTTCTGCTGTTTCTTCCCGACGAGATCGGCAACCACTTCTATTTCGTCAGTCGTCTGGGCATTCTCTTCTTCATAAGCTGCATCACGGGTGGGTCCCTCGTGATGCAAAGGGTGAGCAGGCTCGGCCTTTCGCTGGCCTCCTTCTCCTGCCTGCTTTGCCTGGGCACCCTCGTCTTGGCACTGCGATACATCACCCCCGTCGCTCACTCCATCGCCAGCCTCGACCAGGCGCCCGCGATCACAGACACGGCCCGGCCCGGCCTGCTCATGCAATCCCTGAGCGGCAAACGCGCTCCCGGATTGGACTACCTGCCCTATCTTTGGGCCGGGGCACACTACTTCCGGCAACACAACCTCCTGCTCTACAACACCGCCTGGCTGGGTGATCCCATCATCCTCGTGGGCGTCCGCCCGGAAAAGCGCGGCGAGCTGGACGCAAGCTACTACGAGGGCAATCCAATGCTGCCCAGCGTGCTGTTCCCCGACAGCGCAGCCGTCGCGCGCATCCTGGGGAAGGTGGACTTCGCCGTCCTCATGCGCCAGGACGCTCCGGCATCGCAGAATCCCCTCGCAGGCACCCCCGGCGCAACCGTTCCGGCAGCCTGGGCAAAAAGCTGGACCTGTACCCACGGCCAACCCTACGCCTGGTCGCTTTGCCTGCCACCCGGACGGGAACTGCACCCCACCCTCGCCCCCTCCAGAGGGCGCACCGCTCCTCCAGCGCACACCGTGGCCAATCCGTGAGCGCCGTTGCCGGCGTAATTGCGTTCCTTGCAAGCGAGGACACAGCATGCGTCAACGGCGTCAATCTACGGCTAGATGGGGCGTAACCGCTTCAAAACGGCCAGCCCAACAGGACAGGTCTGGCGTAACGCTTCCTCTAAAGCGGACGAAGACGTAGTCGCCGTAACCGGAATTTAGATTCCACAGGCCCAATCTGGAGCAGTTCGGGCCATCAACTGATGTGAGCGGCGTTTGTGGTTACCGAGCCAGCGACGACTCGCTTTGAGCCATAAACACTTAGAGTTGCTCTCACCATCTATGGCTGATAGCCAAGCCAATCCTTCAAGAGCGCGCCATACTAGGGTTCATATGAAGCTCAACGAAGCTGCAATCCGTGATCACCTGGCAGCGAACCTCAGCTTGATTGAGGCTGGCCTAACCCTCGTCGATAAAGAGTTTTATCTGAAGAACGACCGCGGTGCCGCCGGCTTTCTCGATATATTCGCTACAACTGCGGCGGGTCAGCTGGTCATTGTCGAGATCAAGCGTACGAATTCTGCTGCACGGGAAGCGATCCAAGAACTGTATAAGTATGCGGCATTGCTGAGGGAGCACTTTCTGCTTCGAGACACTGAACTGCGGCTCATATTACTCTCCGCAGAATGGCATGAACTTCACCTGCCATATTCAGAATTTGCACAGACGACACCCTATGAACTATCCGCCGGGAAGATCGTCATGGACGCGCAGGGGTTGCCTTGCTCCATAGAGCGAGTCGATCCAATCCCTACCGCAACTGGTCGCCGAATTGGCATTCGGCACTTCCTCTGGCGCTTTCCCAGTGAGGACGGTGCAAAACGCGCACTGCCGCTGCTCGCTGTATTTATGCAAGAGGCAGGCCTCAGGGACTTCGTGCTCATAGAAAGCTGTTCGAATGATTCTCGGATTTGCGAGAATAGCTTCTTGTATTTCGCACAGCAGGAGCTACCGCTGAATGAGTATGTGCAGCTCATTGAGCGTAACCTTTCAACGGATCAGTTGGAGGAGTTCCGCGAAACCTTGCAAGACCTTCAGGAAGACCAGGATCGTGTTGCGGAAGCGTCCGATGCGGTCTGGTCTTATAGGAATGGCGCGCCGTATTCAGAGATTGGTTCGGACCATATGGAAATCTCCAATCCAGAGAAGGCGCAAAGCTGGTTCAAAGCGGGCGCACAGGCTTGGACTGAAGTTCATCGTTTCGGCCGCTTCAAAGATATACGGCTCACTGATGAGATGGTCATTGCCGAGATCGTTGGTGAAGCGGGCGAGTCCGACTTTAGATTGCGCTTTACCGCGCGCACCGACTCTCCACCACGTATGAATGCCTTAGTCTCGAAAATAGAAAATCTCTTTTTCTATAACGCCG
>CAXTZL010000314.1:0-3363 GCA_964248555.1 uncultured Bryocella sp.
CAGGGGTGTGGGAACCCCATTCGCGGAATTGCTCGAGCTGCTCGAGCGGAAGATCATAGCCGGCGAGGTGCAGGACGCCGTACTGCAAAGCCGACGCGTGGCCGTTGGAGAGCACAAAGCGGTCGCGATCGGACCAGAGCGGATCGGTCGGGTTGTACTTCATGAACTTATGGAAAAGCAGGTAGGCCATGGGCGCGCAACCGAGCGGGGCGCCGGGATGGCCGTTTTTGGCCTTTTCCACTTCGTCCACGGCGAGCAGGCGCAGGGTGTTGATGGAGAGCTGGTCGAGGTCGGCGGTCGTCGGCTGATCGAGGACGGGGGAGGTCTGGGTGTCGCTCATGCGGTCCGGTATCCTTCGCGTTTGGGAGATGGAGCGGGTCGCCGACGGCCCCTTTTTCAGGGCCTGGATGCGGCGAAACAGCTCATAGCTACGCGTTTTCCAGTGTACAGGGGCAGAGGGGCCGCCTGCTCTACGGCCATGTTGCGGGCAGAGGGATTTTGTCTGGGGCACGAATTTCCACTGGGCGGTTGATTGTTGGAACCGTTCCGGGCAAACCGTCGTACCGTCATGCAAAGGTACGGGACGCCTGAGAGCGCGCCGGCGCCAAGCCACAAAAATGGAACCAGATTACGAAAACCAGGAGATTCGCATGCGTTCCACGAGCCTAGTTTCGAGCGGGAGATGGTTCATGACCGCGGGGTGTATTGCCTTTTCGCTTTCGCTCGGCGGCTGCCGGGTGAATACGCACAAGAACGGCAACAACGACGATGTAAACATTGGCACGCCGTTCGGCTCCATGCATGTGAAATCGGATAAGGATTCCGCGGCGGCCGGCCTGGGCCTGACGCCCTATCCCGGCGCAGTGACGGTGCACAGGAAGGGCGAGGACGACGACGGCGCGGCCGACGTGAACATGAGCTTTGGCAGCTTCAAGCTCGGGGTGCACGCCCTTGTCCTGCAGACCGGCGACCCGCAGGACGAGGTTCTGGCCTTCTATCGCAAAGACATGGGCCGCTATGGTGCCGTGATTACCTGCCGCGGATCGGAGACGGTGGGGCAGCCGGTACGCAGCGCCGAGGGACTGGACCGCAAGACCGACAACCATGGCAATTCGGACAGCGAGTTACAGCTGCGGGCGGGTTCGGAGCAGCGCCAGCATGTGGTCAGCGTGGAGAACCGGGACGGCGGCACGCGGATCGGCCTGGTGGCGCTGGACCTGCCCGGAGGCGGCAACCGGCACGGGGACGGCGACCGCGAATGAGGGTCTTTGCCCCCATCGTCCGGGACCTTCGTACGGGCCGGGCGATTGCCGAACCCGCCCGGCTCGGATAGCTTCAAGGATAGTGACCGAACGCCCCTGCATCCGCTGCCACAACCCCCTGACCCTGGAAGGGGGGCAACTGACGTACTGCGGCGTGTGCGGGGCGGCCCAGATCTTTCTTTCGGAAGAGCTGCAGCAGCAGGCAGCCGACGAGGCGCGGCGCTACCGGGAGCAGGCCTCCGCCGCCGCAGCTGTTGACGAGGCCGAACCGGCTGCGGGCAGCGCGCCTTTTGCGGCGCTGCAGCGGGCGCGGGGACGAGCCAGTAACCGCTGGCCCGTTGCGGTGGAGTATGCCCTGCTGAGCAGCGGCGTGGCGCTGGCGCTGGCGGTTGGGGCAGCCCTTTTTGCTCCTCTGCTGCTGGTGGATTGGCTATGGGTGGTCAGCGCACCCATGCTGACGGTGGGTTTTTATCACAACCGGGCGAAAGCCAAGGCGCTGACCACGGGTTTCGCGGCGCGGCTGGGGCTGCTGACCGGGCTGCTGGTCGCAGCCAACAGCGCGGCCGTGCTGGTAGCCGGCATGGTGCTGGCGCGATTTGCTTTTCACAGCCATGAGGTCGACAGGGAGCTGGAGACAGCGTTCGCGCAGGTACGCACCGCCACGGTGACGCAGTATGGGCAAGCCGCGGCGCCGGTTCTGCACCTGATGGGGATTCCGGAGTTCCGGGTCGGCTTTCTGCTGTGGATGGTGACGGTAACGGCGGCGCTTTATCTTCTGCTTTCTGCCGTGACGGCGGGGCTGGCGGGCCTTCTGCTGAGTCGCCGGCGAACGGCCTGAACCTCACCGACAGGGCGCCTTTGGAAAGGTGCAAAACTGCCAGGTACGCGGGTGGCCGCTGGTATGATCGGGGCGTGAGCGACACAGCCTCTTCCCCGTCTTCGAACAGCACGACAACGCCCGGCAATGCAGCTGAAAGCCCCCTTGGGCAGGCGCCGCAGCTCCGCGAGAAGGGCCGCCTGATGAGCGGCTCGGAGATCGAGCGGACGCTGGTACGGCTGGCGCACGAGATCGTGGAGCGCAACCACGGCGCGAGGAATCTTGGGCTGGTCGGCATCAAGCGGCGGGGTGTGCCGCTGGCGCAACGCATCGCGAAGGTGATTGCGGGCATTGAGGGACACTCGGTGGACACGGGTGTGCTGGATATCAGCTTTTATCGCGACGATCTGTCCACGCGCGACGTGCGGCCGGTGGTGGAGAAGGGCGAGATCGGCTTCGACATCGCCGGGCGCGACATCATCCTGATGGACGACGTGCTCTACACCGGCCGGACGATCCGGGCGGCGCTCGATGCTCTGTTCGACCATGGCCGGCCGAAGAGCGTGCAGCTGCTCGTGCTAATCGACCGCGGCCATCGCGAGCTGCCGATCGAGGCCAAATATACTGGCCGCATCGTGCCCACCAGCCGTAAGGAGATCATCGAAGTGAAGCTGCGCGAGGTGGACAACGACGAGCAGGTGATTCTGGTCGAGCTGGTCGACCTGGTGGATTCAGCGGAATCTGCTTAGGCAGCATGTTGTCGAGGTACCGGGCTCCCAAGGCGATTGGTCCGCGAAGGAGACGTCATGAATACACAAAGCGTTTCCGTTGCCGCTGAAAGCACGGACGGCGTGCCGCTGCCGGCCCCGGTTCAACCCGACCCACTAAGCCTTGGCGCTGTTTTGCGCATCGTTCCGATGCGACGGTTGTGGTACGCGCAGATTGTGTCCGTGTTTGGGGATTTTCTGGCGCTGTTTGCCGTCATTAGCGTGATGACCTTCAAGCTGGCCGCAACGCCGCAGCAGATCACCGGTGTGCAGATCGCGTATCTGCTGCCGATCGCGCTGCTGGGCATTGTCAGCGGTGTATTTGTGGACCGCTGGCCGCTGAAGCCGACGATGGTGGGGAGCGATCTGCTGCGCGGTGCGCTTTGTCTGCTGTTGCTGCTGGTGCACAACGTCTGGGGTTTCTACGCCGTGCTGGCGGCCATCAGCATCGTGTCGAGCTTTTTTTCGCCGGCGCAGGGTGTGGCGATCCGGTCGCTTGTGCCGTTTCACGGGCTGC
>CAXTZL010000315.1:0-3358 GCA_964248555.1 uncultured Bryocella sp.
CCGGAAAGACGATCGTCGCCTTCGAAGCTGCCCTGGTGGCGATCGAAAACGGCTATCAGGTGGCCCTGATGGCACCGACCGAGATCCTTGCCACGCAGCACTATCTGTCCGCGCGAAAACTCCTGGCGGAAGCGATCTCCCCTGCTCACGGCCGGCTTTACCGCGTCGGCCTGCTGACCGGATCGCTCGAGGAACGCCGCAAGCGCGAGGCCCGCGGACGCATCTTTCGCGGCGAGACAGACCTGGCCATCGGCACCCATGCGTTGGTTGAGGAGAAGGTCGACTTTGAAAATCTCGGGCTGGTCATCATGGACGAGCAGCACCGTTTCGGCGTCCAGCAGCGCTACAAGCTGATGCGCAAGCCCGGCCCGGACGGCGTGGCCACCGAACCGGACGTCCTGGTCATGACGGCAACCCCCATTCCGCGCACGCTGGCGCTCACCGTGTATGGCGACCTCGAAGCGAGCATCCTCGACGAGTTGCCACCCGGCCGCACCCCGATCACCACCCGCCGCATGCCCGCCGAGCGCGCAGCCGAGGTCTGGGCCTTCGTGCGCAAGCAGGTGGAAGCAGGCAGGCAGGCCTATATCGTCTGCCCCATCATCGAGGGAGACAAGGACGAGCACCCAGAGCTCGACTTCGCCCGCAACCCGGAAGCTGCCTTCCCCGCTCCTGCAGTTTCAGACGCGGCAGCAAAGCTTAAACCAGCCGTCAAGAAGACTCCAGGACGAGCCAAACTGCGCTCCGCCCTGGAGGTCTACGAGGAACTCGGCGCCGGCCCGCTGGCAAATCTGAAGCTCGGCCTCCTCCATGGCCGCATGAGTGCCGACGACAAGGAAGTCACCATGGCGCGTTACAAGCGCGGCGAACTGGATGTACTCGTTTCGACGACGGTGATCGAGGTCGGCGTCGACGTCCCCAACGCCACCGTCATGGTGATCGAGCATGCCGAGCGGTTTGGCCTGGCCCAGATGCACCAGCTGCGCGGGCGCGTTGGAAGGGGCCGGTCGAAGAGCTTCTGCGTCCTGCTGACCGGGAAAAAGGTCTCTCCCGAGGCCGAGGCTCGTCTGGAAGCCATGGTGCGCACCGAAAACGGCTTCGAGCTGGCGGAGATCGATCTGGCGCAGCGAGGTCCGGGGGAGTTCTTCGGAACGCGCCAGGCCGGAATGCCGGACCTTCGCGTCGCCGACCTGGTTCGCGACCGGAAGCTGCTCGAATGGGCAAAGGCGGAGGCTGAGCGCTTTGCCGGGACTCCCGACCCCGGCATCAGCCCCGGGGAGCGCGCCGCCGTCTGGGCCCGGCTTAAACTTCAATGGCAGCGGCGCTATGGGCTGGTGGAAGCGTAAACGGAAAGCCCACCCGGGAAGCCCGAGCTCCTCCTACACCGCCGCATTAGACCGCGACAGCCAGATGCATGGGCTGCGAAGACTGCGCGGCCACCTGCTTTTTGGGCCCACGCTTACGGGCCACCAGGACGCGAATGCGGTCCAGCAGCTCCGCCGAAGTGCTCGCTCCCTTGGGCAAAAACGCATCCGCCGCGCCCGCCCGGTCATAGTTGGAAACCATGTTGGAGACCAACAGAGCCGGCAGCCCGGGATGCATCATCTTGCCCCGGCGAACCAGCTCATTGCCGTCCATCCCGGGCAACAGAAGATCCGACAGCAGCAGGTCCACGCTACCGGGCATCGCATCCTGCAGGTGCTCCAGGGCCGCTGCGGCAGAACTCATGGGCACCACGCGGTAGCCGCGGGTCTCCAGCATGAACTTGCGAATGGATAGGACCTGCTCATTGCTGTCTACACAGAGGATCGTTTTGCGAGGGCGCATTGCTTTGGTTCTCCTGCCGGTTTGCGGCGTGCTGGGGCCTCCCCGTGCTGAACACAGGGTGCTTCGAGGTTTTCGGGCCATACGAGGGCGGACGCACTTTCCAAAAGGCGTGGGCACCAAGGAGGCGGTTGTCAGGGTCAAGCGAGCTTTTCGCTGTCTCAGGACGCGACACTGCGGTCGCGCGGAGGGCGTTGGCCCGGGGGCACGGGAGCGGTCTTCCCGCCGGAGCTCCACGGTTGCCGCCGGTCGGCGGGCACAGGGGGCGTGGCGGGCTGGAGTCCGCTGGGGAGCTGAAGATCAGCCAGGACTGTGAGCTTTATCGTCTGGGAAGCGTTGGGTTTACCGTTTCGTTTCCTGACGTGATTGCCTGAGCATACGGAGCCAGGCGCCGGGCGGCAACCCGAAAATTAAGCGAGAATTCACCGCTTTCGTATCCCCCAATCCACCGATCTCTTCCATCCGTTGGTGCTATTGACTTTGCGGGTTCCCCCGGCTGTGTATAACCCTTTCAGTCGGGCAGGGAAAACCGTCCCGATGCCACAAAGACTGTGCGTCCTCCCACAAAAGTGTCAGTGATCCGTCCCCCGGAACGTGTAGCCCGGACCATGAGCCGGCTCGGTCGCAGCATCTCCACCCCCTGTCGCAGCACGACAGGCCGCTCCGAAGCGGCCAGCCCCGTGCGGACCAGCCAGGCAATGCACGGACCTGCTGCTGAGCCGGTCGCGGGGTCCTCGCCGCCGTACCACTGCATGCGGGCCCGCCAGATAGCCGCTTCGCTGCCGCCGCCGGCAGGCGTCTCAGGCGCGATGCAGTAGAACCAGCGGATCCCGCGCTGCCGAAGCCAGACAGAGGCCTCGCGCTGCGGAATGGCCAGCTCGCTGAGGGCCTCCACGGACCGCAGGGCGACGATGCAGAAGGCGTTGCCTGTCGAGACCGTCTGCGGCGCGTAGCCGGGCAGCAGATCGCTCTTCGGCAGACCAAGGATCGTGGCAATCGTGGCGGGGTCGTATTCCGCACCAAACTCGGGATCACGCTGGCGCATTTCGCCGTACACGCCTGCCCGGCCGTCTTCCCCGGTCTCGAAGCGCACCGGAATCGGCCCGGCCTGCATTTGCAGGACCACCTCGTCGGCTCCCTTCACCGGCGGATGGTGCGCCCGGAGCCAGGCCGCCGTGCCCAGCGTGGGATGGCCGGCAAAGGGCAACTCCTCCTGGGTCGTGAAAATGCGGACGCGCACCCCGTCGCGGCGATCGGTCTCAGGATCCTCCGCCGGCAGCACAAAGGTCGTCTCGGAAAGGTTGGTCTCGCGCGCCAGCGCCTGCATCTCCGCAGCGCTGAGCCCCCGGCCGTCGTGAAACACCGCAAGGGGATTGCCCTCAAGCGCATGCTCGGCAAAAACATCCAGAACGGAATAGGGAAGTTCTCTCATGGGGCAAGTGTAGTTTTGGCGCCTATCTGCGGTCCCGGTCCAGCCTCGAGTTGACAGCCGCGCCTCACTTCCGTACCTTCAGACTCACCGCAGCGGGGATAA
>CAXTZL010000316.1:0-3323 GCA_964248555.1 uncultured Bryocella sp.
TCAGTGCAACAAAGAAGGGCACCGCGGCAAAGACTATATGTGGATACCGCCTAGTACTTGGGCATAGACGGGTCGGTTTTATCGGCCCATGCGGTGATGCCGCCTGCCAGGTTTTTCACGTTCGTATAGCCGTTTGCCTTGAGTTCCTGGGCGGCTTTCTGGCTGCGGCCGCCTGTTTTGCAATGGACGACGATCTCGGTGTCTTTGCTGGCAGGCAATTCGTGGAGCCGTTGACCAATCTGGCCAACCGGAATGAGTGGAGCGCCGAGGTTGACAATGGCGTACTCGTGGGGCTCGCGGACGTCGAGGACGAAGGGCTTGTCGCCGTTCTCGATGCGGGATTTGAGTTGCTCGACGGAGATTTGAGGGATGCCTTCGATTTCCTGCGCGCCCTGGAGCGTAACGCCGTGCGAGCTGACCTCGAGTGGGCCGCTTTGGGTGGGTTTTTGAATGCCGCAGAACTGGTCGTAGTCGATCAATTCCCTGATCTCGTGGGTGCCGCAGGCGGGGCAGTCGGGATTTTTGCGCAGCTTCAAGGTGCGGAACTGCATACCGAGGGCGTCGACGAGGAGCAAGCGGCCGATCAGTGGCTCACCGATGCCGAGGATGAGCTTGATGACCTCTGTAGCCTGGATGACGCCGACGAGACCGGGGAGGATGCCGAGCACACCGCCTTCGGCGCAGCTGGGAACAAGGCCCGGCGGTGGAGGTTCGGGGTAGAGGCAGCGATAGCAGGGGCCTTCTTCGGTGGCGAAGACGGAGGCCTGGCCTTCAAAGCGGAAGATGCTGCCGTAGGCGTTGGGCTTGCCGGTGAGCACGCAGGCGTCGTTGACGAGGTAGCGGGTCTGAAAGTTGTCGGTGCCGTCGGCGATGACGTCGTACTCGCGGAAGATCTCGAGAGCGTTGGCCGAGGTGAGCATCGTGTTGTGCTTGACGATGTTCGTGTTCTTGTTCAGGCCCTTGAGCATAACCTCGGCGGAGTCGACCTTGAGCATGCCCACGGTGGACTGCGAGTGGATGATCTGGCGCTGGAGGTTGGATTCGTCGACGGTGTCGAAGTCGACGAGACCGATGGTGCCCACGCCCGCGGCGGCGAGATAGAGCGCGAGCGGCGCGCCGAGACCGCCGGTGCCGACGCAGAGAACCTTGGCGCCCTTGAGCTTTTGCTGGCCTTCCATGCCGACCTCGGGGAGGATGAGGTGGCGGGAGTAGCGAGCGATCTCTTCGTTGGAGAGTTTGGGCAGAGCGGCGGGTGCTTCTAAAGTGGCTGACATAGAGGTCACCACAAGAAGATGCGGGCGGCGGCGCTTCGGATTCGCTGGATTGGCTTTGCCGAGTTGCCGGCACAGTCGGAGGTGATCATCACACGAGACCTGGACCGGTGGCGGGTGGTAGAGTGCTTGCGAATGAGGTCTTCCATTTCAAAGATGATGATCAGACAAGTTTTCTCAACGCCCCTACGTTTTGCCTGTGCGCTGATCCTGATTTTGCCGTCCGCCGCGCAGACGCCGCTGGCGGCCCGCCCTCCGATGGGATGGAACAGCTGGAATCACTTTGCGAGCAAGGTCACGGACGCGGACGTGCGTTCGGCCGCCGACCAGATGGTGAGCACGGGCATGCGCGAGGCGGGATATACGTATGTGAATCTCGACGATACGTGGGAAGGGCAGCGCGATGCGCAGGGAGTGCTGCACACCAACAGCCGGTTTCCGGATATGAAGGCGCTGGCGGACTACATTCACTCGAAGGGGCTGAAGTTCGGAATTTATTCCTCGCCCGGGCGCAAGACCTGCGGAGGGTATGAGGGCAGCTTTGGGCATGAGGCGCAGGATGCGCAAATGTATGCGCAGTGGGGCGTGGATTTTCTGAAATACGACCTGTGTTCGTTTGACGACAACATGGCGGAGTCGAAACGGCAGCATCCGGAAGACCCGATGGCGCCGTACAAGCTGATGGTGGCCGCCTATCGGACGATGGGTGATGCGTTAAAAGCGACGGGACGGCCGATTCTGTACAGCCTGTGCGAGTACGGTGTGGATGAGCCCGGGAAGTTCGGCCCCGGAGTGAATGCGCAGATGTGGCGCACGACCGACGATATCAACGACACCTATAGCCGGATGATGGAGATCGCGTACGGTCAGGTAGGGCTGGGGCGGTTTGCCGGACCCGGCCACTGGAACGATCCGGACATGCTGGAGATCGGCAACGGCGGCATGAACTACGACGAGTACAAAACCCACATGACGCTGTGGGCGCTGCTGGGGGCGCCGTTGCTGGCGGGCAATGACCTGAGCAAGATGTCCGAACAGGACCGGAGTTTGCTGCTCAACCGGGAGGTGATTGCGATCGACCAGGATCCGCTGGGTAAGGAGGCCGAGCGCATCTGGCAGGATGGCGATTTCAGCCTTTGGCGGAAGCCCTTAAGCGGCGGACGGACAGCAATTGGGCTGGTGAACGCGCAGTGGCAGCGCCGTGACGTTCCTGTGGATTTGGCGGCGATCGGGTTTCCGCAGGGGGCGCGCGTGCGGGACGTGTGGGCAGACAAGGATCTAGGACACCTGTCGGGCGCGCAGGTGATCAGCGTGCCGAGGCACGGGGTGCAACTCTATATCTTCAGCAAGTGAGGAGAGCAGCGTAGGGTGAGGCAGTTTTCGCTAGCGACAACCGCCGGCGATCGACGGAATGATGGTGACATCGGCGGCGTCGGCGACGGGTGTTTCTTCCTTTTCGGGCAGGTAGCGCATGTCCTCATCGCCGATGTAGATGTTGACGAAGGAACGCAGCTTACCTTCGGGGGTGAAAAGGTGCTGCTTGAGGGCAGGATAGGCGCGGGTGAGGTTGTCGAGGCCGACGGCGACGGTCGTCCCGTTGGCGACTACGGTCTCCTGACCATCGGTGTAGGCGCGCAGCGGGGTGGGGATGTGAATTCTCATCGTTCGAGTATGATGCCGGGGAATCGCCCGATGGCGCAGAAAGCCGGCCTCGGCGGTTCCGGAGGCCGCGAGGCCGAGACAGATAAGCGAAATAGAAGCCAAGCTTCCCTGGCACATGGACACCGAGGTCTTGCCCTGCCAGCACTACGATATTTGGCCCGGGCGTGCGATGCGCACGGGTAGATTTCTTCTATCGCTCGACCGTGCTTAACGTTCAGCCCGAGATCAGTTCGAGGGTCTGGTTGGCGAAAGCCTTGTTGTCCTCGGTGGTGCCGGTGAGCAGGAAGCTGTTGGTCGTTTTTGACTGGCCAGTCTCCTTGTTGCCCTCCACAGACGTGATGAGGTAGGCGCAGCCGAACCAGTGGGCTTCGGCGAAGTCGGTTTGCGACC
>CAXTZL010000317.1:0-3277 GCA_964248555.1 uncultured Bryocella sp.
CAAAAGAGAGATGGCCCGCTTTCCAGCGGGCCTTGAGAGGCTTTAAAGGTGGGAATTACGGGGGAGGTGGGAGGGGTGTCCAAGAAGGACGAAAAGAAGAAGATCTACAAAAGGTGGGACAGTAAGGAATGCCTCTCAGTTAAAGGTATAGACGCCGTACACAGGAGAAAGTTGTATGGATTGATAGAACTTTCTACGTAAATCTGAATTTCGTCGATCCACTTCAATGCTCAGACCAGCCTCAGGCTCGCTCGATCGTTGGAGGGATGCTCAAGTCCGGGCCGCCGTTTACGCGAAGTCTGGTTGCACCGCGTCCTCCAGGACGGTAGGATTCGCCACGACCATGCAGAATTCTCCAAAACCCGACCACACGGCCCCGCTACCGCTTCTTTGCGTTCCGGTAGCGCAGACGACACCCGAGGCGCTGATTGCCCACTCCGCCCCGCTCCTGCCCGACTTCACCTTCCAGGAGCTGCGGCTCGATTACCTGGCCGACCCTGTTGCGGCCTTGCCTGTCCTGTGCAAATACATCCGGGAGCAGCCCTCTGCGATTTTTCTTGCAACATGTCGGCGAACGGAGAGCGGTGGCCGCTTCCACGGCACGCCGCACGTCGAGCGGGAGATCCTGGTACAGGCCGCAGCGGCCGGTTGCAAAATGGTTGATCTTTCCCTCGAATCAGCCGAGGCCCTCGGTCCAGCGGCTCTGCAGCCCCTGCGCGAAGTGGGCGCGCTGGCTTTGCTGAGCTGGCACGACTTCGAGCGCATGGGAGATCTGTCGGCGGTTCTCAATCGCATGCGGCCCTTCGCTCCCGACTTTGCCAAGCTGGTCCCAACCGCTTCGGCGTTGACGGACAACCTGAACCTGCTTGCGCAGCTGGAGACATCATCGTCACAACCCTTCCGCTTGGTCGCGCTTTGCATGGGTGAGGCCGGCGCACCTTCACGCATTCTCGGGCTGCGTGCCGGCTCCGCCTTCACCTTCGCGGCGGGTACGCCGGAGGAGGCCACCGCACCGGGTCAGATCACCGCACCCGTGCTCCGGGATCTATACCGTGCGCCTGCCCTGGGCAGGGCATCCAGGATTTATGGGGTGGCAGGTGAGCCAATCCGCTCCTCGCTTTCCCCCGTCATGCTCAATACGGCATTTCGAGCCGCGGGAGTAGACGCCAGCTACCTTCCACTGCTTACCGGAGACGCCGAGGATTTGCTCGCCCTGGCTCGCCGACTTCCGCTGGCTGGTTTCAGCGTCACCATGCCGCTGAAACAGAGCATATTTTGGCTCCTGGACCACGTCGACCCACTCGCCGAGCGAATCGGCGCTGTAAACACCGTGCGCCGGGAGCAGGACGGCTCTTTCTCCGGCTTCAACACGGACGCAGCCGGGATCTCGGTGCCGCTACGGCAGCATCTTGCCCTCGAGGGTGCCCGAATTCTGGTGCTCGGTGCGGGTGGTGCTGCCCGGGCCGCAGTCTTCGCCTGCGTGGACGCGGGTGCGAAGGTTTCAATCGTAAACCGCACCTACAGTACCGCCGCCACCCTCGCCGGGCAAGCCGGTGCCCAAGCCTTCCGGCCGGATGAGCTCAGGCAGGTGCCTCGGTTCGACGCCCTGATCAACGCCACACCGGCCGGTATGCGTCAAAGCGCGGCTGCATTACCTCTCCCGCGAGGAGAACTCCCGGCCGATCTTGTGTTCGACCTTGTCTACAACCCTCTCGAAACGGATCTGATCCGGACCGCAAGGGAGCAGGGTAAAGTCGTTCTGCATGGGGTGGAGATGTTTCTGCACCAGGGAGCCCGGCAATTTGAACTGTGGACCGGCATGCCTGCGCCTCTTGAGGCCATGCGGCAGGCAGTGATGGAGGCTCTGGGCTAATCGACAGCCTTAGGCAGCAGTGTCCTCCTGGCCGAGCCATTCTGTGAAGGCTTGCATGCCTACGTGTTCCTTGCCCAGAAAGGTCTTGACGAGTGTCCGGGCTGGTTTGGAGCCGCCCGGTTCCAGCACGTCACGGCGGTAGCGTCTGCCTGTCTCCTCGCTCAGGAGACCGCTGCCAGTTGCCGTGCCGAACTGGCGGAAGAACTCCAGGGCCATTACCTTGTCGTAGAGATAGGTGTAGTAGTTCGAGGTGTAGCCAACGAGGTGGGTGAAGGCGGCGTACATGCGGTTACCATCCACGAACTCGTAGCGAGAAAACCGGCTGTAGCCTTCCTGCAGCAGCGTATCCAGATCCAGTTCCGCTGCCCGGCGATCGTGCGTTTCCATCGAGTAGGTGGCGTACATAACCTGTGTCATGGTGGAGAGGGCACGGCCGTGGGCACTGGCTTTCGTCATGCGGGCGACGATTTCGTAGGGGATCGCTTCACCAGTTTCTACGTGTCGCGCAAAGGTACGCAGCAGGTCGGCGTCCTCAAAGAACTCTTCCAGCATTTGTGAAGGGACCTCGACGAAGTCTCCCTCAGTGGCGATGCCGCTCTGACCGGCCCATCGCTGGCGGCCGCCCAGAACCTCGTGCATCAGGTGGCCGAACTCATGGAAGTAGGTGACCACATCGGCGTACTGCATGAGGCCCGCATCCGTTGCGGTAGGTTGCGGGAAGTTGCAGACCAGCGAGGCTTCGGGGATGTTGCGGCCCGAGACGCCTCCGACCAGGGAGCACTCGGAGAACCACTTGCTCTTGCCCTCGCGCGGATGCATGTCCAGATAAATGCGGCCAATCACTCCGGGCTCTGTTTCGACCGAGCCTGCGTCGTAGACGTCGAAGGCAGAGACAGAAGAGTCCCAAACGGAAGCCTCGCTGTTGCGCTCGAAACGGACACCAAACAGCTTGCCGGCGGTCGCCAGGACACCGGCTTCCACCTGCGCGTAGGGAAAGTATGGGCGAACGCTCTGGGAGTCAAAGTCGTAGTGCGCGCGGCGGAACTGCTCTTCCCAGAAGCGGGCGTCGCTGAGGGTGAGCGGGAGTGCGTTCGGATCGCGTTCCCGGACGAACTCCTCCAGCTCGGTCCACTCCCTTTCGGCGTTGCCGTGGGCAGCCTGCTCAACCTCGCCGAGGAAGCGGCGCATGTTCTCCGCCGAGCCCATCATCTGGTCCACGGTTGCCAGATCGGCCCAGCTGCGAAAGCCCAGAACCTCCGACATCTCCTCGCGCGCTGCGAGCAGGTCCAGCAGGACCTGGCTGTTCTCCGGGTAGCCGCGATCGTTGTACTGGAGGTAGAGCTTGCGGCGCAGGGTGGGGCTGGCGGCGTAGTTCATCACCGGCGACATCTCGGGTGGATCGGT
>CAXTZL010000318.1:0-3208 GCA_964248555.1 uncultured Bryocella sp.
GAGGTGCGAATTGCCGACGCTTGCAAGAAGACCAGATCAGTTTCCTTCGATCTCCACTAGTGTAGCACCAAGTAGCCGGCACGCAAGAACCACCCACAAGCATTTCCGCTATGCCCCCAACCCGATCTGTCCCCACCCGCATCTCAGGGCTCGAGGTTGTTCACGTGAGACTCGAAGGCAAGGTTGCAATTGTTACAGGTGCGGGTACGGGGATTGGCCAGGGCATCGCGCTGGCGCTGGCGAAAGAGGGTGCCGCTGTCGTGGTGGATTACGTGGGCAATGCCTCCATTGCACAGGACAGCCTGGACCAGATCAAGGCCATGGGTGGACGCGGGCTGGGAATTGACGCCGACATCTCCAATCCAAAGGATGTGGCCAGCCTTATCGAGCAAACCGTCCAAAATTTCGCTCAGCTCGATATCTTCGTGAACAATGCGGGTATCGAGAAGAAGTTCTCCTTTGTTGATTACCCGCTTGAGGAATGGAACAAAATCATCGCGGTGAACGCCACCGGACCTTTTCTCTGCTCGCAAGCAGCTGCCAAGCAGATGATCCTTCAGGGCAAAGGTGGCCGCATCATCAACATTTCCTCGATCCACGAAGACCTTCCCATGCCGACCAATGCGCCCTACTGTGCCAGCAAAGGGGCCTTGCGCATGCTGATGCGCACGATCGCGGTGGAGCTTGCGCCGCACGGGATCACAGTGAACAACATCGGTCCCGGTGCCATTTTCACTCCGATCGACGCGGATGTGGAGAGCGATAAGAAGCTCAACGACGCCGTTCTTGCCGAAATCCCCATGGGCCGTTGGGGCAAGCCTGAGGAGGTCGGCCAAATGGCGGTCTATCTCGCCTCGGACGATGCGTCCTATGTCACCGGAAGCACTCACTTCATTGATGGCGGCATGTTACGTAACGCAGGCAGTCTATAGAGAGCCCTGTACGGCGTAGGTATGCAATCAGTTCGGCCGTTTTGGCAATCTGTTAATCGGCACGTCCGTGCCGGGTCTCGCCAAGGTGAGGGCGATTTGGCCGTCCCGGTTCTTAGCTGATGGTGACGGTGAGCACTCCTGATGTGCTTGTGGAATAGCTGCTATCCCCGACATAGATCGCCGTCAAGGTGTGCGTTCCAACAGCAAGCGTCGTTGTAGTGAACATCGCTACGGCCGAAAGGACGGTTCCGACACCGATCTGGGTAATGCCGTCAAAGAACTGCACTGTGCCCGTTGCCGCACTGGCGGAGATCGTGTCCGTGAGCAGCACAGACATACCGGCGCTGGTGCTCGTTGCAGAGGCGGCGAGTGCGGTCGTAGTCGCGATCAGGGCAGAGCTGATGATGACCGTGACCGCGGCAGAGGTGCTGGTGTGAAACGTTGTATCGCCGCCATAGATAGCAGTAAGGGAATGGGATCCCTCACCCAGGGACGTGGTGGTGTAGGTCGCTGTGCCGGAAGTCAGTGTTCCTGTGCCGAGTTCCGTGGTGCCATCGTAGAAGGTCACCGTTCCTGTGGCCGACGCGTTCACCACCTTGGCCGTGAGGGTCACGGAAGCCCCGGTCGTCGCCGTTGTTGCGGAGCTGGTCAAGGTTGTTGCCGTGGAGCTGCTGACAAAAAAACCATCACAACCGGCGCATGCCAGGACACTCGAGCTAAACAGCCCCGCAAGAACAGCGCGACGCGATGTCAAACGCCACCTCGGGTCAAATGGCCTATCCGACTTCCGCTTCGTTGCCACCTCGAAGCGTTGGACGCGGCTCCGGTGCGAGCGACTACCTCGTGCTCTTGTTGATCCGCACAAGCGGAGGTCAGCGGCTTCCCGCCCTGGCTCCCCCGGTGTCACACCGTTCATTTACCCTCGGAAGGGAAAGATCTGACGGGAGACGATATATGCCCCAAACAGCGCCGCCGATAAGCCAGAACGCCACACCCCTCACCGACCTCCAGGCCTGGAAGGACCTACAGGCGCACGCCGACGAGATGAAGAGCACCACCCTCAAAGACCTTTTCGTCAAAGATCCGAAGCGTGGCCCAAAGTTCACCCTGGAGGCCGAAGGTCTTCTGTTGGATTATTCCAAGAACCGCATCGACGAGAAGACGCTGGAGCTGCTGAAGGCCCTTGCGGAGGCTGTCAACCTGCGAGGCCGAACGGAGGCCATGTTCACGGGCGAAAAGATCAACATTACCGAAAACCGTGCCGTGCTGCATGTGGCCCTGCGTGCCCCGAAGGACGAAAAGATCGTCGTCGATGGCGAAGATGTCGTTCCAGAGGTACACAAGGTGCTGGACAAGATGAGCGCCTTCTCTGATCGTGTCCGCTCCGGTCAGTGGCTTGGTCATACGGGAAAGCGGATCAAAAATGTTGTGAACATTGGAATTGGCGGCTCGGACCTTGGCCCGGTCATGGCTTACGAGGCGCTGAAGCACTACTCCGACCGTTCTCTGACCTTCCGCTTTGTCTCCAATGTGGATGGAACCGATTTCGCCGAAGCTGTGCTCGATCTTCAACCTGAAGAGACCTTGTTTCTTGTGGCGTCCAAGACTTTCACCACTCTTGAAACCATGACCAATGCCCGCTCCGCGCGCGAGTGGGCTTTGAAGGGCCTGGGCGGCGATGAGACGGCCATCGCCAAGCACTTCGTCGCCATCTCCACCAACGCCAAGGAGGTGGCGAAGTTCGGCATCGATACGGAGAATATGTTTGGCTTCTGGGACTGGGTCGGTGGCCGCTACTCCATGGACTCCGCCATCGGGCTCTCGACAATGATCGCGATCGGCCCTAACGGCTTTCGTGACATGCTCGCCGGTTTTCACGCCATGGACTTGCACTTTCGCACGACGCCGCTTGAACAAAACCTGCCCGCCCTCCTCGGCTTGCTCACGGTTTGGTACACCGATTTCTTTGGTGCCGAAACCGTGGCCGTGCTTCCGTATGAGCAGTATTTGAAGCGCTTCCCGGCTTATCTGCAGCAGCTCACGATGGAGTCGAATGGAAAGCACGTCACGCTTGCCGGTGAGCATGTAAAGGTGGAGACCGGCCCGATTTATTGGGGCGAACCCGGAACGAACGGTCAGCACAGCTTTTATCAGCTCATTCATCAGGGCACACGGCTGATCCCCTGCGACTTCATCGGATTTTTCAAGTCGCTGAACCCCCTGGGCGAGCACCACGACATCCTGATGGCCAACGTCTTCGCCCAGACCGAGGCGCT
>CAXTZL010000319.1:0-3181 GCA_964248555.1 uncultured Bryocella sp.
ATGGTCACGGGAAGGTAGCCGGCGATGTTGCGTTCGCGGTAGGCCGTTTCGTAGCGATGCTTTTTGACGTTCCAGATAAAGACGCGGAGTTGGTCGAAGTCGTAGGGCAGGCCTGCCTTGAAGGGGGAAAGCACGGTGACGTACTCCGGAATGTGGGTGACCGGCTGGCCGTTGCTGACGATGTTGGATTCCGGGTCGTCGACGTAGGTTAGTACGTAGGCGCCGACGATGCGCTGGCCTTCGGCGTAGCGTGACAGGGTGTCAGGTTCGCTGACATCGATCATGCGGGCATAGACCCAGCCGGTCTGGCCTTCCTTGTCGCGCACCAGCCACCAGTCTTCCATGACGGGCGGGGGTGGACCTGCGGGCGCCGCGGCCTCCTCTTCGCTAAGGTGGGCGGTGCCGCTTTCGCGGACAGGCAGCTTCGCCGCCGTGGGTCTGCCGACGCTTGCCGCGGCGCCGGGAGCAGCCGGTTTGGGAACGGAGGCGCGCTGCAGCAGGGTGAGGGGCTCGTTTTCCGGGAGGCGATAAAAGTGCAGGGTCTCGCGGCCGGGGGCCAGGTGGAGATAGACCTCGTCGCGGGTAACGGCATTGGCCACGGGGTGATCGTGGAGGTGTTCGCCATGGAGGCCGTCAAACTGGTCGGCTACCTCCTGGCTGGCGGTAAGTTTTTCCTCGATCCAGCCTTCGGTTCCGCCTGGCGTGCGCACTTTGAGAAACCGCCGCTGGTGACCCAGAACCTGGAGCTTTTCGCCATTGGTGACTTCGCCGGTCCGGTTGGAGACGGCAGCCACGCGATCGCGAAGATAGGCCTGCTTGGCCGTGACGTAGACGTCTTCCCGGACGACGGCTTTGCGCACGCGGTTGCAGCCGGAGAGCGCCAGGGCGGCCGGAAACAGAAGCAGGAGTGCGAGAGCGGTACCGCGGCCGAGGATCCCTCCCGTGGGGAAAGTGGGGGCCTGAGGATCGGAAAAAGGTGGCGGGGCGGGGCGACCTGGGGCGGAACGGGCTTGCATGGCGGTGGAAGGAGCCTCTCGAAAAGCTGCGGATGGAACCAACCCGCACGCTCTAGTGTGTCACGGCAACCAGCGCAGGGAGCGCCGTATTGGTATCGGAGGCGGCAACCGCCTTCGCCGTGAGCACGCCGGTGGAGGACAGCGCGAAGAGCTGAACGCCTTCGCTGGCGTCGTAACCGACGGCGATGAGGTAGAGGCCGGTGTTGTCGACCGCGAGGGCGGAGACGTGGGCCGGGCCGGCAACGGAAAGTCCATTACTCAGCGCACCGTTGCCGGTAATGGCGAAGCTGGAGATGGTGCCGGTGCCCTCGTTGGCCGTGAAGACGTAATTGGAGCTCTTATTGAGCGTGATGCCGCGTGGGATGGAGCCGGCGGCGTAGCTGACAGAGCCCTCCGAGACGACCGTGGAGCCGATTCCGTAGACCGCTACGGTGCCCGTGCGAGCGATGTACGCGTAGTTGTTGGGGTCGAGAACGACCGAAAAGTCGCCGGTGGCGTTGCCGGCGGAGAAGCCGGACGCGATGACGTTGAAGCGGTTGCCGGTGATGCCCAAAGCGCTGCTGTAGGTGAGGACGGCGTCACCCGCCGTGCCGAGGGAGGCGACTACGTAGCCTCCGGAGGGCGCGACGGCGACCGAGCAGGATTGGCTGGCTGGGGCCGTCGTGGTGGTGGGACTGAGCAGGCAGCCTGTGCCGGGCAGGGTGATGGTGGAAGACAGGGTGAGAGCGCCCGTGGAGGTGTTCACGGCGTACTCATTCATCGTGATGCCGGTGCTATTCACGGTGAAGAGCCAGTTGCCGTCGGGGGAGAGGGCCATGGCGGCGACCGTGTCGGGCTGCAGGACGTTGCCGCTGTTGGCGACGGCGAGCGCGCCACCCGAGTCGATGCTGTAGAGAAAGATACCTGGGCTGGACGAGCCGGGAGCGGAGGCCGCATAGAGAAAGTTATTGGACGGGGCGATGGCGAGGGCGACAGGGATGTAGCCGAGGGTGATGTTGCCCAGGGAGGTGAGGCTGCCGGCGCTGAGGTTGTACTCGGAGAGCGAGGTACTGCCTGCGCTGCTGTTGGCCACGTAGGCATAGTCGCCGGCGGTGGTTGCGGAGGAGCCCGTTGTGGTCGTGGTGGTCGTGGCGGGCTTGACAAAGAAGTTTGCACAGGCCGTTAGCGGCAGGAGGGACGCCGCAAGGAGGGCAGCCGTACCGGCGTGGTGCAGGGGGGCTGGACGGGACGGGGATGTTGAATCGATCTCTGCTTTCAGCTTGTCCATGTTGTGCCGGGCCGTTTTTCTCTCCACGTTCTGCCCTCCCAAGCCGATGCTACGACCAGACGTCCGGCGGTGCGCGGCCGCGGCAGACCAGAGCCCGAGGATGTCGCTGATACCCGTAGGACGCGCCGCAGAGCGAAGTGTTTTCCGCGGGTGAGCAGAATGGGCCTCCATAGAACCGCTCGGCAGCGTTCGGCTGGCGGCTCTGCCTCTTGTCAGGTTCCGGAGGCTGCGCTGGTGGTGGGTAGCGGAAGGCCGTATCATGGGAGACCGTATGCCTAGCTTTGCCGACAGTATCTTTTTGTTCGTGTTGGCGCTTCTGCTGTTTGGGCCCAAGAAGCTGCCCGTGCTGGCGCGTGAGCTTGGGAAGTGGGTTGGCGAGTTTCGCCGGGCCTCCAATGAGTTCAAGATGCAGATGGAAGATGAACTCCGCGCCTCGGAACAGGCGGACAAGCAGAAGCAGATTGCCGCAATGGAGGCAGCCGCGCCGGTTCCGCCCCCGCTGGGCGAACCTGAGGAGCCGGAGCACCCGCATCTGCGCCCCCGGCACCTGCCAGCGGAAGCGCCGGCTTTCCCGGGTGAGGAAAATACAGGCGCGAATGTGCAAAACGGCACTGAAATTTTGCCGCAAGCGGCCGTTAAGGAGGGCGAGGAGACTCTTGATGGTGTTCGCCCACTTCCGATCGCGGTGTCTGGTGAACTGCAAATGATGCCTCCCGCGACGGGGCTGCCGACGCCCCGCGGACGCAACGGAAACCCTCTTCATGGTGGCTTGCTGGATGCTATTCCCGAGGTAGTGACTGCAGCCGAGTCCTCTGATTCCGCTGTTGCCGAGGAGACTGCAGCGCATGGCGACTGAGCTGGTGGATCGCGCGCGGGCCGCCGTGCAGGACCGGGCCGA
>CAXTZL010000320.1:0-3171 GCA_964248555.1 uncultured Bryocella sp.
GAGTAGCCGTTGGTGTGGAGGCCGGAGGAGTTGACGGCGTAGAGCTTGTCGCCGGGCTGGATGTCTTTGCCAGTGAGGAGTTCCGAGCGGTCGACGACGCCGGTGACGAAGCCTACGACGTCGAGATCGCCTTCCGAGTACACGGCGGGCATTTCGGCGGTCTCTCCGCCGACGAGGGCGATCCCGGCCTCTTCGCAGGCGGAGCTCATGCCGCGGACGAGAGCTTCGATGATCTCGGGGTCGACCTTGTGGACGCCGAGGTAGTCGAGAAAGGTGAGCGGGCGGGCGCCCATGACGGCGATGTCGCCGGCAACGGCGGCGACAAGGTCACGGCCCAGCGATTCGTACGCCTCGGGCGTGTTCACCATGGTGGTGACGAGGGTTTTGGTGCCGCAGCCGTCGGTACTTTGGACCATGACGGGGTCGGCCATGCCTTCCGTTGCGCTTTTCAGCGAGAAAAGCGAACCAAAGGCGCCGAGCTGCGTGAGCACGGCGGGCGAATGGGTGCGGGCGACGTGCCGCTTCATGCGCCGGACGGCTTCGTTGCCGGCCTCGATGTCCACGCCGGCGGATTTGTAGTCGATGGGTTGGCTCACCTTCGTAGGGTATCGCGGGAGGGGTGGGCCGTGGCGTGCGGAAGGATCAAAACAGGCGGGCATCGAAGGGCGCGGCCAGCGTGTGGGTAATCCGCAGGTGGGTGGCGTCGGGGTGGCGTGGATTGAGCAGCCAGTTGGAGGTTTCCGGAACGATGGCAGAGGGCACGGCGAGTAAGGCAGTCTCGCCCGTGCGGAGCCAAGTGTCGCCTTTGCCCTGGGTTTCGGATTCTTTTGTGCGCCAGTCCGGGGAGAGCGAGTCGGGGTTGAGGCGCTGCACGGCGATGCCGTCAGGCGCCTCAATTCGTAAAAGCTGGTAGGTGGCTGGGCGGTGCGCCTCGTCGAGTTCCAGATGAACGAGAACCTCGAGCAAGGCGCCAGCAGGAGTTTCGGCGAGGTACACGATCGGCCGACCGGCCGTGTGCCAGCGTGCGGAGGCGAGCATGCCACCCGCACCGGTAAGGTCGGCGTAGTTGCTGATGCGCCACAACAGCATCAGGCAAACATGCCGTCGTCTACCTGAACGAGGAATTGCTCTACCAGCCGCGCGCCGGTTTCGGTTTCCAGCATGGTCATGGGCGTGTCGCCACGAAAGCGCTTCTTCGGCTGGCGCATCCAGGACAGCGCCTTTTCCCGTTCGGCGAAGACCCGCTCGGCAAGGACCAAGATGCGGGCAGCGCGCACGGCCTTGTCGGATTCCTCAGGGCTGAGAACTTCCTGCAGACCCCGGTTGCGGCGCTCCGTCCGATGCCGAAAGGTACGTTGCGGGATCACGATGCGATAGAACTCATCGCGCGTCATCCCGTGCGCCAGCAGGCTGTTCTGCGTCTCGAGGGCAAGCCCATGACGCACATTCTGAGCCAGATCATAGTCGTTCCCCGACTCTGCTCCTAGCCAATCAATGATTGCAGCGGCTGCCATGGTGTACTCCTAATGACATTATGCCATAGGTGGGGCGGCAATGTGGCGGCTTGTAGCAATGCTTCGCCTAGCCGACCCATTTGCGGGCGTTGTCGAAGAGGCGTTGCCATGGGCTTGCAGGGAGGCGGCGGGTCCAGGTGTTTTGTTCGGCTAAGAAGATGCGTTCGGGGTGGGGCATGAGTATGAGCGCGCGGCCGTCGGCGCTGGTGACTCCGGCGGTGCCGGCGGGGGAGCCGCTGGGGTTGAGAGGGTAGGTTTGCGTAGGGCGGCCGAAACCGTCGATGTAGCGAAGGGCTATGAGGTCGGAGGGTGGGGTCTGGCTGGCGTGGCCTTCGCCATGGGCGACCACAACGGGCATCCGGGCGCCGGCCATGTCTTTGAGAAACAGGGAGTTCGTAGCGGGGATTTCGGTCATGCAGAGGCGGGCTTCGAAGCGGGTGGAGACGTTGCGTTCAAAGCGCGGCCAGGCGTCGGCTCCGGGGATAATTTCGGCGAGTTGCGCCATCATCTGGCAGCCATTGCAGATGCCGAGCGAGAAGGTGTCGGGGCGGGCGAAAAAGGCGGCGAACTGCGTGCGGAGGGCTTCGTTGAAGAGGATGGTTTTGGCCCAGCCGGAACCTGCGCCGAGGACGTCGCCGTAGCTGAAACCACCACAGGCGGCGAGGCCTTTGAAGTCGGTGAGGGTGTGGCGGCCGGCTAGAAGATCGCTCATGTGGACGTCGACGGGGGTGAAGCCGGCGCGGTCGAAGGCGCAGGCCATCTCGTTCTGGCCGTTGACGCCCTGTTCGCGGAGGATGGCCACGCGGGGTTTGGCTAGGTTGAGATAAGGGGCCGACACGCGCTCTGTGAGGTCGAAGGGAAGTTGGACGCTGAGGCCGGGGCGATCGGGGTCGAGTAGGAGGTCGAACTCACTCTGGGCGGAGGCGGGGTTGTCGCGGAGGCTGGCGATACCGTAGCTGGTTTCAGACCAGAGGCGGTGCAGGGTGGTGCGTTGGGCGCGGTAGATTTCCTGACCGGCGGTGGTGAAGGTGAGTTCGTTACCGGGCATCGGGTGGCCGATGGGGCGGACGGGCACGCCGGCCTGCGTGAGGAAACTGAGGACGTAGTCGGCTTCGTGGGCGCGGACTTGGAGGACGGCACCTAACTCCTCGGAAAACAGGGCCTGGAGCGCAGCGGAAGCAGTCTCGGTGGCGTCCTTGGATAGATTGATCTGGAAACCGGTGCGGCCGGCGAAGGCCATCTCGGCGAGGGTGACGAAGAGGCCGCCGTCGGAGCGGTCATGGTAGGCGAGAAGTTTGCCGTCGCGATTCAGCTGCTGGACGGCGTTGAAGAAGGCTTTGAGAAGTGCAGGGGTGGGCGTGTCGGGGGTTTGATCGCCGGTCTGATTGTAGACCTGGGCTAGGCACGAGCCGCCGAGGCGATCTTTGCCTTCGCCGAGGTCGATCAGGAGCAGGGTGGAAGGTTCGCCGGACTGGAGTTCGGGGGTGAGGGTGCGGCGAACGTCGGTGACCGGGGCGAAGCCGGAGATGATGAGCGAAAGCGGACTGGTGACGGACTTCTGCTCGGGCTGACCGTCGGGACCGGAGCCGGTCCAGCGAAGCTTCATGGAGAGCGAATCTTTGCCGACGGGAATGGTGATGCCGAGCGCGGGGCAGAG
>CAXTZL010000321.1:0-3167 GCA_964248555.1 uncultured Bryocella sp.
ACTCATGAAGCGCTTCGCCAGCCGGTTTACCTCGGCGAAGAACCGCTGCGCCACCCACATACTCGGGCGCAATCGATGGACGGCCAGACGCAGCATACAGAAGGTCGAACGCATCGTTCAGCGAGACAAGAACCGCATCTGTCAGCTTGCGAATCTCCCGCAAAGGATGATCCTGGGGAACACGCTGCTCCAACGTCACACAACTGAACATCTCGTCCTGAACCCGCTCGTCACCACGCATACATCAAAGACGAATCAAGCCGCAGATCAGACGACAACAAGAGCCTATTTCAACAAGCTCCGAATGCCATCGCACCTGCCCTGGTACAAAGCGACATGATCTCGTCCATGCCCACAACCGCTCCCGAAACAATGCCTCTGGGCAGGCTCGGCTGGCCTTCGGAAGTCGGTGACGTAGCCCGTTTGCTTGTTGAGTGCGAATATCTGAACGGGCAAACCACTCACCTCAATGCGGGAAGGTATATGACCTGATCCGTCGGTCACACTTCAGACACGGCCCTCCACTCTCCACAAACGAAGATTATTGACAGTCTAGTACGGCGCGAACTTTCCTCAGCAGCACCCGGTGAGTTCATTGGCGGCTATGGTTTCGGGCTTGCTGTGCGAGGGGCGGCGGGTGGCACTTTTACAAAGCCGAGGGGAATAAGAGTCATACGTTCAGCGGTTTCACTATCCAGAGCCGTGTCGAGCTTTACCGTGCCATCAATTCCTGTGATTGCTGCAGGGTAAACGTCGATATGGAATTGCTTCAGGATCTGATCCGGCACGATAAGGACGGAAACCCGTGATGGAATCTGTGCTGCCAGACCCCTAAGACCTGCGAGAGTCTGCGGGTCAGGTTGATCACGGCCTCCGGTGTTGGCAGCCCAACTCGTGAGCAGGTAGATGGGCAGAGAGGGAGCCGCAGAAACGAGATCGGAGACAAGGCGTGCTGTATCTGCCGCCCACAAAGTAGAAGGCACAAGCAGAAAGGAGCCGTGTTGCAGGTCAAGCAACCGGGGTGTCTCTGGGCCTGACCTGCCAATCTTCTTGGCATCGATTCGCAGCACGGGACTCTGCTTCTGTTCTAAGTCGAAACGCTCCAACGCCATCTGCATGGGTAGCTGCTCCGCGGAAGCGTGCCATCCTGGAGAGGATGGAAGATCACGAGCTCGGGCAAGTGTGGATGTACTGACAGGATCATGCACGAGGGCTATGACTCGAACGCAGGTAAGCGTGTCACGGTAAAGCTGACCTGGTGAAGATGCGTCTGCTCCTGGGAAACCGGTGCCCGCTTCGAGTTGCTTCAGACTATCGCTGATTTCAGCTGCACAAAGATCATCGGTAAGGTGCAGCCAGTCGCCCTGCCGTAGAGCTCCAGTGCCGATTACCTGCATGAGAAGAGTGTGCAGGCTCGCATCATAGGTCGTCTCACCCAGAAGTGAACGAACCTGAACGGCTGCATTGCTGGTGTCGTGAAGTCCGAGAAAGGCCTGCGTCAGTAACTCCTTAGCGGTACGTCTATCAGGTTCTAGCTCAAGCTGCAGATACTGCGTCGCTGCGTTCCGGGCTTGCAGAAACTGATGACCAAACAGGCACAGACGGGATAAGGCGAGTAGCTCAGCCGGAGCAATGTTCGCAGTTCCATCAGCATGGATTCGGACGCAAGCCGGAGCCGCCTGATTCCGTCCGACCCTGAGGGCCAACACATCTGCCTCAGTGAGATCATCAGGTTGCCGTCTGGCCTGATCAAAGGGGATCATAGCCGACTTCAATTCCTCAGAAGGAGTGAGCTGCGGGCTTATTCGCGGCCCAGGCTGCACCACCTGAGCACTGCCAGCGTTTCCCCTTGTCTGTTGTTGGTCTAGTGACGCAGTTGCTCCTGACTGCGCCCAGACCATTGTGGAGGCAAGAAGAGCTACTGCGCTGGCAACGAGCTGGTGCATGCAATCGTTTTATTTGGTAGTCCTTGGGTAAGGCAAGGACATGGAAGACCACTCTCGCCTTTATCACGACGAGTGTGCTTCGCCTATCATAGCTAAATCGACAACCCGAATGTCGGGCCTTTCCGTACAAACGAAGACGTTAAGCTTTCGAGGAGAACGCTGTGCGATGACTCATGCCATCCCAAAGTCATTGAGGACCTACCTACTTACACTGAACATCCTTGGTTTGAGTGCTCCCGAAGGTTCCGCCGTGGTTGACGGTATCGAGCACCTTGTCTTGCTGGGCTGACGAAGTCACGCACGTGGCGGTTCGCATAGGATCACTCACGATTGCAGGATTGATCCTGTCGTGGGTCATGTGACCAAAGCCATAGCCACCATGGAACTGAGTTCCGAACACTTGAGGTTGCCAAATTGAAAGCAAGTACCTGTCTAAGTAGCGGCTGAGAACCACTTAGCCTCTTTGCTGCCCATAGCAACCGCATTCATCGAAGGCACGTGGGCGAGTAGGTGATCGTCAGGATCCTGACCGTGCTGAAATGTGAGGGCTGCGTGGTAGTAGTCGGTGCCGGTGCGAACCTGCCCGCCAGCCAACATCTACCGCAGATCCTTCCTCCGCTGTTCATCGTCCCTGGCTAGCTGCCTCCAATCGATATGGTTACCTTCGCGGGCTTTTTGATCGGTGCTGTACATGGTGGTCAGAGCTGCATTGTCCTGGGCAGTCGAGCTGGGAACGTTAGTGCCGTTCTGGCCGTAGAACGGCTGACTGAGGGAGAGCAGGAGGAGAACGGGAGCGACTCGCATAACCGCACAAGAACAGCAAGCCCAATTAGATCGAGGACGGTCGCAATCCATGTCCGCACAAATAAACAATGGTGCTGAAAAACTACTTGCTTCACCGTCGAGGGTCGAAATGGAGGATGTCTGAGGCTCGCCGATTTCCCAAACGGAGCGTCTAGGGCATCCTCGTGCGGCGAGTTTTAAGTGGTCTGCGAAAAAGCGAGTTTTTCAACACGACTGAAGGTAACACAGCTTCCGCAGCTCCGAAATTGAGCGAGCTTTCGCGGTCAAAACGGTAGCATATCTCTCCTCAGAATCATACTGTCCGAGCCGACGTTTGTGCTAGGCGTGATTCTATGGTGATCGGCTACGCTGGGGTCTCGACAGAACAGCAGGGAACCGAGGCACAGTTGCCCGATCTTCGGAAGGCTGGATGCAGGC
>CAXTZL010000322.1:0-3138 GCA_964248555.1 uncultured Bryocella sp.
AGACCGCCATCCTGAAGAGCGACAGCCTTCTGCTCACCGTGGCCCGCGATCTCGACCTGCCCAACAACCCCGATTTCATCGGCGGCCGTCCGGCCAAGCATGTCAGCCTGGACGAACCGGCCGTGCGACAGGCAGCTCTCAGCACCCTGCAGGGCGCCATTGAGGTCACCCCCATTCCCAAGACCGACGTCGTCCGCATCACCTGCCGAACGCTGAACCCGAAGCTGTCCGCGGACATCGTCAACAAGCTTGTGAAGGAGTACATCCAGCGCAGCTTCCAGTCCCGCTACGATGCCACCAAGCTCGTTTCCAACTGGCTCTCGAATCAGCTCGGCGATCTCAAGCAGCAGGTAGAAACCTCCCAGGCGCAGATGATCGACATGGGCAAGCGCCTGGGCGTGCTCGGTTTCGATACGAGCCACAACGAAATCACGACCAGCATTGATGACCTCACCCGCGCCGCCGGCCAGGCCCAGATCAACCGCATCCTGGTCGAGTCCCGCGTGCGCGCGCTCAACGGCACCGACCCCAATGCGCTCGATGCTTCAATCGGCAACGCAACGGGAACCTCCAGCCAGAGCCTGAACACCCTGCGCACGCAGCGCGACACCCTGCAGGCCCAATTGGCGGCAACCGACACCAGCGCCGGGCCCAACCTGCCGCGTGAAAAAGCCCTGCGTGCGCAAATTGCCGAATTGAACCGCCAGGTCGACACCGAGCAAACGCGCGTTCTCACCCAGGCCAGGCAGGATCTTGTCGCCGCCCGGGCCAATGAAACCCAGACGCGGGGTGCGCTCGAGTCCGCCAAGGCCAACGCCTATAAGCTGCGTGACGACCTCGTCGAGTACACCCTCCGCCAGCGCGAATTCGACTCCCAGCGCACCCTGTATGAGGGCCTCCTGCAACGTCTGCGTACCGCCGGGGTACAGGCCGGCCTGGAATCGCAGGAAGTCGATGTGGTCGACAACGCCGTTCCGCCCATCGGGCCTTCGCTCGAGTCCAGAACCACGATGATTCTGGTCGATTTCCTCGTCGCTCTCGGCCTCGGTCTGGTTCTGGCTTTTGTTCTCGAAAGTCTCGACACCAGCCTCAGCAGTGTTGCAGAAATCGAGACCATCTCCGGCCTCCCCTCGCTCGCCCTCATCCCGAAAGCGCGCCGCTCCTCTGACCCGGCCCTGCTTAGCTCCACCCAACGCAATCTTGTCGTGCTGTCGAGTCCGAAGTCACAGTTCGCCGAAGCCTTTCGCTCCCTCCGCACCTCGCTTCTGCTCTCCGTCGCCGGTCGCGAGCCCCAGGTGCTCCTGCTCACCAGCGCCACGCCCTCCGAGGGCAAAACGACAGCCTCGCTCAATCTCGCCGCCGTACTGGCCCAGCGCGGCGTACGCGTTCTGCTGATCGATGCCGACCTCCGCCGCCCCACGGTGCACCACCGCTTCGGACTGAACGGCAAATTCGGCCTTACCTCCGTCCTCACCGGCAGCGTGGAACTGAAAGACGCCGTACAGACCGTAAAAGAACTTCCCTCCCTTGACGTTTTAGCCAGCGGTCCCGTACCGCCGTTCCCCACCGAAATGCTCGGCTCCGACACCATGCGCCAGCTGCTGCAACAGGCCCGCGGTCTTTACACCCACATCGTCATGGATTCGCCGCCGCTGCTTTCCGTCACTGACAGCGTCGTGCTGGCACGCGAGGCCGACGCCGTGGTTCTGATCGTGCGCTACGGCAAGTCCACCAAGCACGCCGTGCAACGGGCGCGCGACCTGCTGGTTCGCTCGGGCGGCCGGCTCGCCGGTTTGGCCTTGAACGCCGTCGATCTCACCTCGCCCGAGTACTACTCCTACTACGGCTACGCGGGCTATGCCGGCTACGGCTCCGGCGGCAACGACAGCAAAGCCTGGGAAACCCAAACCCAGGCACAGACGCAAATCCCTAGCCAGAAACCGCCGATCCCGCAGCCCACCTCTTCAGGAGCCTCGCACGTATGACGAACGTCCCCCGGTACCCAGACAGCCGCCAGACGCTGCGCCGGTTGCGTCGCCTGTTGGCGCTGGCCTGCGTGGCAATCTCTCCTCTCATGGCGGTGGCCCAGTACAACGGTCCGGCCACGGCCGTCGATCACGGCAACGCCGCGCCTGTTACGGAAGACCGCAAGCTGCTCTATCCCGTCACGCCGGAGACCTTTCTACACACCGGAGACCTGCTGTCCATCCATCTCTTCGGGGATCCGGACTACGCGGTCTCGGCGCGGGTCGCCACCGATGGCACCGTTCTGCTTCCTCTGATCGGCACAGTGAACCTGGACGGCCTGAGCGTCAACACGGCAGAACAAACCATCGCCACCAGGCTCGAAACCGCCGGCATGTATCGCAGCCCCCAGGTCATTCTGCAAATCGCCGAAGGACCTGACTCCGTGGTCACCCTCGCCGGGGAGTTGCATGCCGTCGTTCCCGTGGTCGGCTCGCGCAGCCTGTACGCCGTCCTCGCGCTGGGCGGCGGCTTGCCCCCAAGTGCCAGCCGCTCCGTCACCATTCTTCGCCCCGGCCAGGCGCAGCCCCTCACGGTCGACCTCGGCAACGACCCCCTGCACAGCGCCGCCGCCAACGTCCCAACCTTTCCCGGCGACACCGTCATCGTCTCGCGTATCGGCGTGGTATACGTCATGGGCGAATTTCGCACCCCCGGCGTGGTACCGCTCACCAACTATGGCCCGCTTACCCTGACCCAGGTCTCCGCAATCGTCGGCGGCCCCGTATACGACGCAAAATACAGCGAGCTGCACATCATCCGCAACAACGACGGACGCAAAACCGTCTCGACGCTGAACATCAAGGACGTCCTCTACGGGCGCGCCCCCGATCCCATCATGCAGCCCAACGACATCATCTTTCTGCCACCCAGTAGCCTGAAGGCCTCGGCCACCAACGGCAGCCTGGGTTCCCTGCTTGGTGTCATCTCCTTCGCGCTGGCCGCCGCGTCCACTTTGCGCTAGATCCACTGCCTTAACCCCCAAACGAGATACCAAGCCGGAACCCAAGCCGAGAACCCCGGACGAGAACCCAAAAAGCCGTATGCAGCAGAAGGTGACATCCCGGCGGGTTCGGCTGGCCTACCTGGTCAGCCATCCCATCCAGTACCAGG
>CAXTZL010000323.1:0-3135 GCA_964248555.1 uncultured Bryocella sp.
CTCTCCAACTCCGCCGGCAGCGTCGCCCCGCCACAGATCAGCGCCCAGAACTTCAAACCCAGCAGCCGGTGCACCGCCCGGAATCGCCACCACCGCTTCCACGCCGGAATTCCCGCACTCGCTGCAAGCGTCGCGGCCAGCTCCGGAAATCGCCTCACCAGCTCCCCCCGCAGAAGCTCCAGGATGCGCGGCACCGCCACCAGCACCGAAACGCGGTCCCGGCGGATTAGCCCCAGCAGACGTGCCGGCTCCAGCGAATCCACAAAGTGCACCTCCGCGCCCAGCAGAGGCGGCAGCCACATGCCCATAAACTGCCCAAATACATGGCTCAGCGGCAGCGTGTGCAGAAAACGTAGCGGATGAAACGGCCTCTCGTAGCGTTTGTATTTCGCGATCTCCCGCTCGATCGGCCCCACACTCGCCAGAATATTGCGATGTGTGTGCACCACACCCTTCGGTTCGGAGGTGGTTCCCGAGGTAAAAACGATCTGCACCGGGGCATCCAGCGTCACCGCCGCATCCACCGCAAAGTCGGGGACCCGAGGCGTCCAGGAGTCCATTTCGAGAAGGTTCAACCGCGGCAACGTCTCCGCATCGGTCCCCAGACGTCCAAGGCAGGCCGGATCGCCCAAAACCAGCCGGGGTTCGACCTCCGCAAGAACCCGTAAAGCAAACTCAGACGAACCCGCCGCGTCCAGCGGCACCACCATCACCCCGCGGAGGACACAACCAAAAAACGCCGCGATCCACTCCGCCGAATTCTCTCCCCAAAGCACAACCCGATCGCCAGGTTGCAGGCCCCGGTCGCGTAACCCGGCAGCACATCGTCCGGCCAGAGCAGCCAGGTCCAAATAGCTGGTCCACAAGGCTCGATTGCCCCGATGCGCCACCACGGCGACATCGGCCCCGGATCCCCGCCAGTCCTCTACCAGGCTGGCCAGGTGCGGTCGCATGTCTCTTCGCCGCCCCAAAAGCTTAAAGCGATTTCGCCGCGAACGTGGCCGAGTTCACCACAGCTTTGCGTCCGGCATACACCATCACGCCGGTGGCCAGCGCCGTTCCGGTGCACCAGCTGCAGAGCTTTCGGAACTTCACCACCTGCCGTACGGCGTTAAAGCCAGCCGCGCCGCCATCCCCCACCAGCTTGAAACCAAGCGCCCGCCGGGCCCACTTGCTCTTGTCCGCCAACAGCAGCAAGGCCAACGTCGTCCCATAGCTCGCCAGTCCGAGATAGCTGTCCGGAACGCCAAATGGATGCGCCATCTTCGACAACGTAATCCGTTCCGAGTCGAAGATCGCCCCCGGAGGGTCGGGCAAGGAATCAATCGCCCCGGATTGGAATAACGCCACGGCAACCAATGTGCCGATGGCCGTTCCGCAAGCTGTCAGGGCAAGCACCTTATCCGTTTTGCACATCTCCATCATCAACTCCTACCAACTCCGTTTCTTTCGATTGGCCAGCAAAGCCCCACCCGCCGCCAGCACTGCAGCCCCGGCCACAAACCAGTTCCGATGCAGCAGGATTGCCACTTCCACACTGGTCTGCTTCTGCCTGCGGTTAAATTTACCCACCGCGCTATGCATTCCCGGCACGTACTCGTATAGGTTGTTCGGCGTGTTCGGGTTTCTCGGCGCCCCCTTGATCTGCTGTGATTTGTAGCCAGTTGCGCCCAGGTACCGATCCAACAATCCAGGAATGATCTTCTGCCCAAGAATGGCCGCCACCGTCGGGAAGCCGACCCAATACTCCCGCCGCGGCGACTTCGCCAGTCCCGCGGAAACGACAACCTCAGCTGCCAACTCCGGGTCATAAATCGGCGGCACGGGCTGCGTATCGTTGGGCATACGATTTTTCACCCAGTCGAACTGCCATGTGTTCATGGCCGGCATCTGCACCGTCGTAATCTTCACGTCGCTTTTGTCGTGGTGGAGCTCGCAGCGGATCGAATCCGTAAACCCGTTAATGGCGTGCTTGCAGGCGCAGTAGGCAGACTGCAGCGGGATCGAACGGTAGGACAAAGCAGACCCAATTTGCACAATCGTCCCTCGGTTGCGCGGCAACATCCGCTTCAGCGCCGAAAGTGTTCCGTGAACAAAACCCAGGTACAACACATCCGTGACACGTTTGTAGTCCGCGGCCTCCATCTCCTTGGCCGGGGAAAACACACTCACCATCGCGTCATTCACCCAGACATCGATGGGGCCCCACTCGGCCTCCACCTTCGCCGCCGCCGCTTCCACCGCTTCCGCATCCGAGACGTCGGTGGGGATCGGCATACCCTGGCCGCCAAGAATTTCGCATTCTTTTGCCGCTGCCTCCAGTGCCTGCGGGTTCCGAGCCAGCAGGGCCACACGCGCGCCGCGCTTCGCAAATCCATGCGCAATCGAACGACCCAGACCGGCCGAAGCGCCGGTCACCACAACAACGGGAGAAGAAGACACAGAAACCTCAATGCCACCCGCGAGGCGGCACTTCTTGTAGAGAGCCTGGGAGCAGCCGCAAGTTGTATCACGGCCCCACGGACCCGCAACTCTCCGCCCAGACGCCCCCTTGAAACGCCAGGCAAGGGCAACCGATTCCAATCTGACGAAATCTCAGCTTCTACTTACCTCGCAGAATGTGTATCATCCAACTTTGTTAAGGTTTGTACCCTTTCAGTGTGCCGTCGGTACGCGTCATGCTCCACTTTGCATGCCGCAGCACCGAGCTTTAATAAACGCAGTGTCTGCTCCTGCGAAGCAACACCTAGAGGAATCGCCCGATGGTTGAAGCCGTTGTGTTGTGGAATGAGCCGAATAACCTGTCGCACTGGAACTTCAAGCTCGACCCCAACTGGGAGCGTTTCGCCGACATGGTCAAGCGAGCCTCCGCCTCCATCCGCGCGGTCAATCCGAATCTTCCCATCGTGCTCGGCGGTGTGTCCTCCTGCGATATCGACTTCCTGCGCAATATGGCCGCCCAGGGCGTCATGGAACACGTCGACGCCGTCGGCGTGCACGGCTTTCCGCTCGATTGGAACCATTGGCAGCTCACCGAGTGGCCCGACCGCGTCCGCGAAGCCGCCGAGGTTTCCGGCCTTCCCGTCTGGGTCACCGAGGTCGGCGTCAGCTCCTTCGGCGCCGAGGAGGTCCAGG
>CAXTZL010000324.1:0-3133 GCA_964248555.1 uncultured Bryocella sp.
AGCAGAGGAAGCAAGCGGCGGACCATCTCATTAGTCGCATTATAGGAAGTGATCCGGCCCAGCCTCCGGGACGGGTCAACTTCCGGCAACGGCGTTTATAGGGACTAACCTGGAACCTTGCGCTTATTGGCCCCGTCGGGGCTACCAAGGTATAGTTACGTTCTCCCAGCGAGTAAACGTACCTGTAGGCCCATCCGAACCCTGCAAGACGATACGCACGATCTCGCGAGAGCCTTCCTCGGCGGTTCCTGTACCCGCATAGTTGTTGAGGTTGGTTTTGATAAACCCGGGGGAGACGGCGTTTACCTTGATCCCATCTGATTCCAGCTCGATCGCCACGGCAAGCGTCATCGCGTTCAAAGCTGTTTTGGACGCAGCATACGTTGGTCCGAACAGTGAGCGCCCAGGATGGTTCGGGTCCGCATTTCGCGCGAGCGAGCCAGCGCCGCTCGACACATTCACGATACGGGCGGCGGGAGACTCGCGAAGCAGCGGTAACATCGCCTGGGTGACGGCGACGACTCCGAATACGTTCGTCTCGAACACCGACCGTACTTCCTCAAGCGACACGTTGCTTGTGCGGTTCAGCCTGGCATATTCCTCGACAGATTGATCTGGGCGCCGTCCAGTGTTGGAGATGGCGGCGTTATTGATGAGTACATCCAGGCGTCCACACTCCTTGCGGATTTGCTCCACTGCGGCGCTGATAGACGCCTCGTCCGTAACGTCAAGCTGAAGCGCGATGGCGTTCGAACCAATCTCCCTGGCTGCGGCCTCGCCACGCTGTAAATTCCGCGATCCAACAAGCACTGTAAAGTCGTGCTTTACAAGATCTTTCGCAACCTGGAGGCCGATACCTTGATTGGCCCCAGTAATCAGAGCGACAGGTTTGTCCTGCATGTCCTCCTCCTTTCACATCCTTAGCTAGAGCCATGAAGCAGCTCCTGGGGTCTGAGTAGCAACGGAACAGAAAACCTACATAAGGAACCCATTGGGCGCCTTTCCAACAAACCCCGGTTTGATGGAAAGCAGAAATAGTGAGCAAAAAGCAGTCTCTGCGGTCCGATTTTTCTGCATTAAGCCGTTCAGAAATCTACGTCCAGCAAACCTGGTGCCAACGGGGGTTTTTGGAAAGGGACTTGAGATCGCCGGATCGGGCAAACTGACCCTGCAAAAACCCCGACTGCTTCCGTGGGGCCGAATTTGGGGGGATCAGCTCTGTCGGACGGGCTCCTTGTGTAGGTTTTCTGTTCCGTTGCTACTCGGACCCCCTCCTGTGTTCGCGTTGCCTTTAGAGAGATGATCTTCGGTCCCTTGAAGTCGCGCATTGTGTTGACCAACCCGGCTGTCCGGCCCACTTCGGAGTCCGAACCCGTCGACTTCCGCTAGCCGCGTTTATGAGGACTTATCACGCCTTTGCTAACCGGCCGTAAGCTACCTGACTTGCGCTTGTTGGAGACCGGATGCCAACAGCGCAAGTGAAAGCTTCTCCTGAATGTCTGGCGAAGTGGTCTGCAATCCGGGAAGCGCAAGATGAAGGCTTACCATGCCGTGCAGGCAGGACCAGATCACATCCGCAATCTCAACTGGCGTGGCTCTCTGTTTTGGGACACCTTCAAGCGTTTGTGTCACCTCAACAAGAAGCCGGTAGGCACGATCTGCGGTGGTGTCGGACTTCATATCCGTGTAAACCTCTCGCATCACGTCGGGCTCGCCCATAAACATCAATCGATAGAGCTCAGGTTGTTCCTTCCCGAACATCACGTACGCGCTTCCCATGGCGTGCAGGGCCTTGCGGCCGCTTCGACTTTTGATCGCGGCCTCCATCTTTGCCAGAAGCTGCTCGAAACCAACTCGTCGCAGTTCCCGTGCAAGCTGATCTCGATTTTTAAAGTAGAGGTAGATCGACGCTGCTGAGTACTCGATCCGTTCCCCTAATTTCCGCATGGACAGTGCAGCAAAGCCCTCTTGCGAGATGATTGCGAACGCCGCATCCAAGATCTTCTGTCGCTGTTGGGTCCGTTCACGTGCTCGTCGTTCCTTCACTCCCATGCAAGACTCCGTGCCACGATCCTATACTGAACGGTGTTTACTGAACATTGTTCATAGTATAGGCTTATGTTCACGGACAGGAAGCCTTTCGGAGATCACATGCGCGCAGCTCAATTCGATTCGTATGGTCCACCGCAGGTGCTTCGTGTGAGCGAGGTCGCCGAGCCGACACTTCAGCCTAACGGCGTGCTGGTCAGAGTGAGGGCCGCCAGCGTCAACCCGCACGACACCATCGTGCGGTCTGGAAAGCTGCGCATCGTCACGGGATCGACGTTTCCGCTTGGGACCGGACTCGACTTTGCGGGCGAGATTCGCGCGATCGGCGAAGATGTCCATGACTTGGCAGTAGGTGAGCGTGTCTGGGGCACGGTCCCCGTCACGGGAAAACATACCACTGCGGCTGCAGCCGAATATGTAGCCGTGCCGAGTGCGCGTATAGCCAGGACACCGGAGAAGTTGACGGACATGCAAGCGGCGGCCCTGGCCGTTGTTGGAACAACTGCTTTCATTGCACTCGCAGACAAAATGAGGCTAAAGCGTGGCGAACGGGTGTTGGTTCGTGGGGCGGCAGGCGGGGTCGGTGCCGCAGCGGTGCAGTTGGCCCATGCCATGGGAGGGCACGTCACAGCTCTCGCCTCGGCCAGGGACGCTGACTATGTCCGAAGCCTGGGAGCTGACGAGGTGCTCGACTACAAGACGGCTAGGCCGAAGGATTTACCGGCCTTCGATGTGATCCTCGACACAGCAGGCGCCTCTTTGGAGAGCTTTCGTCGACGTTTGGCTCCTGAAGGACGTATGGTGACGGTAAATTTCGGTTCAGCCAGCGCTATGCTCTCTATCGGTTTGTCAACGCTGTTCGGTTCGCGCCGCATCCGCACTTTCAGCGCAGATCCTATGCGTCGCGAGTTTGACGCCATTGCTCCCTACATCGGAGCCGGAACACTGCGCCCCGAGGTCGGTAAAGTTTTCCCTCTCGAAGCTATCGCTGCAGCGCACACGGTGCTTGAGACAAAGGGCATTCGCGGAAAGTGCGTGCTCACATTGTGACCAGCCGGCAGCGCAGTAAATCGGAAGGTCGTAT
>CAXTZL010000325.1:0-3119 GCA_964248555.1 uncultured Bryocella sp.
GCCGCGATCGGCGGTCGCGCGCTTCGGGAGACCACACGCCTGGGCGCAAGTCCTTACAGCATGTGGAGGGATATCGCTCTCACCAACACGGCTCCTATCGCCGCTACACTTGCGGCTCTAGAACAAGGGCTCGCACACCTTCGCGAAAACCTTCGCACGCCGGAGTTGCACGCTGAGTTCCGCGCCGCGAATCGTTTCCGAGAACAACAAACTGCTGCGCCGGCGCAAACTCCCACGGATCTGCAACCCTGAACCGCATCAAAACGGCATGAGCTGCCACTGCGGCGAGGTCAAGACCCATGTTCAATCTGCTCCATCATCGGTTTCAGGGCAACTGTCTTAAGACGGCGGCCATTGCCCTCAACCTTTGCTGCGCGGCTGCTTTGGCTGCCCAGCCTGCCTCTCAGGCTGACCATAACTTTGTGGCGAAGGTCTCGCAAGGTGGACTCTACGAGGTGGAGGCCGGCAAGGTAGCCGCAACGAAGGGCCAGGCACCCTTCATCAAAGACTTCGGCGTGCTCGAAGCCCATGATCATGAAGTTGTGAACAGCCAACTGAAACGCATCGCGGCGATGACAGGTGTAATGATCGAGCCAGGGCTGAATCCAGAGTTTTCCGCGCGTTTGGCAAAACTCAAAGCTGTCCCGGACGCGCAGTTCGATGCGTACTACCTCGCGGACATGAAGCAGATCCATAACAATGATGAGGGCCTGTTTGCAAAGGAAGCTTCCGACGGGACAGAGGCTTATAAGCCCTTTGGTCACGCCACCGCAGTGCTTGTAAAGGCTCATCTTGGATGGCTAAATAGCCAGTGAAACCGAAATCGATTACGGTGTGTATGCGTAGGGAGAACGCAGGCAAAATCTAGTGGACCAGCAGTGGCCAGCATCCAGTGTTGACCGTCCTGTTCAATTTATTGAGCGATGTGCTGTAGGCTAGAGCTGTCGTATTCGGCATCCCGCGGAGGGATGTGTGAGTGGTTGAAACAGGCGGTCTTGAAAACCGCTTAGCCTTAACGGGCTACGGGGGTTCGAATCCCTCTCCCTCCGCCATAAAAACTTGCAGGCCGTGCAGTTCGGGGAAGTCCTTCCATAGGACCTCAAAAGCCAGCCCCTTGGGCATGAAGTAGGAGTGCTTGGGTCCATTGCCGCCCCTCGGAGATGACCTCCTTCGCCTCTAACGCAACCAATCTGGAATGTGCGAGAGCGTCGCGACGATGACAGATTTCGGCGCGGGATCGGGTGTCGTCGAGCTGACCGCGATGGGCAAAAGAGGCGGTGGTTGGGCATACGAGCCGCGTTGTAGCGGGTCTAGCGGCAAGCGGCGCAGCTGCCGTAGATGAAAAACTCGTGCCCACTGGCGCGGAATCCGCGCGGCAGCCTCGGTTTAGCCGCGATCCCGCAGCCTTCCAGCTCGAATACTTTGCCGCAGTTCGTACAGCGGAAATGGTGGTGATGTTCTTTGCCGGCCACCTCGTAACGGCGGGCCTCCCCGGGCAACTCCACTGGCATCAACCAGCCTTCTTCCATCAGGGTTCCCACGTTGCGGTACACGGTCGCGATGCTGAGTCCACTCACGGATGCCTGTGCCAAAGCAAGGGTCTCCTCGGGTGAAAGCGGGCGATCTGCATAGAGGAAGGCGGACCGGATCGCCTCTTTTTGTTTTGTATTTCTTGCAATCGTGGGCATAGCGTAGGCACTTAGTTTACACGTTGCCTCCGGTCAAAGAGATTTGCTCGTCGTACGGAAAGGTGTGACGCTTCGGCAAGCACATGTTGTCGATCAATCTCACAGCGGATCACCGTCACAGACGAGGGCACTCCCTGGACAACAGGCTCTTCGCGTCGGAAATGTTTCAATGGTGCATGCTGACTTTATGCTTTCCTCGCCGCCTATCCAGAGTCGTTCGACTTGCCACCTGGTTAGCACCGTGGTGTGCAGCGGGGCTAGTGGGGGTTCCCGGTTTGCCCCTCGCCTCGGCGCAAACGTCGCCGATAAGGCTGGTGAATCCGTTTATCGGGACGGGGCCGGACGGGCACACGTTTCCGGGGGCAACGGTGCCATTCGGCATGGTGCAACTCTCCCCGGATACGGAGATCAAGTCGTTTAAACAGAGTTATAAGTGGGCGGCGGGGTATCGCTATGAAGACCAGACAATCCTGGGTTTCAGTCAGACGCACTTTTCCGGCAGCGGACACTCGGATCTGGGCGACTTCCTTTTGCAGCCGATCTCTGGCGACGTGCGAATGGACCCGGGCGAAGCAGACAAGCCGAAGTCGGGGTATCGGTCGCAGTTTTCGCATAGCCATGAGACAGCTTCGCCGGGCTACTATGCAGTCGACCTGCTGGACTATGGCGTTCATGCGGAGCTGACGGCGACGCCGCGGGTGGGCGTGCAACGATATACCTTTCCCTCAGGAAAGCCTGAACATGTGCTGCTGGATATGCGGTCCTCGATTTACAACTATCCCGGCAAGGTATTGTGGTCACGGCTAAACCTGCGGCCTGACGGCACTGTGACGGGCATGCGGGAGACGCGGGGGTGGGCTCCGGGACGGCAGTTGTATTTTGCCATGCGTTTTTCCCAGCCTGTGCAGGCGCACCATGTGTATGACCGTGAACCCGTGGAGGCGCCCTACCGCGGCTTTCACACTCCGGGAACGAGCCCGGAGAATACACAGGCCATCCAGGGGCGCGGGCTGATTGGCGTATTCGACTTTCAACCGACAGCGCAGCCGCTGGTGGTCAAGATGGCACTTTCACCCGTAAGCGAAGCAGGCGCTCTCGCCAACCTTGACGCGGAGGTGCCGGGCTTCGACTTTGACCACGTGCGACAGGCAGCCGAAGCAACATGGGCAAAATCGTTGAGCGTGATGGAAATCCACGCCGACCCGGCGATGCAGCAAAATTTGTATACGGCGCTTTACCACGCGTTGATCGCGCCAAACCTGGAGATGGACGTCGATGGGAGTTATCGCGGACCGGATAACCAGGTGCACAGGGCAAAGGCATTCACGTTTGTGTCCAATCTTTCGTTGTGGGATACGTATCGTGCCGAGCAGCCCTTGATGACGCTGATCGAGCCGGCTTCTCGTACTGCGGACGTTGTGAATTCCATGC
>CAXTZL010000326.1:0-3118 GCA_964248555.1 uncultured Bryocella sp.
GCGTCGGCTGCGAGACCCACCTCGGACTGCCGAATACGGCGTGCCTGGTACTCGTTCCATTGATCGGAAGCGCGCGCCTGAGCCAGAACAGCTTCCGTATGCTCCCGATGACCCATCACGGTGACCATGGCTACGAGCACGGCAAGCACACTGATGATGAGGGAGACATGCGTGAGACTCTGCTCCCCGGCTTCACGCATCTCCTTGCTGAACTCTGAGATCTCTTGCGGTTCCATTCCACTCCTCTTCCAAGCGCTTCGCGCGTTTTAGGGCCGCCAGGAACCGGCCGGGCACCCGATCACCCGCACGGTTGAGTTTGCCACGAGAACGGGCCCGGTCCATACCCAGGAATCGGGGTGCGCCCAGATGGAGTCCGTGGCATCGGCGACGACGGCGCGGAGCTTCAGGTTCCTGCACACGCTGTCCAGATCGGCCTCTGTGGCGACCCGTGCCGCGGCGCCGTCCTGTGCGGTGTTCAACGCACGGCTTTGGAGCGTTCCCCGTTGCGTGTTCCCGTAAAGAAAGAGAAGACTGGCGTAGATTGGGGCGCAATGCGCGTAATCGCCGCCAAAGCTGGTCCCACAACCCGAATCCCAGCTGGCCACCTGGTGCGTGTTGAAATACACCTCCGGCTCTACCAGAACCCCGATGGGGTTGAACTGTACGGCTTCGGTATCTGGCCGGCTCGGTGGGACCTGCTGGTCGAAGCGGCGCAGGGCGTCTCTGATATTGAACAGGCGCTCTGACAGGTGATCCTTGGCGAGGGTGTCGATCTGCTTATGCACCAGACTGGAGCGAACCACGGCAAAATATAGGCGTATGGAGAGTGCCTGGTACAGCTGACCGGCAAGGCCGAGTGCCGCCAAGCTGACTGCAGCGGCAAACCCGAGCCGTTGCCACGCGGTCTTTACCTCATGACGTCTCCACCAGTGTTGCATCACCCATTCGGCGGCCCACAACTGTAAACAGAGGCGGAACATGAAGCCCGCATCGAAGCCCAGATCGTTTGGGCCGCTGGTGGCTACGGACGAGATAAAGAATGTAGGCAGCGCTGCGCCCAAAAGCAGAGACCACCAGACACAACGGCCTGGCGACAGGCGACCTGGCCGAAGTAGATCCTGACGTATCGCAGCAACGAGCACAAAGAGGTAAAAGCCGAGCTCCATGAAATCCAGTAAGAAGACCACCGGCTGGCGAAGAATGAACGTCAGGACCGGACCGTGTGAATGCGGATGGAGGTAGCGGGCGATTTCGACAGCGGCAAAGGAGTCGCTGCGCCAGGCAAAATTCGCGAATCCATGTGCGGCGCTGGAGCCTGTGCTGAGTTCCGTAAGGTAACTGTGCGCCAGCAGCAGGGCAAGAACGCCCGCTCCCGCGAGGCTGCCCAGCGTAGACCACTGCCTGCGTCGCAAAAGATCAACGGCCCAAAAGCTCAGGGCAATGGCAAAGCAGAAGGTAGGAAAGAGCGACAGCCCCGAAGCTGTGGCAAAGAGAAGCCCGGCAAGTGCTGCGAATACCAGGTGCTGGGCGGCGCTGACTGAACGCGTCTCCCCCTCTGCGCGAGCGAGCAGAAGTAGAAGCAGCGTACCCAGAAGAAGGCTGCAGAATCCGGCGACATGGTGGGGCGAGGCCAGCACCATGCCAAGAAAGGAGGGCGTACGATCCGGCCGCCACCACTCCATCTCCAGCAGCGGGTGAGCTGTGCGGGAAAGCCACATCAGCGCGGTAGGCAGGATATCCAGCCCGAGCGTCGCCAGAAGGCCCAGCAGCACCAGGCAGGCACTGGCCCATCGCCGCCGTGCCTCCAGCATGTACTTCAACGACAGAAAAGCAGCGGACAGAAAGCCCCAACCTGACCAGATGCAGCCTGCCGATAGCGTCGGTTGTGCTCCCAGGTGGAGCGTGCTGGCAATCTGTGCAACGAGAACGTACCAGAAGTAGTAGTAGCGCAGGGGAGGAGCTGTCCCGATGCCTGCAGCGGAGAGGGTAGACAGGCCATTGAGAGGAGGAACGGCACTGCGCATCGCCCCCTTTACCATAGCCACCCGGGGGCTCCAGTCGTTGAGGAGTGTGCTGAGGAACAGATGGTGACCGACCGTGATGTCGAGAGTTTCCAGCAGGCAATACAGAGCAAAAAGCAGCCCCAACACGGCAAGCGCACGGAGAGGGTTCGCGATCCGCACCGATTCAGGGAAATGCTTTCGATTTGGCAACGTTAACGTGAGGGCAACCGCAGCCAGTATGAAAAAGCAGATGTTGACCATGCCCCTCGAGAAAACACGCTGACCCCAGACGGAGATGGCTACCGCAGCGGGCAGACCGAGTGCTAGGGTCCACAACAACGCCTCCCCCGAGGAGACCTGGCGACGCCTCAGAACAGCGAGTGTGAGCAAATAGCCGCACGGCAGAATGCAGAAGCCAAACCCACAACACGCCCACAGAACTTGCAAGACGCCGAAAGAGGTCATGGTCAAACCAGAAAACATGCCTCAAGTGTAGTGAACGGTGTTCGTTGTGCTCCGCAAGTCCGTCATGCTGAACCCTGTGGAGTCATAGTCGGGAACGGGATTGCGCAATCCTGTCCGACCAGTTATATTGGGACAGTTGGCAACGCACAGCAGCAAAGTGCTTCCCAATCGTCCGGAACGTGCCAGTCACTTCCGGCCATGCGCAGCGGAAATGCGCAACGCAGTCCAAGCGTTTGGTCCCGGAGAGGCTAGTATCCTCCGCCAAACCCAAGCCACTGCAAGTTAGACGTGGAGCTTAGAGCTCCCGGAAATCCCTCGAGAGGGTTCCGGCAAGTTGATTTCGATTGATCGGTTAAGGTAGGAAGCGGTCCGTAATAGGTCGCTAGGTACAAGGAGGTAGAAGTTGACAAACTCCTCCACTTTCGATAATCTAATTAAGTCGCGCGAAACACTGCTCGAGGCTGAATCGAAGTGAACCGTAAAGCGTTCCCCGGAAAGCTCCACAGTAAAAAATAGCGCATCAAGTTCGAGGACACAAGGTTGTGGTTTTGCCCACCTAGTCCTTGATCCAAAGCTGCCCACTTAGGTGAGAGCGGTTCGGATCTTTGACAACATAGTTGAACGTGCCAATCGTGAGATGACGCGAAATT
>CAXTZL010000327.1:0-3114 GCA_964248555.1 uncultured Bryocella sp.
AACCTTCCCTAAGAACAAACCAATAATAAAGCAGGCCGTCAGCAAGAAGCCGCTGATCCAGATGGATGTCGCGGCCCCGTTTATCGGTTCAAGATGACCAGCGCGACGAACATGTTGTCGCCAAACGCCGCTTTCTAACCCATTCCGCCGCGGGTTAGCCAAGGTGATTAATGCCTTTTCAAAGTACGTTTATGAAAGGGTTTAGGTCCGTACCCGGAATCTTCTGGGTTTTTGGCCTGGGCCTTTGGACCTTGTTCCGGTTGAAATTCAATCCTGAGACCTAGAGTACGGGTTCCGAGATGGTTGGTGTGCAGGGGTAAGTTTTGTTTGTGCCCCGATTCCGGTTCGGCGCTACTTGCGTGGTCACGTAGGGAACTCGATCTCTGACCGATGCCGTGCGGGGTTGTTTGCCACCGCGGCGCGAAGCCTGGTCCAGAGGTAAACTATGGTCGAATGCCGCGAATCCTTCGTTTCACCCTCAGTTTAGGTTTACTTCTTTCCTCCAGTCTGGTCTCTGCCCAGCTCGCCAGCCCGGTCCCTGTAGCCATTGTTGGCCTTACACATGGGCATGTGCAGGGTTTTCTGGGTGGGCTGGCGGCGCATCCGGAGGTGAAGCTGGTCGGCGTTTCCGAGCCGGACGCGGCGCTGCGTGAGAAGTACGAGGCGAAGTTTCATCTGCCGCACCGGATATTTTTCGCCTCGGAGCAGGCCATGCTGGAGGCGACGCATCCCCAGGCCATTCTGGTGTATACCTCGCCTGCGGCGCACCTGGAGGCGATCCGGATTGCCGCACCGATGCACATCGCGGCCATGGTGGAGAAGCCGTTGGCGACCACGGTGCCGGATGCGCTCGAGATCGAGCGGCTGTCGGAGGCCAACCATGTGCCGGTGCTGACGAATTACGAGACGACCTGGTACGCCTCCAATGCCGAAGCGGAACGCATTCTGGACAGTGGAAAGATCGGCGATTTGCGGCGGCTGGTCTTCCATGACGGGCATAAGGGACCGAAGGAGATCGGGGTTGACCCGGAGTTTCTGGCGTTTTTGCAGGATCCGCAGCAGAACGGCGCCGGCGCGCTGTTCGACTTTGGCTGCTATGGCGCGGACCTGGCGACGGTGATTCAGCATGGGGAGCTGCCGCTGGAGGTGGTGGCCGTGTTGAACCATGACAAGCCGGCAGTGTACCCGCATGTGGATGACGATGCGACGGTGATCCTGAAATATCCGCGTGCGGTGGCCGACATTGAGGCTTCGTGGAACTGGCCATTCGACCGCAAGGATATGGAGGTGTATGGCTCGACGGGGTACGTAGATACGGTTTATGTGTCGACGCAGGTCACCGATCACCTGCGCCTGCGTGAGGCAGGTGAGGCGCAGGAGCGGACCGCGCTGGCGCCCGCGTTGACCGGGGCCGCGCACGACCCGATGGCGTACCTGGTGGCGGTTTTGCGCGGCGAGTTGAAGCCCGAGGGGGATCTGGGCTCCCTGAGTACGAATGTGAGGGTGGTGCAAATTCTGGACGCGGCGCGGCGCTCGGCTGCGACGGGCCGGGCGGTGTCGCTGGGGCCTGCGGCAAAGCCTTGAATGCAAGAGGTTCACTCGGAAGAAGTTAAGCCGTGGGCTGGTAGTTATTGTGGCGCCGGATGACATTGTCCGTCGTTAATCCGCAGCTCCGATTTTGGGGTGACGTGTCCTCTTACTTCCGGTGCAGAGCAGCGTTGCCTTTCTCCCCTCGGCACAGAGGCCAGATGGAGGCCCCGGACGCAGCAAGCCCGCCCCGAAGGACGGCCCGCTAGCTGGGAAGTTACGCAACTACGGATAGCACGAGGTCGGCGGCTTGGGGTCGGGGACCAGTTCTGATCTCGAACTGTGGGCAGATGCATCAGGAGCGACTTTGAGGATGAGCGTTAAGCCAGCCAGCATAGGATTACCATGCTGATCCTTGCGGGAGTTCCACTGTATATCCATGAGTCGCAGAGTGACCAGCATTCCTCTCAACTTGAACTTTCGATCCGTGCTGTACTCCGGGTATCGGAGACACTCCCCTCGAAGTTGAGCCGCACGTACTCTGCCCCGATTCCACCAATCCGTGCTCAACTCATCTTTGGTGTCGGCAGCCAACAAATCGCCACTTGTAAGAGTCGACCCCTTAACGGCGAACAAGGCGCATTGGTAGTCGCCGGAGAAATTCATTTCCGACTCATTGTCAAACTCTCCGGTGTGGCATTCCAGCTTGTATACCGGAACACCGTCCGCGCCTTTGATCAGTGCGACGATGGGAGTATCGGCCCCGTGCTCACCTAGGTTCCCGACTATGTGCTTTTCTTCCAGTCGCTGGACGGCTGACCATCTGCTCGGCTGAGCCGATACGCTTATTGCAAGGAGAGCCCCAGCGACGAAAAAGCAGTTCTTCAGTGGTGGTCTCATTAGGGCACCGCCACCATCGTGGTTCCAGCCGGGCAGCCAACCGCCGTGGGAAGCGTGAGCGTCACAGCAGTTGTTCCATAGTCCATCGTTGCCCCAGGGAGTTCGATGATCAGATTGCCAGGATTTAATGCCATTAGGCCGGTCTGAACATTCGTATATCCCGGCGGAGGAGTTCCTCCGACGATATCCACTACGCCCATAAAGGAGATTCCGGCGCTGGGGACGACTCCGCTGATTTGTCCGATATAGGGTCGCGAAGCCGACTTACTCAGCCCAAATTGGCTCGGAATGATGGCGGCTCCGTTTTTCGTGACCGGGAAGTTGCCTACGCTTGATCCAGAGAATCCGCCCGGCTTGCCAATTTTAGCGGCGTTTCCTTTAAGAACACGCGCTGTTCCCATGCACATGATCGTCATCGGGTTACTTGGGGCTTGAGGATAGCAATGGGTCTGCATTGGGAAGAAGGATTTGGATTCAGGGTCTTTTGGCTGGGATTTGCGGTTGGTAGTCGCGGCGGCGGAGGATGACGTCGCCTGCGTTGAGGGGCTTGGCGACTACGTAGTTGCTGCTATCCTTGGCGATTTGTTCCCAGTACCAGGGGCTGGCGTGGACGAAGACGTAGTCGGGTTTGTCTTCGAGGAACCAGGAGTTGCTGTCGTGTTTTGAGACGTATTTGGCGTTTCTGGG
>CAXTZL010000328.1:0-3108 GCA_964248555.1 uncultured Bryocella sp.
CTGGGCTGGCATACCGATCAGATGCCGCAAGATCTCTTTTTTCTATTGAATGTTTGGAGAAAAGCACGGCTTTGCCGGTATGAAGAGATCTGAGAGGCTTGTGCGCGCGCACAAAAGTCAGATCGGACCGCCGCATTCTGCGGCCGTTGCCGGAACGCTTTCCGCGGGCTTGCTGGTAAGCGAGCGGCGCAAGGCGATGCCGAAGACGAGCAGGAGGGCAAGCACCGGAGCCCAAAGTGTCCGATTGCCGAAGCGCGGCGCGAGCATGGAACCGGCTACGGCGCCTAGCAAAAAGGAGCCGATAATAAGACCCAGCTCGCGCGCCTGGCGCAGACCCTTTTCGCGGGTTACGGGATTCAGTGCCTGGTACAGGCCGACGACCGCGGTGCGCAGATCGCCTGTGATGAAGGTGGAATTGTAACTGTACTGGTCGGCCTTGCGGAAGCTGGCGATCTGGTAGGCCGCGAGCAGCGCGATGAAGGGGACAAAGAGCAGATCCGGAAAGCTTCGCGGTAGAAATGAGGCAAGGATCAGGCCGCCGATCTCGCAGGCGAGACCGGCGGTCACGGCGTGGTACTTCATGCGGTCCTGCACGGCCTCGGCCAGCAGAACGCCACAGAAGAAGGCGAGCAGCGGGAGGGCGTGGCGGAGGGCTTCGCTATGGTCATCGCCCAAGAGGGCGATGCCGCAGAGCACGGCGTTGCCGGTCATGGCACCGGCAAAGACCCTGCCATGCTGCAGGTAAAGAAAGGCGTCCAGAGAGCCACCGGCGAAGGCGAGCAGCGTGGCGGCGAGAAGCGACTCGGTGGCGCGGCGCTCGGGCGTGGTTTGGGGGGCGGGATTGTCCGTCGGGGTGGAGGAGAGCGGCATTGCGGCTGCCTTTCTCAGATGCTATGACAGCCGCTGCGCGGTCGGTGTGGGGTTCCCTGCTAAATTTCTCACGCTATGCTGAGGGACATTCATCTTTCCCTTGGATCCACACCTCCCAGGAGCCCGATGCGCCGTCGTTTGGAACTGTATTTCCGCTTCGCCGAGCACGACGCCACGTGGCGAACGGAGGGGCTCGCCGGGCTCACGACATTTGTCACCATGGCCTACATCATTTTCGTGAATCCCTCGATTCTGAGCGAAACGGGCATGCCGGTGGGCGCAGTGACGGTGGCGACCTGCCTCTGCGCGGGGTTCGGGTCTGTGCTGATGGGCGCGCTGGCAAATTATCCGCTGGCACTGGCGCCGGGTATGGGGCTGAACGCGTACTTCACCTACACGGTGGTGAAAGGCATGGGCATTCCGTGGCAGACGGCGCTGGGAGCGGTGTTCCTGTCGGGCGTAATTTTTCTGCTGCTGACGATTGGAGGGATTCGGCAGCGGCTGCTCGGCGCCATCCCCGTGGAGCTGCATGCGGCGGTGGCCGGGGGCATTGGGCTCTTTATCGCTTTTATCGGTTTGCGCAATGCGGGGATCATCGTGCCGAGCCCGGCGACCACGGTGACGCTGGGTGACCTACGAGCGCCGGGCACTTGGCTGGCGATCTTCGGCGTGGGGCTGATTGCCGTGCTGCAGGCATGGCGGATCCGGGCGGCGATGCTGCTGGGCGTGCTTGGAACCACCCTGTTGGGCATCGCTTTTGGACAGGTGCACTGGCAGCCCGCAATGATCAACCCCCTGGCGCTGCGCGGGACGGCGTTCCACCTAGACCTGCGCGGGGCGCTGCACCTGAACGCGCTTGAGATTATTTTTGTGTTCCTGTTTGTGGATTTGTTCGACAATGTCGGGACGCTGGTGGCGGTGACGGAACGTGCGGGCCTGATTCGGGCGGACGGCACGATCGCGCGGCTGGACCGGATCTTTTTTGCGGATGCGGCGTCGACCGTGGTGGGGTCGCTCGCGGGTACCTCCACGGTGACAAGCTATATCGAAAGCGCGGCGGGCGTCGCGGCGGGCGGACGCACGGGCGTGACGGCGATTGTGACCGGACTGTTGTTTTTCGGAGCCATCTTTGTGGCGCCGCTCGTGGGAGCCATTCCGAGCTTTGCGACGGCTCCCGCGCTCATCCTGGTTGGCGCGCTGATGGTGGGGAGCGCGGCGCGGATCGACTGGGAGGAGCCCAGGGTGGCGATCCCGGCATTTCTTACCCTGCTGACCATTCCGCTAAGCTATTCAATTGCCACGGGACTGAGCTTCGGGGTCGTCAGCTTTGCGCTGCTGGAGGTGTGTACCGGTCGTGCACAGCGCCGGCACTGGATGCTGTATCTATTGGCGCTGGTGTTTGTGGGCCGGTTTGTCTGGATGAGTGGGGAATAGGTATAACGTCAGCCTTGGAACGTCACGGGCACGGGTTGCGTGCGTTGGCCTGCTGCGGCGACCTCTCAAGCATGGCCCATCATTGGGCGTTCAACAAAGCGGTACGTGAACATAGCCAACAGTACGGAGAGCCCCAAAGCTACACAAAACCAAACTGGTCGCGGATTGAAAAGGGGCAGCATACGGACGACTAACTCGTGCAGTAAGTAAAGTGAGTATGTCAATTTGCCGAGCGAAGTAAGCCATGTTGGAAGGGCGTTTGCTCTGAAGAAGAAAAAGATAAAGAAAATAGCGAAAGCGCCGAGGGACGACAGGGCATACGCCGTAAAAGATCCTGCCTCCGTCTGACCAGCCGTGGGGTACAGTGAAAACCTGCACCATAAGCCGTGAAGAAGGATTGGAACAAAGACGATATTTACGAGAATAAGATCACTAAGCGGCTTTTGCTCGCGATGCACCTTATAAGCGACTATGCCAATGGTGGCGGCAATCAGAAGTGAGGCGTGTCCTACCGGAAGGGAACGATGAAAGCGGAACGCGGCGAGCAGGTCTGCCAGCAGCAGGGTGCCTGAGCAAAGCAGTGCGATGTTGGTACTGTGAGCCAGCCACCCGCGCCAGAACATGATCGAACAAAATACATAGAAAACCATTTCCAAAGCCAAGGTCCAATACACGCTCAAAGCATCGGGAACTCTAACGAATTCCTGAAGCATGGTCAGATTGACTAGAGAATTTCTTATAAGATGGTCAGCGAAACCTTGCGTTACTCGAGTCCGACAAAGAGACGCAGCACCTCGACCTGCT
>CAXTZL010000329.1:0-3093 GCA_964248555.1 uncultured Bryocella sp.
CAGGACTCGGCAGCCAATCCCAAGGTCTTCTACAAGGAAGGCATCTTCGTCGGCTATCGCGGCTATGAGCAGAACAAAGTTGCACCCCTGTATCCCTTCGGCTTCGGTCTCTCTTACACCACGTTCAAGTTCAGCAACCTGCATGTAGAGCGCGGTGGTAAAGCAAGCGGTACCCCGGCCCTGGCCACGGCCACCTTCGACGTGACGAACACAGGTTCGCGCGCCGGCTCTGAAGTCGCCCAGGTCTACGTCACGGACACTCACGCCAAGATCCCGCGTCCCAGGCATGAACTCAAGGGCTTCGAGCGTGTGGAACTCGCTGCGGGTGAAACGAAACATGTGACCGTGTCTCTGGACTTCCGGTCGTTTGCCTACTGGAACGAAAGGGACAAGCGCTGGGTGGTCGATCCAGGCAAGTTCACGATCTCCGCCGGCGATTCGGTGGCTTCACTTCCGCTCGCAGGTGAAGTCGAAATCAGCCACGAAGCCGTTGCGGGAAAACCCTGAGCCGGCGTACGCGCTCACGCCGCCTGAGTCGATCTCGCAGGTATCCTAGACCGCATGGCTGAGCGCTCGACAGACCCTCTCACCGGCGCGGGCACGCTGCATGGCCGTGTAAGTGCTGGCAGCAGTCCCAATCTCTCGCTGGAGGACATTTACGCCGCCCGCGAGCGGCTGGATGGGTCCATTTACAAGACCCCCTGCGCCCGCTCGGAAATGCTCTCCCGCCAGACCGGCCAGAGCATCTTTCTGAAACTTGAAAACCTGCAGATGACCGGTAGTTTTAAAGAGCGTGGCGCGCTAAACCGCATTGCCACCCTCACGCCCGAGGAGTCCGCGCGTGGCGTGATCGCAGCCTCTGCGGGCAATCACGCGCAGGGCGTCGCCTACCACGCTACGCTCCGTGATATCCGTTCCGTCATCGTGATGCCGCTGGCCACGCCGTTGGTCAAGGTTCAGGCCACACGCGGTTTCGGTGCGGAGGTCATTCTGCACGGAGCCAACTACGACGAAGCCTGCGAGGAGGCCACGCGCCGCTCCGAGGCCGAGGGCATGATCTTTATCCATCCCTTTGACGATCCCCTCGTCATCGCCGGACAGGGCACCATCGGACTTGAGTTGCTGGAGCAAATTGAAGGTCTGGAGGCCGTGGTCGTGCCGATCGGCGGCGGCGGTCTGATTGCCGGGATCGCCTGCGCGCTGAAGTCGCTGCGCCCAGAGGTCCGTGTCATCGGCGTCGAGACCTCACGGCTGCCCAGCATGAAGCGTGCGCTCCGCGAAGGTGGTCCGGTGACGCTCGAACCCGCCACCACCATCGCCGATGGCATCGCCGTACGCCGCGCCGGCGAGATCACCTACCCCCTTGTGCGGCAGTACGTCGACGAGATCGTCACCGTGGATGAGGACGAGATTGCCAGCGCCATTCTCACCCTGCTGGAGCGCGAAAAAACGCTTGCCGAAGGAGCCGGTGCAGCCGCGCTGGCGGCCGTGCTGCAGCGCCGCACCGGGCTGCCAGCGTTCACCAGGACCGCCGTCCTGGTCTGCGGCGGCAACATTGATGTCACCCTGCTCAGCCGCATTATCGAACGCGGCCTTGTGCAGGATGGCCGCCTGATCCGCCTGCGCATCCACCTGTTGGACCGCCCCGGTGCGCTCGCCGATCTCACGCAGATCATCTCGCTGCACCGCGCCAACATTGTGGACACGCTCCACAACCGTGCCTACTACGGCGTGAACCTGGGCGACACGGTCATCGATATCACAATGGAAACCCGCGGGCGCGAGCAGGTGGAAGAGTTGCTCGCCGCACTCACCGCGGCCGGTTATAAACATAGCCGCGTGCTCTGAAATTGAACCTCGTCACCAAACAGACCACGGCGGGAGCGGCAGCGACCTCTGCCGCGAAATCACGACTCCTGTGGGAGGAACCACAGGAGTCGCACCATGTCTCATCGCTACCGCCTGCTGTTATCGTTCATGAGCCCGCCCGTCTGCGGGAAGATTCGCCACAGCCGGCGCATTCACGCTGGCTTTACTGCTGAGCCTTCTCCACAGAATCCGCAAAATCGCGATGACCGGTACAGAGATCAGTGCGCCGACTACACCACCGATCTCCCCACCGGCCAGCACGCCAAAGATCTGTACCAGCGGCGTAATTTCGAGTGATTTGCCCATGATGCGCGGTGCATTCACGTAGTCCTGAATTAGTCGCCACGCGCCCAGAAACAGAAATAGAAGCAGCAGGTGCGAATACCCGCTGAGAACCGCTATGCCAAAGATAGAAATCGCGGCGATAGCGGGTCCGACGACAGGAATGAACTCGCAAATGCCGGCAAGCGGAGCCAGAATGAAAGCGTACGGTACGCGCAAAAGCGAGAGCACGAGCATGTAGGCGATCAGCGTTAGACCCGCAAGAAGGATCTGAGCCCGAATATAACTGCCGAGCATCACGTTGACATCGGCCACGATGCCCGTGAGAGTAGCCCTCTCTTCCGAATCGTTGCCGAGTTCCACCAGATTGCCTGCAATCTCCTCGCCGTCCTTCAGGAAAAAAAGACTCAGGATGGGAATCAGGATGAGCCACCAAAGGTGCGAGATGGGCGTTTCCAGCTTGCCGCCGATAACCTGGGCAAAGTGGACTCCATCATCACGGTGTTTCATAAGAAAGCCCTGGATCTGCTGAATTCTCGCGTGTTGCCAACCGTGATCCCTTCCGAAATTAGCTATAAGTTCACCCGAACTCAGGCGATTAAACAGGGATGGCAGGCTCTGTGCGAGCTGCTTGGTTTCGTCCGCCAGATTGGGGCCCACCAGAAATCCCAGGCCTACCAGGACTCCAATGAGGACGAGGTAAACCACTCCGATGGCCTTGCCTCGGCCTCGCAGCGGTCTCTGCAATTTCGCAACGAGCGGTTCCACGAAATAAGCAAAAAGGATTGCGAACAGAAACAGCGTGAGCGTGTCCTTGGCATCGCGCAGGAACAGCAGAACCAAGGCAAAGATAAGAGCCGTAAAGAGGACGCGAGCCGTGCGCGGATCCCAGATTTTCTGAAGCATGGGTCGCCTTTCATTTCTTAGGTAAGATGTGTTGTC
>CAXTZL010000330.1:0-3087 GCA_964248555.1 uncultured Bryocella sp.
GATGACGCGCACCGACTACCGAGAGATTGCTGAAGAGTACAGCTTTCGCAAAATGATCTATACCGGGCCGATCGATGAATTTTTCGATTTCCGCTTTGGAAAGCTGCCATACCGATCTCTTCGTTTCAAACATGAGACGCATGACGTCGAACAGGTGCAATCGGTCGGGGTGGTAAATCATCCCAACGAACACGCGTACACGCGAATTACAGAGTTCAAGCATCTGACCGGTCAGGAACATCCGAAAACCAGTGTTGTGTATGAGTACCCGGTAGCAGATGGAGATCCATACTACCCTGTGCCACGCCCGGAAAATGCGAAGCTTTATGAGCTGTATCGTGAGCTAGCGGACGCTGCGCCGGATACTTATTTTTGCGGGCGGCTCGCGAATTACCGTTACTTCAACATGGATCAGGTAGTCGCCCAGGCGTTGCATTTGTATCGGAATATCTCTGAGGAAGAGATGGAATCTAAAATCATTCCGCGAGGTCTGCAACGATCGGACAAGGTTTCCGCTGCAGGTCGCATCGTGAACGTGATGTCTGGTGGTCTCGCCGAGGTGCAGGGACCGGCTGCGGAGTGATTCAACTTGTCGAGGCAAGACTTTGGAGACGTATCGCTTCAAAGCTTGCCTCTTCCACGTGTTGAACTTGTGGGTATTTCAGAGAGTGCTCACTCCCTTATAGCGAACATGTTTGCTTGTCGCTTGAGTTCGGTCGCGAAGTCGACTCGTAAACGCCTGCCTTTCCAAGCGCTGTCGAGCTCGATCAGTCCACAGGAACAGTGGCGCTGGTCGTCCCAGCCGGGATAGTCCATTACAGGATATAAACAAATCCCCTGAAGATCGACCCCGGATACCAGCGCCTGTCGGACCTCCGCACAGATCATTCCCAACCACCCGAAGGCGGCTTCCGCTTCTGCACCGGTCTCGCTAAGAACCATGGATCTTTTGTATCGCGCTTGAACGGCCTTGAGCAGAAGGTGCAAGGGCGTGTGCTGTGGATGGCCAAGGGGCGTTTGCTCTTTGAGATCAATCCACTGATTATTCCAGTAGTAATTGCAGCCCAGAATATCGAGGCAGTCTTCGCTACCTCCAAGCTCCGGGGCAACTCGGCCTGCGATCATGTCCCACGCCTCGAACTGACCTTCATGATGAGCGGCCACGGCAGCCTTGTTTTCTGGCTTGTCGCGGTCACCGGCGATTTGAATGATGGGTTCGCAGTGCACGAATCTCGCGTGTGGAAGAACGGCGCGAACGGTATGTATGGAGGCGATGGTTGCACTCGCGAGCTGGCGCTTGAGTGCGTTGCCGCGACCCTTGGCATAAGGAAAAAACACGCCCCGGTCACCGCCTACCCAGCTCCAGAAGCTGATCTCATTTACAGGGCAAAAGAAGGGGAGCGAGTCTGAGTGTTTGCCGAAGACCTCGGCCGCTGCATGGGAGAAGGCTGCGAATCGATCCACAAAATCCTGCGTGAAAGGATCAAGCCCGTCGGGTATCCCCCAATGGCAAAGATCCCAAAGAACCTGGGTGCCGGCCGCGGCGGCCGCGTCCAGCATCGGCAGCCAGCTGGACCAGTCATAAACTCCGGGCTGCTGCTCAATCAGGTGCCATCGCAGCCCGTCACGGACGGTGCGTATGCCGGCGGCTTGCAGCAACCGGTAGTCTGTTTCCGCTTGAAGGTCATGGCATGTACTGTGTAGCACGTCGATCTGAGCGATGTGCGGTCGCCGGTGGGTAGCGCACTCGAACCCGCCCATAAAGAAGCTTCGGAACAAAGACTGCATATCAACCTAGGATGCGTGCAGGCCGGACGGTCTTCTGCCGAGCATCTCGCATCTGAAGTTTCTGTGAGAATCGTCGTTGTATCACCACACCGCGATGACGCTGCCTTTTCCCTGGGACTCAGCGTGGAGCACTGGCTACACGGCCAACACCGTGTCGACGTTTTAAACTGCTTTACGAGGAGTACATACGCTCCCTTTTCCGATGCGGAGAACATGCACAGCAACGATCGCCTGAGCTTCGTTTCGGCTGTACGCAAACGTGAAGACCTCGCATGGAACAAATGTCTCGGGAGAGCGCTCGGCATGACCGACCTGGACCTTCTTGACGCCCCTTTGCGGCTGGCCTGCAATCTCGATGAGGTGTTGTCCATCGAGATGCGCCCCGGGGATCGAGCCCTGGCGCGAGTGGAAGGTGCACTGCGCAAAATTGCCGCAAAGAGCCAAGTGGGGATGCAGTCGGGCCAAGTCGCTCTCTTGGTGCCGCTCGCGATAGGGCAGCATGTTGACCACCGGATTACTCGCGCTGCGGCACTCGCAGCCTTGTCGGTATTGAACTTACCCATGGCTTTCTACGAGGATTTGCCGTATGCGGCACGGCTTGAAGATGTTGAGAAGATTGCAGAACTGGCGGCGGGTACGGGTCTCCACCTGGAGCCCTGCTTCACGCAAGCACCCGCTGAGGATCTCACCGGTGCCATGCGCAGGAAATTCAGGATGGCGGAATGCTACGATTCACAGATTGATAACGTAACCGCTCACCAGATCGCCCACTTTGCTGAACACTATGCAGGGAGAGAGCGAGTATGGGGCAATGAAGCTTGGTGTCGGTCCTCGCTGTATGAACCCATTGCTGGGTCGAGGGCATGAACGACGCAGATGTTCCTTCGCTCACTTATCATCCAGCACCAGCGCTCATCGTGGGGGTGGCGCCTGCTGCATGTTCCGCCTGTATCGTCGTGCCTGCGCGCGATGAAGAAGTCACGCTTGGTTCTTGTCTGGAGTCGCTCTTGAATCAGGTGACATTGGACGGAACATCTTTGTCACACCGTACGTACGAGGTGCTTCTGCTCCTCAACAACTGCACAGATCAGTCTGCTTCGTTTGCGTTTCGCTGGCAGCTGCAGCATTCATCTTTCGCGCTGCACGTAGTGGAACGTACCTTCTCAAAGGAGCAGGCGCATGCCGGCACAGCACGCAAGCTCCTGCTCGATACCGCTTTCCAGAGGCTGGGCGGTTTGCGGCTGGCACCTGTAGCGATGCTCTGCACAGATGCGGATTCGGTCGTAGCGCCTGACTGGG
>CAXTZL010000331.1:0-3058 GCA_964248555.1 uncultured Bryocella sp.
TGGGGGACGGCATTGTTACCACGGTATCAGTCCGGTGTGTTCGACGTCTTTGGGCAGGCGGCGTTTGGGTTTACGGGTTGCGCGAACGGTGGTCCTGCGCGAAGGGTGCTCGATTTTATTCCCCCAGATCAAGCCGGCGCTAACGGATGCTGGCGGCGGCTGCGGCCTTTGCCTGCGCTTCGGTGCGGAGGCGGACGGCATTGTTGTGATGGCGCTGGGCTTCTTCGAGGGTGGGGGCGTGAGCGGCGGCGAGGTCTTCGGCGTTGGCCTCGTCGAACAGGTCGCGGCCTTGGACAAATTGCTGTTTTGCAATGAGTTTTTGGCGAATTTCAGTGAGGAGTTGGGTGGGTTTCTCGTCGGCGCCGCTGGTGGCGAGACCGACGTGGATGTCACCCTGCGTGCCGGAGATCTCTACCGGTAACTCGATGCCGGCACCGTTTCTCTGGAGGTAGTGATCGAGGGGCGAGAGCAGGAGGCCTTTCCAGCCGCCGACCATCTGCGAGGCGGTGGCCTGCGTGCGGACGTGGCCTTTGAATTCGAAGAGCTTGCCATCCATGGAGTAGACGCCGTTCATGAGCACAAGCGCGCCAGGAAGGCCGAAGTGCATGTCCGTGATGCCCATGATGCCGTGGTTGATCGTGAAGTTGGCGGCGAGTTGGGAGTGCGTTTCGGCTTCGCCGTCACCCGCTGCGGCTTTCGCGAGTTCGGGATGCCCGGTGGCGCGGGCGCTGAGGCCGTCCATCCTGTCTTGCCAGCGGGGGTTATTGAACCGCACCCCGGTGATGGTGAAGCTGCCGGCCACCGAGAGCTTTTCTGGGACGGGGCTATCCCCGGGCGGAATGTGGAGCGTGGCCTTCAGGGAGAGCGTGCCGTTGAGCAGTGGAGGGCTGGTTTTGATGGTGAGGCGAAGGAAATCCTGAATGTGGCCGTGGGGGATCTCGACGTTGAGCAGGATGTCGTGACCGCGGCCTTTGACCCTGACAATGCTGCCGCTGGTGGTGAAGGCGGAGCCGCCGAGCAGGGCGTGAACGGGCTGGAGATAGATATCGCCGTTCGTGCTGTCGATGAGGGCGTGGAAGTCGGTGTGGAGCGGGGTGGGGTGGTTTGCGAGGTTCAGTGAGAAATCGGGTGTGTCGGTGTGGCCGTCGATGGCCATGCGGTCAAGGATGCCCGCGAAGTGGCCGCTGGAACTGAGGGTCCCGGCGATTCCCTTGATGGTGCTGAGATCGGCGTGATCGAAGGTGTAATTGCCGTCGATGGGAGTTTGGCCGGGTTGGTGGTCGGGGTTGCCGGCGAGCGGGTCATCCGTTGTTTCGTTTGCCCAGGGACCGAAGTGGCCATACGCGTGAATGGCGCCGACGGGTTTGGCGTTGAGCAGCCGTGCGTCGTAGTGCATAGCCTGGTGCCTGCCGACGTTTTCTAGGTCGAGGGTGCCCATGTCGAACTCGAGTGGTGGCAGGCGGCGATTTTCGCCGCCTGGACCCAGGTCGGATTTAGCAGATTCAAGAAAAAGCTTCACGTCGCGGCATTGCAGCTCGTTGACGATGATCCCGTACGTTTCCGGCTCGCGGGGGTGTTTCGCGCGTTGCGGCTCGCTGCGGTTGCGGGACGGCGGGATGTGGAGCTCAAGGCCCTCCACGCGGACGTCGCCGATGTGGAACGGACGACGGGCGAGGGTATCGCCGAGGAGGGAACGAAGGCCGGTGCGGAAGGCGAAGTGCTGGACCGCGATCATGGGGTGATCGGGTGAGCCTGAAACCGAAACGGGGGCCGTTCCTGCGCTGTAGCCGATGCGCAGGCCGTTGCCGTTCACCTCGATGCCGCGAAAGAGGGAGATGTTGAAGGCGTCAAGCTCGACGGGAGCGTTGAAGCGCGTAGACAGGGTGGCAAGGATGCGTTTTCGGAGCAGTGGACCCGCGTTGTGGAGGAGGTATTCAGCCGCAAAGACCAGGAAGAAGCCCGCGAGCAGGAGGGCCACGGCGAAGATGCGGATCGGGCGGCGGCGCGGCCAGGGAAGGCTGCGCTGCACTCCAGTTTCGCTTATGTCCCTTGCCATGACCCGATGCTCCCGCGTCGGATTCGATGCGACCCATGCAGGGCGGGTCGCCGAGACGTGGGGAAGCGATCCCGCCGGTCTGAGAGAATGGGAGAGCGATGCTTCAACTATCTGGCGCGGGAAAGCGCTTTGGTCACAAGCTCTTATTTGAGGAACTCAACTGGCTGATCACGCCCAATGAACGAACGGGGCTGGTCGGCGGCAATGGTACGGGCAAGTCGACGCTGCTGAAGATGATCGGCGGCGTGGAGGGCCTGGACTATGGGCAGCGCACGCTGGTGCGCGGAACCACGCTGGGGTACCTGCCGCAGGATGGGCTGGCGCTTTCGGGGCGGACGGTGTTCGAGGAGTGCCTGAGCGTCTTTGACGAGCTGCTGCAGCTTGAAGTCGAGTACGAACAGCTGACGCACGTGATGAGCGAGGCGGACCCGAAGGGCAAGGAGTATGCCGCGGCGGCGGACCGCTACTCGGAGATTGCCGAGCTGCTGCATGTGCACGACATCTACACGCTGGATGCGCAGGTGGGTGCGGTGCTGGGCGGGTTGGGGTTTTCGAAGGAAGACTGGGAGCGGCGGACGGAAGAGTTTTCGGGTGGATGGCAGATGCGGATTGCGCTGGCCAAGCTGCTGCTGCAGAAGCCTTCGCTGTTGTTGCTGGACGAACCCACCAACCATTTAGACCTGGAGTCGCGGAACTGGCTTGAAGAGTACCTGCAGAGCTATGAGAACGCGTTTATTTTGATCTCGCACGACCGCTATTTTCTGGACCAGACCGTGAGCAAAACGGTGGAGGTTTGGAACAAGCGGATGCACGTGTATCACGGCAACTATTCGAAATATTTGACCTTGAAGGACGAGCGCCGCACGCAGCTGATGAGCGCGTACAAGAATCAGCGTGAGCGCATTGAGGATCTTGAGGCGTTTATCAACCGGTTTCGCGCGCAGGCAACGAAGGCCAAGCAGGTGCAGTCGCGGATCAAGGAGCTGGACAAGATTGTGCGGA
>CAXTZL010000332.1:0-3058 GCA_964248555.1 uncultured Bryocella sp.
TGAAGCTGCAATACGCCGTGCAGCCCTCTCCGGACGGGCTCGCCCAGGCCTTTCTGATCGGCAAGGACTTTCTCGCGGGCGAGAGTTGCTGTCTCGCCTTGGGGGACAACATCTTCTACGGCCACGATCTCGCCAAATCCCTTCGTGCGGCAGCCGAACGCACGGAAGGTGCCACCGTCTTTGCCTACCCCGTGCAGGATCCGGAACGCTACGGCGTAGCCGAATTCGACGCGAATCGCAAGGTGATTTCGCTGGAAGAAAAGCCGGCGAAGCCGAAGTCGCGCTACGCCGTAACGGGCATTTACTTCTATGACGCCCAGGTGGTGTCCGTTGCCGAAGGCATCAAGCCCTCGCCCCGGGGCGAACTCGAGATTACGGACGTCAACCGCTGGTATCTGGAGAAGGAGCAGTTGCACACCGAAGTTCTTGGTCGCGGCACAGCCTGGCTCGACACGGGCACGCATGAGTCGCTGCTCGAAGCGTCTAACTTCATTCAAACCATCGAACACAGGCAGGGCCTGAAAATTGCCTGCCCCGAAGAAATCGCCTTCCGGCTCGGTTATATCAACAGCGAACAACTCGAAGCGCTCGCGTCCAAGATCGGCAAGAGCACCTATGGGCAGTATCTGAAGCGCATCGTGACGGAAACGGTGTACTAGTGGCCAGCGCATCGCTTTCTCAAACGCACAAGCAGGTTTCCGTTCCGGGCCCCATACTGCTGACCGGCGTCAACGGCCAGGTTGGTGGGGAGTGTCTGCCCCTGTTGCAGGCCATGGGCGAGGTAGTCGCTCCCACTCGCGCCGAACTCGATATGAGCAATCCCGAGGCCGTTCGTATCTATGTGCAGAATTTACGGCCACGTTGGATCGTCAATCCGGCCGCCTACACCGCGGTCGACAAGGCTGAGGGTGACATCGACGCTGCCTTTGCCATCAACCGGGATGCGGTGCAGGCGCTCGGGGAGGAAGCCGCCAGGCTGGGGACGCCCGTACTGCACTTTTCCACCGATTATGTCTTTGCCGGAGGGGGCACGGAGCCATGGCGCGAGACCGACGCCACCGCCCCCCTGGGCGTTTATGGCGCCTCCAAGCTCGCCGGAGAGCAGGCACTCGAAGCCAGCGGCGCGCCATATATGGTGTTTCGGACAAGCTGGGTTTATGGCCCCCGGGGAAAGAATTTTCTGCTTACCATCCTTCGCTTTGCGCGCGAGCGCGAAGAGATGAAGGTGGTTGCCGACCAGCATGGCGCTCCCACCTCGGCCCGCGATCTCGCCCGGTTGGTGGCTTACGTGATCACCCGCTTTGAAGCCGAAGCGGCCGCCTCAGGCAAAACGCTGGCCGAGGTGATGCAGACCTCCTGCGGTACATACCACGCCTGTGACGCCGGCTTCACCACGTGGTTTGGCTTCGCTGAAGAATTCGTTCGCCTGGCGAAAGCGGCGGCACCGGATCAGCGCTACGCCACATTGCACCCCATCACCACGGCCGAATACCCCACTCCGGCAAAGCGACCCTCCAACTCCCGCATGAACTGCGAAAAGCTGCGCACGGAGCTTGGCTTCACCATGCCGAGCTGGCAGCACTCTGCGGCCGAAGTGATGGACGAGATCTTGAAAAGCTGAAAAACAGACAACACAATTCTCCCTTGGGGACTGAAAGCGAATTTCCCTCACGGATGCAGGACCAGATCGCATTTATGAGGGAGCACCGCAAGGTAGGCAGATGGCCGAGCTGTACGAAAGAGTCGGATGCAGGGAAAAGAGCCGACACATTGGCATGGGCAAGCAGCCCACGCAGATCAGGGCGGTAGCGCTTCGTCCACGGTAACCGGCTTGCCGCGACGACCTTGCCACGCGGTAGCAGCACGCGGAGATCAAGTAAGTCTTGGTGTCCAGCCGATAAACCCCAGCGGAAAGCTACGCAGGTGCTCCAATGCAGCCAGCGGGGCGGCTACCGGCGTTCACGCTCCCACATGCTTCGCTGTGAGTTCTGCCTTCGGGGGTGAACAATCCCCGGTTCTTTCGCTTGGGCAGGCCCTTGGGCGGGTTAGCACCTACTCAACCACGAAGCGAACCCGGAATGAGCTGCATGGTTCCCTGCTTATTGCCCTGGGAATCAATCGATCAGCAGCCGGCTGAGATTCCCCGGCACGAGGATCTCAATCATCGTCTTTGCCGCTCTGCCGGAGTGTTGCGGCCATCCAACGATGGCGCATGATGGTCTACTTCGACGGCGGATTTTTGGCCTGGTGTGCAACTTTCGAGGCACGCCACACCGGGGAGGTTTTAAGCTGGTGCCTTGAACCTCCATTCCAGCTCCCCCCAGCGCCGGCAGCAGCTATTCACGCTGTCGCTGCTCTTTTCCGCGGGAGTGGTGAACTTTTTTGATCGTGCCTCGCTTTCCGTGGCGAACAACACCATCCGCGCCGACCTCGGGATCAATGCCACCGCCATGGGATGGCTGCTCTCTGCCTTTGCCCTCGCCTACGGGTTCGCCCAGCTGCCATTAATCGGCCTCCTCCCTCGTTACGGCACTCGCTACGCGTTGGGAGGCGGGCTGGTCGTGTGGTCGGCCGCGCAGGCGCTCACTGGGCTGGTACGCACGCTGCCTCAGTTCCTCGTTCTACGCGTGCTGCTGGGCGTAGGCGAGGCGCCCTTCTATCCGTCCGGGGTTCAAAGCGTTCGGGACTGGTTCCCGGAGCGCAACCGAGGCCGCGCCACCGCGATCATGAGCATGTCGCAGACGCTGGGCCTGGCCGCTGCGCCCCCGGTTCTCGCCGGGCTGCTTCTGAACTTCGGTTGGCGGCATACCTTTATGCTGCTCGGTGCGGCGGGGCTGCTGGTAGCTGTGGCCTGGCTCGGCCTGTACCGCGCCCCCGGACAGGAGGGCAGTACGGCCAGGACACCGGAGCATACCCCGGAGCCGACCCTGCCAGGAACGCAGTCCAGCACCGCAGGAGCCACGCTCGCCAATCCGTGGCGCCTGTTGCTGCGCCAGCGGATAGTCTGGGGCATGATGCTTGGGTTTGGCGGCATCAACTACACCAACTGGCTTTACAC
>CAXTZL010000333.1:0-3014 GCA_964248555.1 uncultured Bryocella sp.
CAACACGGTTTGTAAGAGCAAAGCTGAAATGTCACTAGCCTGCAAAGCCAAAGTTTCGCCGCCCTTTTTAGAAGCAGGCGCGCAGCTTCCCTAGGTCGCCCGACACGTGGAAGCATCAGCACGATCCGCACAGATTCGCCGACTAGGCGGCAGCCAATTCGGTAGCCTTCGCCCGGCAGTCCCGGCTTTCCTTTGACTGCGGAGGCTCCGTGCGATGGGGCAATCACGATGGCGAGCTCATCGTCACGATCGCCTCATGCACCACGGTGTTGAAGGAACGGCCAAGCATCGAATCGAAACCGTGCTGTAGCTTCGTAGTTGCAAGCCGCGGTCTTTGATCACCCTCGTGGAGGGAGCTCGTCGGTACAGAGCCGGGTGATGCAACGGGCGCATAGCGCAGCCAAGGCCGGGCAACAGCGCGAACCCGGTGGCTCTCACCACGTAAAGTTCAGGGTGGACTCCACGTAGCCGGAGCCCGGCGGAAAGGTCACCACCACAGAACGCAAACCCTCGCTCGCAGCCTTGGGCTGCCCCTGGGTCGCCGTGATGTCCTGCACCGGCTTACCATTCAGCTTCACGTGCAGCCGGGGGTTGTTGACGCGCACCTCAACCGTCTGCTGTGAACCGGCGGTACCCGCCAGCCGGAAGGTGGCCGACCGATCCCGCTGCTGCTCATCGAGCACCTTGGTCTGCTCGGTGATGGAACCCGGCACCGGCAGGTCCGACGCAAGAAACAGCTCCACCACCGGCAACGGCAGTACCAGCCCGGATGCGCTGCTGCGCCCGCCCGCAACGCCGCTCTCCAGCTTCACTTCGTGGGTGGCCGCAACGTGCAGGCTACCTTCCGCCCGTGTAAAGGTCAGGTCCGTCTGCACATCACCGACCCTTACATTGCGCACCACCGCGTGATCCCAGTTCGCCGGCAGATGCGGTGCAAGCGTGAGCGCATTGTGCTCCGCATCCCAGCCAATCCCGAACATCCCCCGAAGGATCGGCACCACCACCATCGCCGACGACCAGAGTTGATGCGACGTGCTCCGGCCCAGCGGATGGTAGAACTCGCCTGAAAGTAACTCCGTCACCGCGCCCAGATCCTGCGCCCACGTCAGATTGCTGTTCTGCTTCAGGTGCGCATACCCGGAAAGCGGCCGGCCGGCGCGATACTCTGCCAACGACGCCCACCCCGTGTACAGCGGCCAGACCGTGCCCTGGTGATAACTGATCGGGTCATAAAACGGAGACTTCGGGCTGAGATCCCGCGTCCCCCAATCGGTTGAAAATTCGCTCGACGCCCACCTCGTCAGCAAGGGTCCGGCATGGTCCAGCCCGAACGTGCCATCCCACCAGGCGACCGACGGGAAAATGGTCGCGCTGTTGTCCGTCGTACCATCCGCATTGCGGCTGAAAGCGTAGCTTTGCTCAGCCGGCAGGTAATACTCCTTTTCAATCTGCGACTGGATGTGCGCCGCGCGCTGGGTCGCCGCGGCGGCCAGTTCCGCGTGGCCGGTTCGCCCGGCAAGCAGCGCAAAGGCAGTGCTCGCCTGCTGGTCCATCGCAGCCAGGTAAATCTCCTGGTGCGGCATGCCGGGCGGCCACGATTCCACCCACCCCGAGCCTTCGGTGTTCTCGTAAATTCCATCCCCATCGGAGTCGTGGCTCGTCTCAAACTGCCACGCCTTCAGCAGGTTGTCCCAGTGGCTTTGAATAAAGGGCAGGTCCCCGGATACATGCAGGTAATCCGCCATCTCCATCAGCGTGAGCGAAGTCGCGTCGGCGGACGCCCATTCATAGGGCAGGCTTGCCCAATCCACCATGTTCGCCGTCTGCGCCCATTCGTGCATGATCTTGCCGTCCCCGCGCTGCCGTTTGAACAGGAAGTTCATCTCGTCGCGCGACAGCTGGGAATCGCCAAAGCTGTTCACCGCATACAGCGCGAACAAGGCATCCCGGCCGAAAAACCAGCCAAAACCAGGCCGGGCCGAATCGCCGGAGGTATAGAACCCTGCCACCAGCGCCGTTTCCGCATGCGACGGCACCGTCTGCACCCGCAGCTGTTCGATCGCCAGCTCTCCCCAACGCAGTGATTCGTCCAGACGCTTGTCCGGTGTCTCAATCGAGGTGTGCGTGCTCAGAAACTCCTGGTAGCTCCTCTGATTTGCAAGCACCGTCGCCGCAAAGTTCCGGTCCTGCGCCAGCAGCGAGGCCCCCAGCTTCTGCTTGGTCGCTGTCTCGCGCGTTTCCGCCACCGCAATCAGCAACGGATAAATCGTATGCGCATCGCGCACCGGATCGAAGTGCTCGATAAACTGCAGCGGATAGGTCTTCGGCCGCTCCTGGTACGGTGCCAGAATGCCGTGTTCGGCGCCCGGCATGCCAAGCGCGGAGGCATGGTCGGGAAAGTTCAGATGGAGCATATAGAACCCGCTCCCCGTCTGCGTCTTTACCCACTCTGGCGAGGGAATGTCGTCTGATGCCGCCGGCCACATGGCCTTCATCTCGGGCGTAAAGCTGAACGTGACATCCATCGGCCGCACAGCCTGCATTTCAAAGTAAGCCGCCACCCCCGCGCCCTCTGCCGGCTGCGTGGGCGCCAGCAGAGTTTCGCGCAGGGTGAAGTTCGCGTGAGAGTACGTGATCACCGTCCGGTCCGGCTGCACGTCGATGCTGGCCGCGTATTCATTCACGTCGATCGGGACATCGTACCCTTCCATGTGCGCTGTGATCCGCATATGACTGAAAATCTTCCAGGGAAAGATCCAGGCTTCGAAGCTGCCGTCCTGTTCGCCCAGCAGGGCCCCCCGCGGTCCAATCACCGACACAGGCTTGGTCGGATTCGTGTCCTGCACGATCGAAAGCCCCGAGGGCGGCAACTCGAACGAGGACGCCACCGGCAACGAGGCAGGGAGGACCTGCCCTGAAATCGTCGTCCACGGCAGAGCAATCCACCCGATCGCCATCACAAGAGAAAGTCGTCTCGGCCAACTTAGAACGAGGCCTCCTCTGCGCTTAGCCTT
>CAXTZL010000334.1:0-2985 GCA_964248555.1 uncultured Bryocella sp.
GGCGTCAGCCAGTCGGCACCCGAGACCTCGATGTGCACGGTGCGGCGGTCGTCGATTTCGGCAATCTGGCAGTGTGCCGCCAGGGCGGATCCACAGACCACGGGCAGCGCGGCGGCCAGGCGGTCCACCTCGGGGAGGGTGCGGAGACTTCTGGCCAGTTCGTTCCGCAGCAGCGCACGCATCCCTTGCATCGAGTGGGGCCTCCAGCGCCTATTATCGCGCGACAAGCTCGGCGGCGGTGTTTGCAGGCAGGCATTCACTGGCAGCCTCCGGCACGTGGCGCAGAACGAGTTCGCGAAAGCGCTCAAGAAAGAGCGAGGTGTCGAAGTTCGCCGCCCAGCGGCGGGCGTATTCCGGACGAAATTTGCGTTCGCCACATCCTTCCCATTCGGCGATGGCGGCGGCGGCGGCCTCGGCTGTCTGCTCGGAGAAGTAAGCGCCGGTGCGGCGTTCTCCGTGGCCCTGGACGGTTTCAAGGGAGCCTCCCGCGCCGTAGGCGATCACCGGACGACCGCAGGCCTGTGCCTCGAGCGGCACCATGCCGAAGTCCTCATCGGCGGCGAAGAGCAGAGCGCGGCAGCGGGCGTACTCTTCCCAGAGCGCAGGGTCAGAGAGTTCTCCGAGGAAGGTGACGTCCGCGCCACAGGCAGCAGCCTTGCGGCGCAAACGGCCCTCCTCCGGACCCGCCCCGGCGATTCGCAGACTGCGATCCAGACGGCGGCAGGCCTCCATCAGCAGCTCGGTTCGCTTATAGGGGACCAGGCGGCCAGCGCAAAGATAATGGTTTTCCGGAGTCATCTCGCCTGGACGAGGTGCCTGTTGCACATTGATGGGCGGGTGGAGGATCTCCGCCTCGCGACGGTAGCAGCGCCAGATCCGATCGGCGACATAAGCGGAGTTGGCCACGAAGTAGGTGACACGACTGGCGGCCTCCGCATCCCACCGGCGTACCCGGCCGGCGGTTGCGGAAAAGACGAGACGGGTCAGGGGTCCCATGGCGTCGCGATAGGCCTCGAAACCATCCCAGAGATACCGCATGGGCGAGTGGCAGTAGCAGATATGCACGGCACCGGGCGACAGGCGAACGCCCTTGACCGGTCCGCTATCCGAGGAGAGCACGAGATCGAAACCCCGGAGGTCGAGCGACTCCACGGCTTCAGGATAGAAAGGCAGCAGATGTCGGTGAAAATTACCGGCCCAGGGAACGTATTGCAGATGTGAGGTATGGATGAGCCGATCGCGCAGAGTGGGCGGCAGGCCATGGCTGCGGGCGAGCAGGGCGAAGATCTCCGCCCGGGGAAAAAGCGAGGCAATGCATTCGGCGACACGTTCCCCGCCGCCGCGCGTGACAAACCAATGATGGAGAACGGCTACCCGCATGCAGAACGAGACTGGGCCATATTGGGTAAGATGCCTAGTAGGCCCCGTCCTGATTCACAACCGAGCTCAGAGTTCGGGTAAGAATGCGGATGTCGCCGCCCAGGCACCAGTTGCGAGCGTATTGCCGGTCCAGTTGCACGCGTTCGGCGTAGCTGATCCGGCTGCGGCCGGAGACCTGCCACAGGCCCGTGACGCCGGGCTTGACCAGGCAGTAGTCCGCGAAGAATTCACCGTATTTTTCCACCTCGGCGGCCACGATGGGTCTTGGGCCGACGAGGCTCATGGAGCCGGTCAGGACGTTCCAGATCTGGGGCAGTTCGTCGAGACTGGTGCGGCGGAGGAACTCGCCGACAGAGGTCACACGCGGATCCTGCTTGAGCTTGTGATCTTTTTTCCATTCGGCGCGGGCTTCGGGGTTGGCGGCGAGATAGTTTTCAAGCACCTCGGCGGAATTTACACACATGGTCCGAAATTTCCACATGGAAAAGAAGCGGCCGTGACCACGGATGCGCCGGTGGGAAAAGAAGATGGGGCCGGGCGAGGTGAGACGGATCGAAAGGGCGATGATCGCGATGAGCGGGAGCAGTACCGGCAGACACAGAAAGGCCAGCAGCAGGTCCAGACCGCGCTTCATCCAACGGTACTGAAACGTACCCTCCGGACCCCGTGCAGCGGATCGTCCGGAGGTTCGCCGGTAGGTTGGAGCCGGCGTGTTTCCAGAAGTTTCGGGGATGAAAAAACGCTGCGGAACCGCTCCCAACTCTTCTGAGTTCCCTGAATCTGCCATGCCGGGCGATGATCTCCGCACAGAATTGGCCCCTTTGCCTTTTCTGTGCCTTGTTGTGGCCGGGATTTCATCCCGGGCCGGTCCCGTTCAGGGAGCAGGCTCCTTGTAAGCCATCCCTGTTGCTCGCTCGGAAGTTGCAGTCCTGCAATACGTTCTAATTTGTAGTCAGTGTACCGCCCCGGAGAAAAAGCGGCTACCCGGGACGTACCGGGAATCCAGAAGAGAACTCTTCCCTGTTCCGTTCCAAATCGGAACGCGCCCTCTTTCCCCAGGCGGCGTTGAGTGTACAGACGGGAGTCCGTTCCGTGCAATCGGAGGTGCCTGAAGCGGGGCGGCGCGGCCTCAGGGCTGCTTGGCTGCGACCTGGAGCCAGGCCTGCACCTCGGCAAGAGAGTCAACCGGCAGAGCGACGTCGGGGCATGGTCCCGGTTCGGTGCCCCGCTTAAGGAAAGCCTGACGGAGGCCGGCGGCTTTGGCGGCGGCGATGTCTGAACAACGATCCCCCACCAGGATGGAGCGGGGGAGGTCCAGGGCGAGGTCAGCGGCGGCCCGCAGCAGCATGCCGGGACCGGGCTTACGGTCCGGGTGCTCCCGGCGCCAGGAACCGAGGCCATGCTCGGGGTGGTAAGGGCAGTGATAGACAGCGTCCAGAGCGGCACCTTCGGCCCGGAAGCGGTCTCCCATCCAGGACATCAGGGCTTCAAAGTCCTCGGTTGTGTACAAGCCGCGCGCGATGCCGGCCTGGTTGGTGACTACCACGAGTTTGTACCCAAGGGCGCGGGCTGTCCTGGCTAGGGGGAAGATGCCTTCGACCCAGC
>CAXTZL010000335.1:0-2962 GCA_964248555.1 uncultured Bryocella sp.
TCCACCTCCGGCAACATGCGCCCCAGCGCAAGCACCTCGAAGACCGCATTCACCTCGGCTGTGTGTGGGTAGCGGCCCGCCAGAAAGTAGGTCTGGATGCGCTTGTCTTCCAGCCGGTACAGCAGTACGGCGCGCGAAGGCAGCCCATCCCGGCCGGCACGGCCGGCCTCCTGTGCATAGGTTTCCAGCGAATCGGGGAACTCATAGTGGTACACAAACCGGATGTCCGGCTTGTCGATACCCAGCCCAAACGCCTTGGTCGCGATCATCACCTTGTGCTCGCCACGCATGAACTCCCCCTGCACATGCTCACGATCCTTGTGCGTCATCTTGCCGTGGTAATGGCCCACCGCGATGCCGTGATCCTTCAACCACGTATGCAACTCATCCGCAGAGCGCACACTGGCGGTGTAGATGATGCCCGTGCCCTCCTCCTTCTCCAGCAGCGCGCCAATCCGGGCTAACTTGGCGTCGTTGCTGACGGTCGGGTACACGCTGAAGTGAAGGTTGGTCCGCTCGGACCCGGTGTTCACCACCACCGGGTCCTTCGCATGCAGCACCGCCAGAACTTCGGCCTGTACCTCCTGCGTGGCCGTCGCCGTGAGCGCCAGCACCGGCGGGTTGCCGAGCTGCTGCCGCGCATAGCCCAGTCCCAGGTAGGCCGGGCGAAAGTCGTGTCCCCATTGCGAGATACAGTGCGCTTCATCCACAACAAACAGCCCGATGCCACCCGCCTTCATCAACTCCTCGAGGAACTCCGGCTTCTCCAATTGCTCCGGGGTCACATAGATCAGCTGCGAGCTGCCCTCGTCCATGTGTTCCTGGGCTGCCTGGGAAGCCTTCACGCTCAGGGTGGAATCGATCTTCTCCACGTGAATGTGAGCTTGGGCCGCGCGCTCCTGCTGATCCTGCATTAACGCAATCAGGGGACTCACCACCACGACCGGATGCTTCAGGAACATCGCCGGAAGCTGATAGGTCAGCGATTTGCCACCACCGGTCGGCATCAGCCCCAGCACATCCCGTCCCGCGAGAACGGCTTCCAGAATCTCCTTCTGCCCTGGCCGAAAACCTTTGATGCCCATCCGCTTGCGAGCCATGGCCACGACGTCCTTCCACGAAGGGGAGGCGCTCCGCTTTTTTGACGGGTTCTTACGCCCGAGCGTGGTTTTGGCGGGTTCTCTTACGGGAGTATGGGTACGCGGTTCGGCAAGCAGCACAGCAGGCATTCAGGTTCTCCAGAGCCATTTGGATGCGCACCCGTTTTGCCGCTTTCCGCACCGACACGACCGCCTCGAAATCCGGAGCACGCCTATGCCATCAGACGAAAACACAACTCATTTTCCCGGCCGGCGCCTGTGCAAAATAACGGGGACTCAATCCCTGTAATAGAGCTAAGTTGGATATACAAACGACTTGTGGCGATTCGCGCGGCCACGCCCGCTGGGTTCCCGGCGTTTGCGCAACAGCCCGCGCGCCTGCCCAGAACCGCTGGCCCAACCCGCGTGCTTCCCTCTGCCCGGTGCTACTTCTGCGCTCTCGTATGATCGCCTCATGGCCTCCCCGCAGACGACCCTCTCCTCCGACTCCGCCGCCCTCACGCCCGAGGATCGCGCCCGTCGCGTTAAAGTCCTTCTTTTCGACGTGGACGGTGTGCTCACGGACGGCGGCATCACCGTCATGCCCGGCTCAGACGGCAACGCCGTCGAGGTCAAGACCTTTTCCGCGCATGACGGCATGGGCATTGCCCTCGCCCATGTCGCCGGGTTGAAGATCGGCTGGGTCACCAAGCGCAACTCGCAGGCCGTCGCCATCCGCTCGAAAGATCTCCGTGTCGACCACGTCTACCAGGGTCAGCACTACAAGGTGCAGGCGCTGGACCTCATCGTCAAAGATGAAGGCTGCAGCCTGGAAGAGATCGCCTACGTGGGTGACGACATTATCGATCTTCCCGTTATGCGCAAGGTAGGCTTCGCCATTGCCGTAGCCAATGCCCGCCCCGAGGTCAAGGCCATGGCCCACTACACCACCGAACACCCCGGGGGTTACGGCGCTGGCCGCGACGCGATTGATTTCCTGCTCAAGTCCCGCGGGATGCTCGCATCCACGATAGAGAAATACCTCGACCCCAACGACGAAGAAGCCAAAAACGCCGACATCGGCGTAGGTAATATGTAAGCCCAGCTCAGAAATAGTCGAACGCATTGGGAAATGCTGATTGCTGACGAGAATGAACGTTGGCGGCAGTTACGAACGGTCATTTTCCTTGCTAAAGGGCTACTCAAAAGGGCTACTCAAAGAAGCGCTCGACATCCCCAATTTCCGTGGTGCGGCGATAGGCGGGTAGGGAATCGAGGAAGACCTGGCCGTAGCGGGTGGTACGGATGCGGGGGTCGAGCAACATGAGGACGCCGCGGTCGGTGAGCGAGCGGATCAGGCGGCCGAAGCCCTGCTTGAGGGTGAGCACGGCCTGCGGAATCTGGAGATCGTTGAAGGCGTTGCCGCCGGCCGCCGCGATGGCGTCCGTCCGGGCCTTGGTGATAGGGTCCGTGGGCACGGCAAAGGGGAGGCGATCGATGACGACGCAGCTGAGCTGCTCGCCCTGGACATCGATTCCCTGCCAGAAGCTGCCGGTGCCGAAAAGGACGGCGTTGGGAGTCGAACGGAACTGCTCGAGCAGGACGTGACGTGGTGCGGTGCCCTGGAGAAAGAGCGGATACGGAAGTTCGCAGAGCAGGCGATCGTGCATGTCGCGCATCGCGGCGTAGCTGGTAAAGAGGCAGAAGGCGCGCCCCCTGGTGATTTCGAGCACGCGGCGGATCTTTTCGGTGGCCTGGCGGGTGAATTCGGGGCTGCGCGGGTCGGGCATGAAGTCGGGCAGGTACAGCAATGCCTGTTTTGCATAGTCGAAGTGGCTGGGGACGACGAGTTCCTTGGGGTAGGGCACCCCGAGGCGCTTGGA
>CAXTZL010000336.1:0-2957 GCA_964248555.1 uncultured Bryocella sp.
GGTGGCCACGAAAGCACGCTGCCGCGGTCTGGCCAAGGATTCTAACGGAAAGCTACCCGGCTCACCCCGGTGTGGCCCATTTCCAGACCGGGCCTGACCGGGCAGGGAAAGGACTTTTCCAGCGCAAGACCCAGGCCCAGGCGACGATCCTTGGCTAAAAAATCGGGATGTTTCTTCAAAAAGTCGACATAGGCACGAATGAGGGAACTCATGGGGGCGCTTTGGGTGCAAATGGTGGTCTGCTGCTCGAGGTTGGCCGTGAAGCCATTGAGGTAACCGATACAGTAGGACCCGTCGAGTAGATCCGACTGCGAAGCCTCGTTAACTGAAGGCAGGTCCATCACGCGAACCTCAGCCTGGCAGACCCGGTACAGTGCTGATCCCTTTGAAAGCTCTGCCACAGGATCGGCAGCGCGGGGCTGATCGGAGCCAAAGGCGAGCAGGAGCAGGGGAACCAACATGCTGCGAGCATAGGTGGTCATCGCACGGGATGAAATAGCACAAAGGCGCATGATGCTGACTCCAGCGTCCGCACGTGTATCGCTTTGAGACAGTACGGCACGTGAGGCGCTCTTCTCAGAACGATTGTGGGTTGGAGATGGATGCGGCGGACGCACCTTCTATGCAAACCAATGAGGGGTCCCGATCGCGGAGAGGTCGCACCTTTTACGATCAGCACATCAGTTTGAGAACCGATATTCAGCTCCGGCCTTCCAGATCTGCGTGGGAAGAGGTCTAAGCCGTGTTGGACGGGACTGCCCCAGAGGACGGATCCGTCAGTGTCAGAGCAATGCTTTGGACAGGAAACGGATGAGAACTTTGATGACAGGAACCATGAACTTCTTTCTGATTGCCGCCGCATGCCTGGCCATCGGCGCGGTCCCGGAACTACCGGCACAATCGGTTTCTGCACCGATCCATGCGGACTCGATCCCACCTGTGCTGGTTGAGCTGTTTACTTCAGAAGGCTGCAGCAGCTGTCTACCGGCTGACGCAGCTTTACAGGAGATCAACGGTAAGAAGACAGCAGCCGGGCGCCTGATCGTCGGTATCAGCGAGCATGTGACCTACTGGAACCACCTCGGCTGGACAGACCCGTTTTCTGCTGAAAGCTACACGGAGCGCCAGAATGGGTACGCTCAGCGGTTTCACCTCGATGACGTGTACACGCCGCAGATGATGATTGACGGGCGGGACCAGCTTGTAGGCAGTGACCGGACGGGGCTCGCGGCTGCACTGAATCGCAAGTCAGCTGGTGCCTCTGTTTCGATCAATATCGTGTCAGCGGAGTAGGTCGGCAGCGAACTGAAAGTAAAGCTCAACGTGAATGCGGTACGCAGGGATGCGCCTTACGACGTCTTTGTGGTGTTCACCGATGACGAGGACCGTTCGGAGGTATTGCGCGGTGAAAATGCACAGCGCAGGCTGGATCACGTGGTGGTTGCGCGTTGCTTACAACGCATCACCACGGTCTCGGAAACTGGACAGAGGATGATTGAAGCAACTTTACCGAACCTGCCTACAAAGAGAGGTGGCGCACAACATCTAATTCTGTTTGCGCAGTCTCCGGGCTACGGCGAAATTCTGGGAGTCGCTTCCCACGCTTTGTGACAGGAAAAACTGAAGCCCGGATCCCCGTACGAAGTTCCTGCTCTGCATCCCTGTGAAGGCGGATGGCCGTGGGACTGTCGCCCGAACACCACGGTGTGCGCTACCCTGAAGCAAGAGCCCGGGTCGTTACCGTGGCAGTGGTGACACAATCTCCTATGCCGAGCATCGATGAGTACCTGCGCGACCGCCTCACGCCCGTTGAAGGCGCCATTCCCTCTATCCCCGGTATAGAAATTTTTGGCGCATCCATTCCTGCGGAGACCGTTGGTGGCGATCTTTTCGAGTACATCAACTTCCAGCAGCGCTATGATCTGGATGCTCGCATTGCTCGCGCGCAGCAGTTGGCACGCGAATATCTTCAACCGCTTGCGGCAGGCATCCCGGTCCGCAACTGCGTCGACGATCATATCCAGTGGTTAAAAGAAACCCCGGCCTACACACCCGCCCGAGAGGCCGAGTACCGCTTTGCCAAGAGTTCCGAGCAGATTCGCGTCGCCGAAGATCTGCAGGATCTGTACACCACTGCCGGGGTCCTGGTTGTGGATGCCCAGGGACATGGAATCCTTTCCGCCAAGATTGCCTCTACCGTGCACGACAGCTTTCATGCACTCATGCTTGCCGAGCTGGACCGCTACGGAAAGACCACACCGGAGCTCTTTGAGAATCTAAATCTTCGTCTGGCTCAGTCGCTCACCGCCCGCAATGCGCTGGGCATGAGCGAACGGGAGCACGCCCGCGAAGTTGCCACGATGCTTTACGGCGAGGTCCGGCCCGGCGGCTATTTTCGCTTTGCGAACTTCGGCCATCCGCCGCCGCTGGTATTTTCAGCAAAGACCTGCCGGCTTGTGGAGGTGAAGGAAAGCCACATGGCACAGTTTCTGGCCCTTGGTCTGCAGCTCCCCGTAGATCGCCCGGACAGTAAAAAGTACTTTGCGCTTAGCCTGCGAAACCGGGAGTTCAATCGGTCGGACGTGGGCGAGATCGAACTCATCAATCCTGGCGACCTGCTCGTCCTTTACAGTGATGGTGTTTACGATGGCAGCGACGCGCAGGTCCGCGCTCAGTTGGAAGCCGTTTTGCGAGAACAATACCGGGCTTCCGCCCGGGAGATCTGCAGTGCGCTCATGGAGTACGCCGTCGCTCAGGACGATCTCCTGAGCCAGGCTGGCGGCAGTGCCTTGATCGATGACAAAACCATCCTGGTTGTGAAGCGAACTGCCTGACCGCCTTCCCGTGAATTTGTGCCCTGGCGTGCGGCTCAGGGCTGTATTGTCTAAATCGCAACCTCGATGTGGTGCCCGGAGGGGGACTTGAACCCCCACACCCCTTTCGGAGCTACGGATTTT
>CAXTZL010000337.1:0-2950 GCA_964248555.1 uncultured Bryocella sp.
GCAAATCCTTATACCCCTGCGCTTGCGCCAGCGTCGTCATCTCCGCCGTAATCCGCTTCACCTCATCCAGCCCGATCCCGTGCACGGTCTCAGGAGACACATCCAGCGTCGTCATCTGCCGCACCGCGAATGCGTACCGCGCCTTGCCCTGCGGCAGGCTCTCAATCGAAAGCTGCGGCCGCCCATGCGGCGCATAATCCGTCCGCACAAACCCGGCAAACTTCTTGTAAGCCGGCAACACATCCGTGTTCACCGCCGCGGTCATCTCCGCGGCCAGCTTCCCCTTTTCAGCATCCGTAAAGGAAGCCGGAAACTTCTTCAGCGGCAACAGAAACGGATCCGCCGCAATGATCCCGTCGCACTGCCCCGGAATCTTGTCCGCGATGATCTTCGGCGGCATCAGCCCATCCCGCTCACCCGCCCGCATCACCTCCGTCACCTCGCTCAGCACCTGCGGGATCCCGTGCAGCCGCGCAATGTAATCCTCATAATGCCCAACGGAATCAAGCGGTACCGCCAACGGCAAATCCGCCAGCGACGTGTGCACGCCATTCTGCTGGTTGATCGGCATCTCGTAATTCTTCAGCGCATAGGCCTCGTCGCCCTGGCTCAACTGACGCACCAGCATCGCGTGGCTCAGCCGGTCGCTCTCGCCCATGCCCTCCGGCGAGATCGCCTGCAGCTTCGCCAAAAACCATCAGATTCCGCATGTTCCCGCGCAATCGCCGCCAGCGACACGTCGCTCAACTGCGCGTTATACCGAAGGTCCCCCACCGAGGTCGCCTGCTCCGGATGGTTCTTTAGGTTGTTCTGGTAGTAGGCCTCAAACAAAGCATTCTGCTGCGCCACCCGCGCGGAAACATCGCCATTGGCAGCGACCGGTGGGGCGCTCTGGGCAGGAACGGCAAAACTCGCCAGCAAAAAGCCGGGCAGCAAAAGAACTTTGGGCATGATGTCTGCAGAGTAGCAGAGCGGGACCGCCTGACAACGCCTGGTCTGGCCCGCTGTGGCTCCTTTAACCTTGCCCCTCGGCGCGGGAAAGGCTCAGTTAAGCCAAGTTGCCGAAAAGCTGACTTTGCGGGAGCGATACGCCAAAACTGTAGAATTGGCGGCATGACCGCAAGCCTGCAGAACTCGCTGTCAAAGTTGGCTGGGTCTTCCGTGAAAGTGTCACCGGGTAATGGCTTCCCAGAGCACGGACAGGCGTCAGTCGATTTGCTATTCGAAGATGGAACCAGACTCCAGATAGAGTACTGGCGGCTTATCGAGGGTGGCAGGGCAAGCTATAGCAGCTTTGATCACGAGCAGATATACGGGCTTCCAGTCAGGATCGACGCTGTCCATCAGCTTCATGACCGATTGGCGGGTAAGCACGTGGTGGAAGCTTTACACGACCCGGAAACGGGTGATCTACAGTTCACGTTCACCCAAAACGTCAGACTTCAGGTCTTGAACGTTACCGGATATGAAATCTGGACGCTTCAGTTTCCAAATGGCACAGTCGAATACTCGAACTACGCGAAGTAAGGCGCTCAATGCATGTGTGGCGAGATACGGTGACCGGGAAGAACAGCATCGAGGCTTCTTCGCGTAAAACGGCGTTTTCGGCAATCTCAGCGGCACAGGCAAACGGGAACGGCCGAACGTGCGGAGTTCCTCCTTCGCCCAACAACCTCCCCCCGGTGTTCCCTTCGCCCTTGCATTCCCGCACTATTCCAAGCCCGGTGAAGCTATACGTGCTAAGTATGACGCCGGAGGAAAACGCCTGCGTACTCACGAATTCAAACAACCACTTCCCCATACCCAGCAGCACCGAAGGGCACGGCTTCAGCCGTGCCACAAAAGACCAGGCTCTCCCGGGAGCTTCAGCCCCTGAAGTCCCCTGCTGCCGAAGCCTCCAGATACGCCCGCATCATCACGATCAACTCGCCTTCCATCAGTCGCATGGTCCTCTCATCTGCCTTCGGCCCGCCTCCCTCCAGCAACGCCCGGCTTACCCCCGCCATCGCCGCCAGCAGCGTCGCGGCCACCACCTCCGGTCGTGCCACAGACCGCTCCCGGGCCGTGCGGAACAGCGCCCCCATTGCCGCCGTCCCGCGGCTATGCATGGCGCGTGCAATCCGCTTGCCTTCCACATCGTCGCTCACCGCGTACAGCACCACGCTCGCATCCAGGTTGCGAAACTTGGCTCGCACAAAGGCACCCACCACCGCCTCGGCCATCTCCTGCAGGGAGCCTCCACGCACACCCTCGCATGCCGTCTCCACCGCCAGCGCAACCCCGTCCAGGTGCTCCTTCAAAAGGGCCTGCAGCAGGGAACTCTTGTTCGGGAAATACTGGTACAGCGTTCCGACCGATACTCCAGCGCGCTCGGCCACGCGCGTCGTCGTTAGCTTCGCCCTTCCATCCCTTAGCAGAACCTGAACAGTGGCCTGCAAAATGGCTTCCACACTCGCCGTCGAGCGGGCCTGTCGTGGCGTCTTTCTTGGTTCTAACGTGGCTATCGCTGCCTTGCTCAAATGCGAACTCCAAACCTGAAGCTTCCTTCATCCAATCACACGAAGCTTAACAGGGAGAACACGATGAACAACTATGGCAACCTCGCCGGCATCTTCACCTTCCCCGGCACCTCCATCACGGTCCATCGCATGGGCTACGGCGCCATGCAGCTCGCCGGCCCCGGCGTCTTCGGTGCGCCAAAAGATCACGCCACGGCGCTCGCCGTCCTCCGCGAGGCCGTCGAAAGCGGCGTCGATCACATCGACACCAGTGACTTCTACGGACCGCACGTCACCAATCAACTCATCCGGGAAGCCCTGCACCCGTACCCTCAAAACCTGACCCTCGTCACCAAGGTCGGAGCCCGTCGCGGTGCCGACAAGAGCTGGATTCACGACCTCACGCCCGAACACCTGCGATCCTCCGTCGAAGACAACCTCCGCAACCTCGG
>CAXTZL010000338.1:0-2947 GCA_964248555.1 uncultured Bryocella sp.
TTTCGTTGCAGAAGCGGGCTGTGATACAACGCTGGATATGCGCGAATGGTTGCGCGAGAGGTTCATGAGACGACGTTCCAGACGCGCTCCGAATGAGTCGGAGTCTACGGGCAAGATTGGGCAGGAGTTGCCTGCCAACCAACCGGCCCCGCTGCGGCCCTCGTATCCGGAGGCGGTTCCGCAGCCGAGGGAGCTCCAGGATGAAGTGGAATCCGTTCCGGAGTTGGAGACCCCTGCTACAGGGATGGGTGCTGCGCCGGATGAAAGCCGGGGCGGACCTGAGGTATTGGGCGCGGAAACATTAGGGCTGGTGGAGCCGAGCGTGGCGGAACCACACCCGCACCCTCCGCAGTTGGTAGTGGAAACGCAGCCGGATTCGGTGGGTACGCCGCCTTCTGAAGCGCAGGCTGTGCCGCCGCGATCGCCTCGCGGATACGTTGTACTGACCATCGGGTTGCCGGGTTCGGGCAAGACAACCTGGTATAAGCGCCGGGGCGTGCAGCCGCTGTCGAGCGATATGCTGCGGAATATTCTGTTTGACGACATCACGGAGCAGCGCTACCAGGGGCTTGTGTTCAGCACGCTGCGCAGCCTGCTGCGGGCCCGGCTGATTGCCAAGATGCCGTGGAATTATGTGGACGCGACGAACCTGAGTCCGCACGAGCGCCGGCAGTGGATCAAGATGGCGAAGAGCTTTGGCTATGAGGTGCAGGCGGTGTTCTTCGATGTGCCGCTGAGTGTGTGCCTGGAACGGAACTCGAAGCGCGATCGCCAGGTGACCGACGAGGTGATGCACAAGATGGCGGAGCGTTTGCGGCCGCCGGCTTTCAAGGAAGGCTTCGACAAGATCACGGTGGTGCGGGTAAAGGGTGCGGTCAATCCTACGGCTGTGGCGCCGCCGCCAACCCCGGAAGCGGTTGACGGGGAGCAGGGTGGCGCGGAGAGCGATCCCGAGGCGGTTGCGTAGTTTTGGTTTGCGGTAATTAAGGTTTTAGTAGGTTCTTGAAATGGCCGACGGCAGCGTGGAGTTCGCGGATGTGAGCTTTGCGTTGCCGGACGGCCGTGTTCTTTTGGATGGCATTTCGTTCTGTTGTGAGCCGGGAACGACGACGGCGTTGCTGGGGCGCAGTGGCTCGGGTAAGACGACGCTGCTACGGACGGTGAATGGGCTGGTAAAGCCCACCGGTGGCAGGGTGCTGGTGGGCGGGCAGGACGTGGCCGGCACAGATGTTCTTGCGTTACGGCACCGTGTCGGCTATGTGATTCAGGAAAGTGGGCTGTTTCCGCACCTTTCGGTGGAGCGGAATATTGCGATGCCGCTGGAGCTGGCTGGACGGAAAGCGCGGGAGAGCCGGGGGCCGGCTGCCGCGGTGCTCGAGCGTGTAGGCCTGGAGAAGGAGCTGCTGCAGCGCATGCCGTGGCAATTGAGCGGAGGCCAACGGCAGCGGGTGGGTGTAGCGCGGGCGCTGCTTTCCGAGCCGAAGATCCTGTTGATGGACGAGCCCTTTGGGGCGCTCGATCCGCTGACGCGGGCGGAGATCCAGACCACAGTGCGCAAGCTGCTGCGGGAAGCGAAGACGACGACGTTGATCGTGACGCATGATCTGCCGGAGGCTTTGTTTTTGGCGGATCGGGTGGTGCTGTTGGAGGCCGGGCGCGTGGTGGCGGACGTGGCTGCCGGGGATTTCATGCAGGCTGAGCTGCCGGCGGTCAGGGCTTATGTGCGGGCGACGCAGCCGCGTGCGGCCGAAGAGTCCGATGCGGCGCAGGGCGGGGCGGGCTGATGGGTGTGTTTCTGCATCGATACGGGGCCGAGATCGGCAGGCTCACGTTTGAGCACCTTTGGTTGACGGTAAGCGCGATGCTTTGGGCGAGTGCGATCGGGCTGCCGCTGGGAGTGCTGCTGACGCGGAAGCGGGCGCTGGCACAGCCGGTGCTGACGGTGGCCAATATTCTGCAAACGATTCCGAGCCTGGCGCTGTTTGGGCTGCTGCTGCCGGTGCCGTTTCTGGGCGACAGGGCGGCGCGGCTGGCGATTGTGGCGTTGACCGGCTATGCGTTGTTGCCGATCATCCGGAACACGTACGCGGGGATCAACGGCGTAGATCCGGCGCTGATCGACGTGGCGAACGCGCTGGGGATGACGGGGTGGCAGCGGCTGCGGAAGGTGGAGTTGCCGCTGGCGGCGAGCGTGATTTTAGCCGGGCTGCGGACGGCGACGGTGATCTGCGTGGGCGTGGCGACCATTGCCGCGGCCGTGGGCGCGGGTGGGCTGGGCGAACTGATCTTTCGCGGTGTGGCGAGTGTGGATAATGGGCTGGTGCTGGCCGGGGCCATTCCGGCAGCGCTGCTGGCGCTGAGTGCGGATGGTCTATTGGGATTGGCAGAGAAGCGGCTGGCGGTGCGGCGGTGAAGCCGAAGTCGGTGTTTGCCACGCAGGTCCGCAGAACCCACCTTAGGCGCGAAGAGAGCGCCGAAGATGGGGCACCCGGCTTGGTGGCCGCTCGGGGTCGTGCGGCACAGGTTCGGCGTATGTCCCTGTTTACCAGCTGGCTGTTGCTGACACTGGCAGGTTGTGCGCCGCCTCGGTCTTCTCCCATTGTGATTGGGGCCAAGGACTTTACCGAGCAGGTGGTTTTGGGGGAGTTACTGGCGCAGGAGATCGAGGCCGAGGGTGGCGGGCCGGTGGAGCGGAGGTTCTGGCTGGCGGGCAGTTATTTATGCCAGCAGGCGCTGATTTCGGATCGGGTCGATAGCTATGTGGAGTACACGGGGACGGCGTTGACGGCGATCCTGAAGCAGCCTTTGCCGCCGCTCGCTGAACGCGGGGACACGGCGCTGGTGGATGCGACGATTTCGCGGTTATATCAGCAGCGCTACAGGGTGACTGTCGGGCCTGGGATGGGGTTTCAGGACACGTTTGCGATGGTGGTGCGCGGGGAGGATG
>CAXTZL010000339.1:0-2933 GCA_964248555.1 uncultured Bryocella sp.
ACCGTCGCCGAGCAGGAAATGCCCGGCCTCATGAGCATCCGCCGCAAATACGCCCCCTCCAAACCGCTGCAGGACGTCCGCATCACCGGCTCCCTGCACATGACCATCCAGACCGCCGTCCTGATCGAAACCCTCGTCGATCTCGGCGCCGACGTCCGCTGGGCCTCCTGCAACATCTTCTCCACCCAGGACCACGCCGCCGCCGCCATCGCCAAATCCGGCGTCCCCGTCTTCGCCTGGAAAGGTGAAACACTCGAAGAATACTGGTGGTGCACCAATCAGGCTTTGCAGTTCCCGAACGATCTCGGCCCCCAGATGGTCGTCGACGACGGCGGTGACGTGACCCTGCTCATCCACAAGGGCTACGAGCTCGAAGACGGCGACAAGAGCTTCATCGACGGCCCCAAGGGCTCCGGCGAAGAAGAGATCATCAAGGACCTCCTCCGCAAAACCCTCGCCGAAACGCCGGGGCGCTGGCACAAGGTCGCGGAGGAATGGCGCGGCGTCTCCGAAGAGACCACCACCGGCGTCCATCGCCTCTACAAGATGCTCGAGGCGGGCAAACTCCTCGTTCCGGCCATCAACGTCAACGACTCCGTCACCAAGTCGAAGTTCGACAACCTCTACGGTTGCAAAGAATCGCTCGCCGACGGCATCAAGCGCGCCACCGACGTCATGATGGGCGGCAAGGTCGCCGTCATCTGCGGCTACGGCGACGTCGGCAAGGGCTCCGCCCACTCCCTCCGCGGCATGGGCGCCCGCGTCATCGTCACCGAAGTCGACCCCATCAACGCCCTGCAGGCCGCCATGGAAGGCTACGAGGTCACCACCATCGAGGAAACCCTCGGCCGCGGCGACATCTACGTCACCTGCACCGGCAACCTCGACATCATCACCTTCGAGCACATGGGGCAGATGAAGGACCAGGCCATCGTCTGCAACATCGGCCACTTCGACAACGAAATCCAGATGGCCGAGTTGCAGTCCGCCCCCGAGGTCAAACACCTCAACATCAAGCCGCAGGTCGACTACTACACCTTCCCCAACGGCAACTCCATCTTCATCCTCGCCGAAGGCCGCCTCGTCAACCTCGGCTGCGCCACCGGCCACCCCAGCTTCGTCATGTCCAACAGCTTCTCCAACCAGACCCTCGCGCAGATGGACCTCTGGGCCAACAAGGACACCTACAAGGTCGGCGTCTACGTCCTGCCCAAAAAGCTCGACGAGGAGGTAGCCCGTCTCCACCTGGAAAAGATCGGCGTCAAGCTCACCACGCTCTCCAAAAAGCAGGCCGACTATATCGGCGTCCTCGTCGAAGGCCCCTACAAAACCGAGCAGTATCGCTACTAAGCCATCACAAATCGAGGCAAATGCAAGGGGGGAGGGCCACAAGGCTCCTCCCCCTTTTTGTTATTTTGCAGAATGCCCCTGCCCGCAGCACCCCTTCAAACGGTTCAGCCTTGGATCAGGGTGTCTCCGAATCCTCCAGAACGACCCCGTAAAGCCCCTTGCCAGCTATGGTCCCGGCCTCGGACAGCACCAGCGTCCGCACGGCACCCGATCCACCGCCCACACTCGCCCCATTTACCTTCAAAACCCCCGAAGCCAGCGGCGACGACCCGGCCGGAGCCACATAGACGGCATAACTGCTCCCGGCAGGCACTCGAAGATAGCCCCCGCTCAGCGCATACCCCAGGTTGCTGACCGCCGGGGTTGCCGTCGCCAGCGCACCGGGATTTGTTACGAGATACACGTCCACCGGTCCACCCTCGACCTCGTTCAGTACCCGCACCGCCATGGCTCCCGCCATGACTTGGGCAGGAGCATCCGTGTACACATGCTCCTGCAACTCACCCAAACGATTGGCCACCACCGCCGTATAACGATGTCCGGAGAGCAGGGCCGCTTTGCCCGCGGTAAGCGCCTGCGCCGTACTCGCCCGGTTCGCGGTCAGTTGCGCATTCCCCGCGTCCACCGGAACATAGGAGCTGAAACTGCCAAAATCGAGGTTATAGGCCTGTCCCCTTCCGTTCAGGTACACGTCCAGAGCCGGTGCGTCCGCCGACGTATCGACAAAACGCATCTGCGCCTCCGTGGCGCTCACGGCCATGCTGCCGCAGCCGGCAAGCCCCAGACTCACAAACGACAGCAACGCACAGCTTCCCTGGAACAGGAGCATGCGACGGTGCGAGAGGAGCCGGAAAATGGGTGTCATGAGCGAGGTACTGAAGTCCGCAACGGCAACATCGTGACCAACGGTAGTCTATGACGCCGGGCTACCCTTGCGCCGCCTGGATCGGGGTCTCTGCAACAGAAGTTGCAGCACAAAAAAATCAGCCCCTCCATCACGATGGGATCGTGACAGGGGGGCTAGCTCTTGTTTGCTTAAAACGATAGTAACCGGCCGCACGTTACCCCTGCAAGGCTTCACGGTGGAATTAGGTCTTTCCGCGACACAATACCTTCATGACATCCAAAAGCGCCTGTACTTTCGCAAGGTTCACCTTGAACGGTGCGCCACGATCAGATCGCGAATCCCCCCATACGCCGCCTGCGGCAAAACACCTCGGGTAAGGATTTGATTCTTGGCCGTATACGGCCTTCCCGCGATCACCCGCCGCGCCCATGCCCGGCAGCGACAGCAGATCTTGCGCGCTGGCCGTGTTGATGTCCAGCGGCTCCGTCCGCCTCGGCATCGTGGCAACCGCCGGCGCCCCTACCGGCAGGCCCGCGGTTCTTCCCGAAGCCTGTGCGGCCGGCAGAGCCGGGACGGTCAGCAGGAAGACGAGCACAACGCCTCCGCCAAAGGTTCGCGCGGCTGTAAGCAGCCGTCTCATTCCAACCACATTACCGTCACCTAAGGGCACACTGCCACACCACTTTTCGGTTCGGGCCGCCGCAAAAGCGCTATAGACTCACCGCAGAAAGCCGGA
>CAXTZL010000340.1:0-2931 GCA_964248555.1 uncultured Bryocella sp.
TGGACCTCGAAGATCACTCCGTCATCACGGCGAACGGTAAAGGTGTCTTCCAGGTTGCACTGTCCAGTATCGGGATCATAGAACTCTCCGCCGATCACTTCGCCCTCGATATCGCTCCCGTCCAAGCCGCTGCAATGTACACGCATCACTTCCCTCCTCCACTTACCGCTACGCTCCTGCTTGCCCGTAGAAGCCGGTCGATGGTGGCAACAGATACGCTGAAGTTGGCCGCGATCTCATGTCGGGTGTGCTCGTGGCTGTCCCACATCGTCTTGACCACCTTCGCCTGCTGCGCTGTGAGCAGTCTTTTGCGGCCACCCATCTGCCCTCGCGCCCGTGCCGAGGACAGTCCCGCCATAGTGCGCTCCCGGATCAGCTCCTTCTCGAACTGCGTCAGAGCGGCGAAGAAATGCAAAACGAGTCGGCCGGCGGCGGTACTGGTGTCGAACTTCTCTTTGAGAGAAATGAAGTTGACGCCGCTCTTCTCAAGCCGGTCAAGCCAGTTGTACCAGCAGTGCTCGGTACTCCAGGAGAGCGCCGAAGATACCGGCTACGTTCCGAATGTTCGACTCAATCGGGAGTTGCTCACCATCGAGATGAAGCGGCGGCAGTTTCGGCCGTCGAAGACATCAGACTGGCTCCAATTTCTGACCAGAAGTGAGATTTGAGCCTGCTACGCAGCTCGCGATTGGATACGTGCCCGATCTACTTCGACGAGCGAGCAGTTGAGGAGTTCCGGATGCTCCGCTAACGGTGGGCAAAGCACCGACTAGGACTTTACAGGTATAACGGTTCAGTCACGCTGTTTCACTCGGCCTGACTGCAGGTTAAGGAGGCGTCATGGGATACTTACCCTCGTTCGGCCTTGAAGGTAGAGTGGCACTTGTCACCGGCGCTGCTCGCGGTCTGGGCCGGGCTATCGCGCTCGCGCTTGCAGAAGCGGGCGCAGACGTAGCGCTCGGCCTTCGCAACGTAAACGAGGATGCCGGTGTAGGTTCTGAAATCGAGGCATTCGGACGCAGGGCCCTGCCGCTGCAAATGGATATGGGCGATCTCGAGCAGATCCGCCAATCGGTCCAAGCAGTGGCCGAGCAACTGGGCAAGCTCGATATCCTAGTGAATAACACCGGCATAGCCCCGACCAATCTGGCGCTCGAGGTGTGCGAGGAAGACTTCGATCGCACACTGAACATCAACCTGAAGGGAACCTTCTTTGCATGCCAGGCTGCTGGCAAGCTGATGAAGCAGGCGGGTGGCGGACGGATCATCAACATGAGCTCCCAGGCAGGTTTCGTCGCGTTACCCACCGAGTCGGTATATTGCATGACAAAGGCCGGCATTGCCCACCTAACCAAGTGCCTCGCTGTGGAGTGGGGTCCGTTCAACATAAACGTCAATGCGGTAGCGCCAACGTTTATCCAAACGCCAGGAACGCAGCCGGCACTCTCCTCACCGGAGTTCTACGCCGAGACCGTGAAGAACATCGCAGCCCTGCATCGCATTGGAGAACCTCCTGAAGTTGCTGGCGCCGTGGTGTTCTTGGCCTCACCAGCGGCCTCTCTGATCACCGGCCATACGCTGCTGATCGATGGCGGCTGGACGGCCGTTTAGTAGCTCATATCGATATCCGGGAGCAATCAGCATGAGTCTCGAAACCCTGACCTACATGGGTCTGCCCAGTTGCATTAAGCTGTCTAACGGCACAGTCGACTTGATCGCCACCACTGTCGCTGGACCCCGTCTTTTATTCTATGGTCCAACCGGTGGAAGCAACGTGCTGGCACACTTCCCGGAGGCCGCCAAGGAAACGGCGCTAGGTACCTGGAAGCCTTATGGAGGTCACCGTCTCTGGGTCTGGCCTGAGACCCTTCCAGCAACGTACGCTCCAGATAATGACCCAATCGAGCACACCGCCGAAGGTGATCTTGGTCTTCTGCTACGGCAACCGGTGGATAAGGCCGGTATCGCGAAGCAGATGCGCCTCTCCATGTCAGCCGAAGGCACAACGGTGTGCCTTGAGCAGACAGTGACCAGCCACAACCTATGGCCGGTCGACATTGCGCCCTGGGGTATCAGCGTCGTCGAACCAGGAATCTCGGTCGTGCCGCGAGTTCCCTTTCAGAGCCACGACGAGTACCTTCCCGTCACACAGCCGGTTGCCCTGTGTGCCTTCACCGACCTGCAGGACCCTCGCTTTACTCTCGGGTCGAAATACCTTCTGCTACGCGGCGACCCATCTCTCGCGACTTCGCAGAAACTCGGGTTACGCAACAAGCAAAACTGGTGCGCGCATCTGGTGGGATCTCAGCTCTTCGTCAAACGGTTTACACATGACGAACGTGCGGAATATCCGGATTACGGAGTCAACACAGAGGTCTACACCGAGGGCCGCTTTCAGGAATTGGAGTTGCTTGGACCGCATCGTGTCGTTGCTCCAGGTGAATCGCTCACGCTCATTGAGCACTGGAACCTTTTCACCGATATAACTCTGGCCAACCCGAAGGACGCGGATCTCCTGGATGCCGCAATAGCCCCCAGAATTCAATCGTTGTTACGAGGAGAGACTGCTTAAGTTCCTGGAAACCGTCAATGTGTCGGGATACTGAGGATCTTAACCAAGCCACTTTGGATTGTGTGCCGTGCCATCAAAGTGAGCGGAGGTTTTGAACAATTCATATCGGCCGTCCGATGCGGCAATTGCTGTACGGGCCAGCAAAGCGCTCTGCGCCTCGGCGGTCATGGGCTGAAAGGTACGCGCCGCCGTGAGCGCCTGATCGAGGACGCCCTGATTGTCGATGCCCGTAACGACCACAGAAACTGGCTGCGACATACCATAATGCAAAGCTTCCATCGGCTGCACGGTATTACTTTGCAGTATGTACGAGTCGCCAAAGGTCTTCACCGCGAGCACACCGGTGCCGTGCTGCTGGG
>CAXTZL010000341.1:0-2924 GCA_964248555.1 uncultured Bryocella sp.
ACATCCCGGCGGGTTCGGCTGGCCTACCTGGTCAGCCATCCCATCCAGTACCAGGCGCCCCTGCTCCGGCGTCTCGCCCTGGAACCGGACGTGGAGCTCACCGTCCTGTTCGGCTCGGACCTTTCCACTCGCAGCTACCGCGATGAGGGCTTCGGCGTGGACGTCGCCTGGGACACCCCGCTGCTCGACGGATATCGCCATCGCTTCCTCCCCGCCCTCCACGACCCCGGCACGGTCACATCCACCACACCCCTCAGCCGTAGCCTGCTGCGAGCCCTCCGCAACGCCAACGGCAGCCCCGCCTTCGACGCTCTTTGGGTCCACGGCTACGCCAGCCTGAACTCCCTGCGCGCCATGCTGGCCGCCCGTTCCCTCGGCATCCCCGTGCTGCTGCGCGCCGAAAGCTGGCTGGGCGACCGCCAGCGCGGTGCGGCCAGGCTTCTCGCCAAAACCGCCTTTCTGCACACCCTGCGCGGCCTCGTCGCAGCCACTCTCCCCATCGGCTCCCAAAACGCACGCTACTGGCAAACCTACTTCGGCGACGAAGTCCCCCAATTCCCCGTGCCCTACGCCGTCGACAACGACTTCTTCGCCACCCAGACCGCGGAGCAACGGAACCAGCTTCCCGCCCTGCGCCAGGAACTCGGACTCGCCGCGGACCGGCCCGTCATCCTGTTTGCCTCCAAGCTGCAGGCCCGCAAGGGCGCCGCGGACCTGGTCGCCGCCTACGCCCAGCTTTGCGAGATCCAGGGCCCCGCCGCGCCCTACCTCGTCATCGTCGGCGACGGCGAACAGCGGAAACTTCTCCACCGGCTCTGCGAAGACGCCGGGCTCGACGGCGTTCGCTTCGCCGGCTTCCGCAATCAAACGCAGCTCCCCCGCTTCTTCGCCCTCGCGGATCTTTTCGTTCTCCCCTCACGCCACGAACCCTGGGGTCTGATCGTGAACGAAGCCATGGCCGCCGGCTGCGCCGTCGCCGTCTCGTCGGAGGTCGGGGCCGCCATCGATCTCGTCTCCGACGGCGTAGAAGGTTTCATCTATCCCGCAGGCAACGTCGCCGCACTGGCCGCCACGCTGGGACGCTGCTTCAATGGGTCCACCTGCCTGCGCTGCATGGGTCAAAAGGCCTCCGCCCGCATGACAGCGTGGAACTACGAAGCCGACATCCGGGGCCTCCGTGCGGCCCTGGCCTACACAACCCGGCTCATCGCGCCGCCTCCGCCTTACCTCGCAGCCATACCCTCATCGGCGGTGGCGGGATGAACATCCTTCACCTCGTCCGCTCGGTCAGCCCGGCCTCCGGCGGCCCCACAGAGGCCATCCGCATGCTCGTGGAGCATGCCCCCGCAGGCTACACAGCGGAAATCATTACGCTGGACGACCCGGCCCAGCCGTTCCTGCAGCCCTCGCAAAACCAGATGCCCTGCCCCGTGCACGCACTCGGCTCAGGAGATCATCCCTGGTACGCCGCCGCGCTCCTGCCCTGGCTCAAAGCCAACCGGCATCGCTTCGACGGCGCCCTCGTTCACGGTCTCTGGCAGTACACCGGCGTGGCCGCCTGGCTCGCCTTCGGCAACAGCCTGCCCTATATGGTCTTTGCGCACGGCATGCTCGACCCCTATTTCAAGCGTGCCTACCCCTTAAAGCATGCAAAAAAGTGGGTCTTCTGGCTCGGAGCGGAGTACTGGATGCTGCGCAAGGCCGCCCGCGTGCTCTTCACAACTTCGGCCGAGCGTGATCTCGCGGCGGAAAGCTTCTTCCTGCACCAATGGTGTTCCCTTGTCGCACCGCTTGGCAGCACCCCTCCGCCCGCCGGAACCCAGGCCCTGATCGAGGCCTTCGAGATCCAGGTTCCAGCCCTGCGCAAGCGCCGCTTTCTACTGTTTCTCGGTCGCATCCACCAGAAAAAAGGTTGCGACCTTCTGCTGCGCTCCTTCGCCGCGCTTGCTCCCAACCAGCCGGACCTGCATCTCGTCATGGCCGGCCCCGATCCGGGCCACTGGGGAGCCGACTTACAAACCCTGGCGGCGGCGGTCGGCGTAGGGGGCCGCGTCCACTGGCCCGGCATGTTGCGCGGCAAAGCCAAATGGGGCGCCTTCGCTGCCTGCGAAGCCTTCATCCTTCCCTCCCATCAGGAAAACTTCGGCATCGCCGCCGTGGAAGCACTCGCCTCCGGCAAACCCGTCCTCCTGGCCCACCCAGTGAATCTCGCTGCCGATCTGGAGCGTGCCGGCTGCGCGCTGGTGGAACCGGACACGCAGGTCGGCACAGACCGTCTCATCGCCCGCTGGGTCGCTCTCTCCCCCGCCGCGCAGGCCGCCATGGGCGAGCGCGCCCTGGCTGTCTTCAAGTCGCAATACGACATGCGCCGCAACACCGAAACCATCCTGCGCGTGTTTGAAAACCTCACACCAGCCAGACGCACCGCGCCAAAGCCCCTGCGCATGGAGGCCGTCTGACAACCCGCGCCGCTGGAAACCGAACCGCCGCCTATCGCACCGCCGACGCCCTGGCCTGCCATCCCGGCGAGGACGCCTTTCTCCGCCCGGCCTTTTCGCTCAGCAACCGCGTGCGCCGGGCACTATGGAACCTGTGCTGGTTGCTGTTCTACCGGCTCTCACCCCGCCCGCTGCATGCGTGGCGCACCAGCCTCCTTCGACTCTTCGGCGCACAACTTGGCCCGCACTGCCACTTCTACCCCGCCTCCAGGGTGTGGGCACCATGGAATCTTCGCTGTGAAGACCACGTCGCAGCCGCGGACGGTGCGGAAATTTACAATCCCGCGCCGATCCATCTCGCCTCCCACGTCATCCTCTCGCAGGGCAGCTATCTCTGCGGCGCCACCCACGACTACAACGACCCGGCATTTCCCCTGGAGGCCTACACCATGCGTCTCGGCGCCTATGCCTGGATCTGCGCCCGCG
>CAXTZL010000342.1:0-1500 GCA_964248555.1 uncultured Bryocella sp.
TGGCGGCGTTTTCGATGGGGTCGATGGTGCATGTGAAGCTGAGCGACCGGGCGCCGATGGACTTCGACCAGTTCAACGAGGCGTTCATGATGCATGGAACGACCTCGCCGTTTTATCCGCTGATTGCGTCGCTGGATGTGGCGGCGGCGATGATGGACGAGCCTGCCGGGCACACGCTGATGGATGAGACGATTCAGGATGCGGTGAGCTTTCGAAAGGCGATGAGCTCGGTGGCGCACCGGTTGCGGCGCGCGGCTTCCAATGGCGATGGATGGTTCTTTCGGCTGTACCAGCCGGAGTTGGTGGTGGATCCGGAGACCGACCAGAGTTACGTTCTGGAGGAGGCCCCGGACAAGCTGCTTATGACGGAGCCGAGCTGCTGGACCTTGAAGCCGGGCGAGGCCTGGCATGGTTATCAGGACGCCGACATCGCGGATGACTACTGCATGCTTGACCCGACGAAGGTGACGATCCTGCCGCCGGGGCAGAATGCGCAGGGGCAGATTGAGGAGTGGGGGATTCCGGCGGCAATCCTGGTGGAATTTTTGGATGGGCGTCGCGTGGAGATCGCGCGCAACGGCGATTACACGGTCCTGGTGCTGTTTTCGGTGGGCACGAGCAAGGGCAAGTGGGGCGCGCTACTCGAAAACCTGTTCGAGTTCAAGCGGCTGTATGACACGGATGCGGAGTTAAGCGAGGCAATGCCGGAGCTGGTGACGCGTTTTCCGGCGCGGTACCGGGGCGTGACGTTGCGTGAGTTGTCGGACGAGATGCATGCGTCGATGCTGGAGCTGAACCTGCCGGGGCTGGTGAACGAAGCCTGCGATGAGGATTTCGATCCGGTGCTGACGCCGGCGCAGTCGTACCAAAAGCTGGTGCGCGGTGAGACGGAGAAGGTGCGCTTTGAGGAGATGGCGGGCCGTGTGGCGGCGGTGATGTTGGTGCCGTATCCGCCGGGCATCCCGATGTGTATGCCGGGAGAGCGGTTGGGCGACAGCAATAGCCCGGTGATGAAGCTGATCCTGGCGATGGAGCAGTTTGGGCGTCGGTTTCCAGGGTTTGAGCGAGAGACGCACGGCATCGAGATGGACGCTGAGGGAAGGTACTGGATGCGCGCGGTGGTTGAGGAAGGGCAGACGCGCAAGCAGGAGCCGGCGTTTGTGGCGGATCCGGATCCGCAGCCCTTGCTGGATAAACCGTTGCGGCATTCCACGTCGTAAGAGTTGTAAGTGGTACGTCGTACGTTCTAAGTGAACCTTAGATCTGCCGGCGATTTTCGAGGGCGCGGGTCATGGTGACCTCGTCGGCGTATTCGATGTCGGAGCCGGCGGGGACGCCGGTGGCGATACGGGTGATGCGGAGTTCGGGGTGCTGGCGGTGAATATCGTCGGCGAGATAGCGGGCGGTGGCTTCGCCTTCGGTGGTGGGTGAGGTGGCGAGGACGATCTCTTCGGCGTCAGCGAGGCGCGGCCATAGATTGCCGAGGCGGAGTTGCTCGGG
>CAXTZL010000342.1:1600-2896 GCA_964248555.1 uncultured Bryocella sp.
TTCCTTGCGGCCGTTCATGCGGACCTCGACGGCGCCGCCGCCGGAGGAGCCTTCGACGATCGTGTTGGTCATGCGGTCTTCCATTGTTTCGCGCATGGCGGTGGCCTGGGCGAGCATTTCGCTCATCTTGTCGAAATCCATGGGGTGTGGTCCTTTCGGTTGCGGCTGGCTGAATCAGTTCTTGTCGCGTAGGTCGATGACGTTGGAGATGTCGGCGGAGAAGAGGCGGCGGGCTTCCTGCACGAGAGGGTGCCTTTCGGCGAGTTCGGCGGCGCTGCCGGCCTGGGCGGTGCGAGGCTTTTTGGCGGCTGTGCTGTTAGTTGCGGTGGTGCCGGGCAGGAGTTTGAAGGTGAGGCCGGCGGGGCCATGTTCGCGCAGGGTAGAGCGAATGATCTTGTCGGTTTCGGCGTTGACCAGGACCGGAAGCATGGTTTTGGAAAGCGTGGTCTGGATTTCGAGGGTGCGGTTGTTGAGGATCCAGGTGGCGTCTTCGAGCTGTTCGGCGGCGGAGGTTTGGCCCTTGGTGGCGGAAAGGGCGGCGACGACCGCGGCCTGCCATGCGGCGACGTCCGGGTTCGGGGACGAGATCGGTTCCGGTGCTTCAAGCCCTTCTAGCCTTTCGAGCCCTTCGAGCCCCAAGACAGGCGCGTCCGGTGCCGTTGCTGGCTGCGGTTCAGGAGGCAAGGACTCCGCGGGCAGCGCGAACGGTGTGTTGGCGGCTTGCGGCGTACTGGTTGCGGCTGAAGCGTGGGCCGGCTCCGGGGCCGTGGTGGTCCGCGGGGCTGGATCTTCCAGAACAGCTGGAAGGACGCTACCGGGAGCTGCCGGTGTTGTTGTGCCAGAGCCTGGAGGTGGGCCAGAGTTTGAGGTGGAGCCCACCTTAGCCGACGGAAAAACCGTCGGCGAAGATGGGGCACCCGGTCTTTGCGGCGGCGCTGTTTGTTCGGAAGAGGTTCGGGTGAACGCTTGCGGTAGTTCTCCTGGGTTGGCGGTGGAGCCCACCTTAGCCGACGGAAAGGCTGTCGGCGAAGATGGGGTACCCGGTCTTTGCGGCGGCGCTGTTTGCTCGGATGGAAATGGGGTACCCGGTCTTTGCGGCGGCGCTGGTTCCGCGGGTGGGGAAGGGGTACCGGGTTTCTGCGGCGAGGGTGTGGGTCTGGCCGGGGCGGGTGCTGTGCCGAGTTGGCTCAGGATTTCTTCGATCGGGATGAGGCGCTGGGCGTGGACGAGCTTTAGGAGGCCGAGTTCGAGATGGAGGCGCTGTTCCTGGCGGTAGCCGAGGTCATCGAAGGTGCG
>CAXTZL010000343.1:0-2877 GCA_964248555.1 uncultured Bryocella sp.
AACTCGGCTACGCACCTGTCTTCCGCTATGAGAAATTCCGGACGGAGTGGGACGACCTGGAAGGGGGGCATCTCGTCCTGGACGAAACTCCCATCGGAACCTGGGCCGAGTTGGAAGGTGAGCCAGCCTGGATCGAGGCGATGCTCGAGCGGCTGCAGGTGAGCCGTGAGCGGGTCACCACGAAAAGCTACGGGGCGTTGTTTCTACAGTGGTGCGAGGTAACGCATCACCCGGCTGAGAACCTTACCTTTCACGAGATTGCGCCTGCCCTTCACACGTCCTGAACAAAAACCGCCAGCAACGCTGACGGCCTCCGGTAGCTCGTTCCTGAAGATGCTAGAAGATCTGGAAGTTTACTTCGATGTAAAGCTCCACGGGAACAGGTTTGCCGTCCTTCATCGCGGGCTTGAACTTGTACTGACGAACAGCCTCGACGGCCTTTTCGTCCAGGCCCATACCCACCCCACGCTCGACGTGAATATTCTTTGGACGGCCCTGGTCGTCTACGACAAGAGCCACCTGCACGTTTCCGGAAAACTTGGCCTTGCGCGCCTCTTCGGAAAATTCGGGATCCACGGAGTAGGTCAGAACCGGCGCCCGAACGGAGCCACCGACCTGGAACACACCCCCACCATAGTTGCCCCCGCTGCCGGGTCCAATACCGTTTCCGTGACCACTGCCGATTCCGGTTCCGGAGCCTGTTCCGAAGGAGGGGGTCACACCCTTCAAGCCAGAGGTCGGAAGTCCGAGGTCCGGCATCTTGTTATCGGCAATCTTTAGGTTCGGTTGAACATTCACGGTGGGTTCAACCGCAAGCTTGGGAGCATTTACCGGGGGCGCTTTGGGCGGAACAATCTGTTCCGGAGAAAACTTCGGCAAATGGCCCTGTGTTGGCGGAGCGATGTCATGCTGGCCACCACCACCGTGCATCTGCGTAGCCGCGGGCGCCACCGGTGGGGGCGGGGGCGGAGGCGCGGGCAACTCCGGCAAATTCACCACCGCGGCCTGCTGAGGCACCACAGGGGCAAGATGCACCCGGCTGGCGATGAGCCACGCAATCAATGCAATGATGACGGCGTGAATCACAACGGCGGTCCAAATGGACGCCTGCGAACGTGGCGCCTTGATGCCTCCGGCGGTCGCGAACATCGTGCGCGGCACCGGAGCGATGAAAGCGGGACGAAGATCTGGATGGAGGTTGTCGCCTGCGGCCATATACGAGATACTCCGAACGCGCGCGGGTCCCTGGGGCAACTACAACCGGGAGGGAGCCGCACTACGCCCTTTGTGCAATAGTTTAGACGCAGCAGGGGGGGTCAATGTCTCAAGCAGCTCGTTACGTCGGTTTGCACTGGCCAAACCCGGTCAACCGGTTAAGCTTCGAGCGCCCGGCCGGCTTCCGGTACCAAGGCATCGGGAGAACCTTCGGGACCTCCGTCAAAAGACGGTAGAATTGAGGTTTGGTTGCGGGCCCGGCGTTCGGCGCCGTGATGCCCCGGCCAGGAGAGCGCATGCAGGATCCCGGCAAATCACTGAAAGACACACTGAACCTTCCCCGGACCGAATTTCCGATGAAGGCCAACCTGCCGGTCAACGAGCCGGCCCGCCTGGCCGCGTGGGAGTCCATGGACCTCTATGGGCAGATCCGGCAGGAGCGCCAAGGAGGACCCAAGTACATCCTGCATGACGGTCCGCCCTATGCGAACGGCGCCATCCATCTTGGTCACGCATTGAACAAGTGCATTAAAGATTTCATCGTGAAGACCCGCACCATGGCCGGTTTCGACGCTCCCTACGTCCCCGGTTGGGACTGCCACGGCCTTCCCATTGAAATCAAGGTAGACGAGCAGCTTGGCGGCAAGAAGCTCGAAATGGATCCCATCGCGGTGCGCCAGGCCTGCCGCGAATACGCCGCAAAATTCATTGACCTGCAGCGCTCGCAGTTCAAGCGCCTCGGGGTCTTCGGCCGCTGGAACCGGCCCTATGCCACCATGGACTTCCCCTACGAAGCACGCATTCTCCAGACCTTCTACGGGTTTTACGAGAAGGGCTTCGTCTACAAGGGCCTGAAGCCGGTGTACTGGTGCTCGCACGACCGCACCGCCCTGGCCGAAGCCGAGGTCGAGTACGAAACACACACCTCGCCCAGCGTTTATGTGCGATATAAGCTGACGAGCGACGCCGGAAAGATCGATCCCCGCCTCGCCGGCCGCGACGTGTACACGGTCATCTGGACCACGACGCCCTGGACGCTGCCCGCCTCCGTCGCCGTGGCATTCAATCCAGAAATCGACTATGTCGCCCTGGACGACAACAGCTGCATCTATATCGTCGCTCTGCAGCTGGCCCCGCAGGTGATGCAGGCCTGCAACGAGCTTGGGGACCTGGCCATTGCACAGCCGATCGCAACCTTTCCCGGCAGCAAGTTGGATCGTGCCACCTTCCAGCACCCGTTTCTGGATCGCGAAATCCTCGGCGTAATGGCCGACTACGTCACCACCGACCAGGGTACCGGCGCCGTGCACACCGCACCCGCGCACGGCCCGGATGACTTTGCCACCGGCCAGCGGTATGAACTCCCCCTCACCTGCAACGTGGACGCACAAGGCAAGCTGCGCAACGGCCTGCCCGAGTACGACGGCCTCTTCGTGCACAAGGCCAACACACCCATCAAGCAGCTCCTGCGCGACCGCGAAGCGTTGATGGGCTCGCACGACCTCGTACACCAGTACCCGCACTGCTGGCGCTGCCACAAGCCGCTGATCTTCCGCGCCACCGAGCAGTGGTTTATCCGCATGGAAACGCCTGTGCTGTCGCCCAAGGAGGAGTCGCCGCAGACCACCTTCCGCGAACGCGCCCTGGATGAGATCAAGCGCG
>CAXTZL010000344.1:0-2876 GCA_964248555.1 uncultured Bryocella sp.
TCATGCTTGCGGCACAGGCGGTCTGGCTTTCCACTCCGCCTTGATCGGAATAGCTTGAACCACTTCGCTGGCCATGTAACCACGCTGACGTGTTTTCTACCGCAGATCCCTTCTGTATCGTAAGCTTTTTGGAAAGAAGCTGAAGGTCAAGTAGTTCGCTGAGCTGAGCGAAGGCCGGTAACCCTCATCTGACCGCGCTCGCAATTCAGAGGCAGGCAGGAGATCCCGCGCAGCGTAGACCGTCCGGCCACCCGTAACCGTCATCAGGGCGCGGGCGTCATCCTGTGGGCGAAGCTGCTTACTTCCTTGATGACTACACGTCAGTATGTTTTGTGTTGGTTCTCTTTGTAAGCTTGTGACCAGTATTCCTCTCCTGGTCCTGATAACCCGGTTGTGTGGCGCTCACGCTTGTTTATTAGGGACAAAGGATGTATGTCCGAACGCACGAGGACACTACATGGGAAGCACAATGTCACAAGATGGACTGAATACCACCCAGGTTTCGGCCCGAGCGGTTCAAGAGCTTATGACTGGAGCCTTGTCGTCCGAATGTGCCGGACGTTCTCAGACCCGCGACAACGACCGTCGCACCACGATCCTCACCATGAACAACTACGCCAACCTGCCGCCCACCGGCCTCAAGTTTAATCGCCTGCGTCTGCCATAAGGGCCGCGGCTCGGGAAGAGTTCCTGGGAAGCGAATCGGGAGCGCGTGCGGTCCCGCCTGGGGTTAATGTGCATTACGGTCGAGATGGCGGGGACTGACTTCAGGCAAACGGCCCGGAGAGCAGCTTACGCAAGTTGGCCAGTAGACGGCGCTCCACCTGTCCACAGAGTAGCGTGGCTACCCATCCGATTGGTTCAGAGGCCGAGTTGCCGCCGGTGCATCGTGAAAGATCTGCGCCCTGCTGAGATAGCGGGAGATGAGGAGGTGTCCCTTCTGGAGCATGAGGGCTAAAGGCATGCCGGATTAAACCGGCCCGGGCGCCGCAGCGTGGGACTATAGAAGCACGTTGCGGACGGCTGCTTTGGAGTAGATTCACCTCTCGTGCCGTTCACGTTGCTTTCTCATTCCCTCGTTCACGGACAGCTGCAATGCCTAATTGCAGCCGTGCCGAGATCTGACCCGTGCGCGGGCCGCCGAAGTCTCCGGTTTGTGTTGTAGTGATTACCCCAAACTACGGGCTCGAGAGGTTCAGGATCGGATTGCCGAGAGTCGTGTAATTTAGCACATTGGTAAACGTTCCTTCGGCCCGCAGGAAAACACGTTCCGTAATCGCAAAGCTCTTGTTTAGACCGGAGGAGAGGCCAACGATGCCAGCGCCAGTCACAGAACCGTCCTGCGCTTCGCCGAACCGGCCGATCGGCAGCGGAGCCCCGGGCTCTCCGCTCCCGGTGATGCACGCCGAGCCAGGCGTCCAGTTGAGTTCACTGGGGCAGACGTAGGTCGTGCTGCTGATCCAGCCGTTCCGGGTGCGGCTCCGCGGGACGGGGTTGCCGACGCGGTCCGGATTTTGGAGCGATGGCCGAGATCTCCGAAGAGTCCGCCGTTCAAGCCGGACCCGGTGCCCGAAGGGTCGCCTTGGCCGGAGGGAAAATACGGCGTGAGGAAGGGTCCACTCTGCCACAAAAAGATATTGCTCGTTTGCCAGCCACCGACCAGCAGATCAAGCGCTCTGGGCATGTTTCCACCGAACTGCCGTCCGCGGCCAACCGGTAGCTGGGAGACCACGGTTGCATTCCAACGATTCCGGCGTGTGCCGTAGACCTGCCCGAAATCGATGCGGGGCGTCCCGGCGTAGGAGGCGCGCCTGCCGCCGTTCTCGGCCGCAAACGCTGTACTGTCGGGTCCCTGTTGTCCGAGACGTTCTTGGCAAACGTGTACGTGGAGTCGAAAATCAGCCCTTTGGACTGATGATGCGCGATGTTGATTTGCAGCGACTGATAGTTCGCGTCCGCGCCGGTGGAACGCGTGTTGATGCGTCCCCAGTTTGGAAACGGACGCGCCGAAAGCGGCTGATTATAAGCCGACACGGTGGTGGAATATGGCAGGTCGTTCAGGTCCGGCGCCCAGACCAGATGATGCGTGATGAGGCCGATGTACGAGACGCGTGCGCCGAAGCCGCTGCCGAGATCGCGGTCCAGCGAAAGCGACGTCTGCTCGGAGTAGGGATCGCGCCAGTTGATGTCGTTAGCCGTACCGAAGTACGCCTGACCGAAGGTGGGCGCCGCCGCCGCGCTGCCGGACCCGACAAAGATCTTCGGCCAGCACTACGTCATAAGAGGTCTGATTCGGCGTGCCGATCAGGAACTCGGCAATTTCCTGGCCGGTGAACTGCGCGCTGCGTAGATGCCTAAGGTGGACGAGTGCGGCATGCTATGCCGCAGAAAGGAATCTTTGAATGACGGAGCTCTGCAACAATTCTGGAAGACCTACAAAAACACCTGGGTGGACATCTCGCAGAACGAACGGAGCAAGCTCCTTGAAGCAGGCTTGGCTCATGACGTTGCTTACACCAACCCGGATGATAAGGAGGCCTCTGTGGATCTCCAAGCAAAGCCGAGCTGCCCTTGAGCCGAAAGACGACGGCGAGCTTTGAGACTTTACCGTGCCTGGGCGATCTTTCGTCTTGGAGATGCTGCCTTGATTCCCGCCCGGCGACGAGCCTGAGATTTCTGTTCGCTCACCTTTTGCCGCCATGGCAATCAGCAAGGGACGAAGTAACGCAATCGGCTGTCCTCGGCAACGCTCGACCGGAACTTTGAAGTGTCAAGCTGCCTCAAATCTTTGACCCAGTTATCGATCTTGGAAGAGATTCAACGCCTAGCGCGTGTTATGGCCTTTGCACCTGAGTAGATTCTTTGCTGGGTCGCGT
>CAXTZL010000345.1:0-2865 GCA_964248555.1 uncultured Bryocella sp.
GGGCCTGGGATGGGGTTTCAGGACACGTTTGCGATGGTGGTGCGCGGGGAGGATGCGCGGAGGCTTCATCTGCGGACGATTTCGGATGTTGCGCGGGTGGCGCCGGAGTGGCGGTTGGGTGTGGGGTACGAGTTTGCGGAGCGGCCGGATGGGCTGCGGGGACTGGCTGCGGCGTACGGGTTGCACTTCAAGGGATCGCCGCGGACGATGGAGCTGGGATTGCTCTACCGGTCGCTGGCGGCGCACCAGGTGGACATCGTTGCGGGGAACTCGACGGATGGGGCGATCCAGGCGATGGGGTTTGTGGCCCTGGTGGATGACCGGCACTACTTCCCGCCGTATGAGGCCGTGCCCCTGGTGCGGGACGACTCGTTGCGGCGGTGGCCGGCGATAGGAAAGGCTGCGGAGCGGCTGGCGGGCAAAGTGACGGAGGACGAGATGCGGGCGATGAATGTGCTGGTAGATGGGCAGCACCAGGATCCGGCTGAGGTGGTGCGGGCGTTTCGGGTGCGCAAGGGGCTGTAGAGGTTTCAGGATTGCTGGAGATTGTGTGCAGGGAGATGCGATGGAAGGTGAACCGTGGATGCGGAATACGCACCTTGAGCTCGACCCGCTTTGCCGTGGGGTGATCCATGCGCTGGAGCTGGCGGAGGAGGATGTGGCGCGCTGGTGTGCGGGGCTGGGGGATGAGGCGATGTTTGCGCGGCCTTTTGGGCTGCCACCCGTGGCGTTTCACCTGCGGCACATCGGGCGCTCGCTGGACCGGCTGTTGAGCTATGCGGAAAGCCGGATGCTCGATGCGGCGCAGCTTGCGTTGCTGGCTTCTGAGCTGGCGGACGGCTCGGCGGAGGAGGTGCTGCGGGATTTTGCCGACGGTCTGCGTTCGGCTACAGCAAGGGTGTTGCGGTTTGAGCCGGCGAACTACACGTTAGACCGTGGCATCGGACGAAAGCGGCTGCCGACTACCGTGGCGGGGCTGTTGATTCACTGCGCGGAGCACACGTCCCGGCACCTGGGCCAGGCAGTGACGACGGCGAAGGTGGTGACCGCCGGCAAGGTGAGGGGTTGAATTTTGGGGATGACGAGGTGGTGACTGCAGGGAAGGCGATGTCGCAGGCATGACGGAATGCTTTTAGCCTCAGCCGTACGGTGCGGTTTAGCTGACCAGGTGGCCGAGTTTTTCGCGCTTGGTTTCGAGGTAGCGCTCGAAGGTGGGCTCTGAGGGGATGGCGGCGCTCAGGCGTTCTATTACGCTGATGCCGGCGTCTTCAAGGGCTGCGACCTTTTCGGGGTTGTTGGTCATCAAGCGGACGGCGGCGATGCCGAGCTGGCGGAGGATGGCGGCTGGGAGCTCGAAAAGACGGAGGTCGGTAGGGTAGCCGAGCTGGTGGTTGGCTTCGATGGTGTCGAGGCCCTTGTCCTGGAGTTCGTAAGCGCGGAGTTTCGCCATCAAACCGATGCCGCGGCCTTCCTGCTGCTCGTAGAGCAGGATCCCGGAGCCTTCATCGGCGATGCGGCGAAGGGCGAGGTGGAGCTGGTCGTGGCAATCGCAGCGGAGCGAGTGAAAAACGTCACCGGTAAGGCATTGGGAGTGGATGCGAACAACGGGTGGGGTGCCGTTGGGGCCGCTCATGCTTTTCAGGTCGCCCATGACAAGGGCGACGGCGCCTTCGATGGGTCGGCGAGCCGGGTCGCCTGGCTGCGTGATGCCTTCAAAGCCCAGAATGCGGAACTGGCCCCAGCGGGTAGGAAAGTTGGCATCGGCGACCTGGGTGACACTGAGCAGGGGCATACAGGGAGTATAGATTCCCGGTGGGGCTGGAGGATTCTCCGGCGCATCGAGGGAGTGAGGGAGTGAGGGAGTGAGGGAGTGAGGGAGCAAAGAAGATGGGCTGTTTTCGAATGTGTGTGGGGGCGGAGACTGGCCGTTTCCTCACGCTTCACTTCCTCACGCTTCACTTCCTCACGCTTCACTTCCTCACGCCTCACTTCCTCACTTCTCACTCTTTGAGGGCATCTGCGGCGCGTAGAGTGTAGGGGTGCATAACATCGACACCAAGCTCCTGCTGATTTCGCTGCTGGTGACGCTGGGGGTGGCGGCGGCGCTGGCGAGTTCGCTGGCGCGGTCGGTGCGTTTCAAACGGTTGTTGTTGCAGGAGCACCGCAGCCGGGCGGAGACGCTGCGGCTGCTGGCCTGGATCTGCGTTCCGCTGGCTCTGGGTGTGTGGATCCGGGTGCGGGTGCCGAATTTTCTGGCGGCGGATATCTCCCTGGAGGCGACGGCGCTGCTGGGCCTGCTGCTGGGACCGGCGGATGCGGCCCTGGGCGGCGCGGTGCTGGCGTTGCCGGCGCTGGGGCACCATGAATGGCTGACCCTGCCGGTGAACGTGGGGGTGGCGTGCCTGTTTGGGACGTTTCGCCGGTTTGCGGATGAGGAGACGATCTGGTCTTTTTCGCCGCTGGTGGATTTGAGCCTGTATCGCTGGGTGCGGCGGATGTTGCGGCGGCCGCAGCTGGACCGGCAGATTTCCCTTTTGCTGCTGCTGATGGCGACGCAGCTGGCCACCAGCGAGCTGGCACGGTTCGAGCCGGGAAAGTATTTCGACCTGTGTTCACGCGACTGGTGGCTGCAGTTGCTGATCTGTGCGACCACGCCGGTGACGGTGGGGATTCCGTTGAAGATCTGGAATGCGGTGCGGATTGAGCGCAAGCTGGAGGAGCAGAGCCGGCTGCTGCTGGAGGCACGGCTGGATGCGCTACAACGGCAGATCAATCCGCATTTTCTGTTTAATACGCTGAATTCGATTGCATCGCTGATCCGGTCGGAGCCGGAGCTGGCGCGGGAGATGATTGTGAAGCTGGGGC
>CAXTZL010000346.1:0-2835 GCA_964248555.1 uncultured Bryocella sp.
CGCCGCGGATGTTGGCGAGCACGTAGACATTGCCCTGTTCGAGCCAGAGGCGGCCGGTGGTGGCGTTGTAGGCGGGGGTTTCGGAGACCTCGAAGCCGCCGTAGGCGGTGAGCAGCGTGGGGTGGGTGCCGTCCATGGTCATGCCCCTGGGGTGGACGACGAAGTAGGGGACCTTTGTGCCGTCTTTTGAGGTGGCTTCGTACTGGTCGACGGTGTCTTTGGAGGCGTTGAAGAGAGCGGGCTGGCTCTTGGTTTCGGCGAGCGAGGCCTGCGCGGCGTCGCCGAGCCAAACGGAGGGTGGGGTGAGGAAGCTGTTGATGTCGAGGAAGAAGCGGTTGTCGAGGTCGGCTGTGGTGACGATGCCGACGGAGGAGTTGGCGGGGACGGGCAGCGGCTGTTTGGTCCAGCCTTTGGGGCCTGGGGTGTAGACGTAGGCGCGGCCCTGGACGTGCTCGAGGGTGGTGAGAATGAGGTGGTCGCGGGTGGTGGCGGCCTCCTGCAGGAACTCCTGCGCGGTAGGGGTGAAGACGGGCGTGGGCTTGAGGTGGGCGGGGTCCTTCATCACCGCGGCGAGGTTGAGTTCGACGAGGGAACCCTGTGGGAAAGTCTTGTTGCCGAGCGCCCAGTCGCCGTGTAGGTGGATGAGCAGGCGACCGTCGAGCAGGCCTTCGACGTCGGCCTTGGGCGGCAGCATGAGACGCTCGACGCCCCTGGGCGTGAGGATGGAGGTTTGGAAGTCAAAGAAGGTGACGCCGCGGCGGATAAGAGCGACGGAGTGCCCTTGTGCGTCGTGCAGGACCTCGGGTCCGGTGGAGAGCTGATCGGTGGTGGCGCCGCGAGCGACTTCTTTGGCGGAGTCGAGGGGTGTGCCGCGCTTCCATTCTTTGACGACGAAGGGATAGCCGGAGGCGGTGGCCGTGTCCGGGCCCCAGTCCCGGCTGACGAGCAGAGTGTCCTTGTCGAGCCAAGCGATGTCCTGCTTGGAATGCGGCGAGGTGAAGCCGCCGGGGACGAATTTGCCGGATTTGAGGTCGAATTCGCGCTCGGTCGCGGCGTCTTCGCCGCCGGCGGAAAGACCGATCATGCAGTACTGGTCGCCGGGGAACAGGCAGTTGGTGCCGCGCGGGACCCAGCCGACGCCTTCGGTTTTGCCGAGTGCGTCGAAGTCGATCACGGTTTGCCAGTACGGGGCGGGGCTGCTGTAGTCGGCGAGGGTGGTCTTGCGGAGCAGTCCGCGGGGGTTGGCGGCGTCGCGCCAGAGATTGAAGATTTCGTCGCCGCGCAGTTGCGGGAGGGGGAGCCGGTGTGGGTCGGAGGCGACCCCGTAGGCGATGTCGTAGTTGGATTGATAGCGCGGGTCGGCTTTTAAGACGGCGTCGGTTTTGGCGTCTTCGGATTTCACCCAGGCCATGGAGCGGGGGCCGGTGGCATCTTCCAGCCAGGTGTATTTGTCCTCAGGCTGAGCAGAAGGACCGCTGCCCGTGCTTTGCGCCAGCAGGGTGAAGGGGAAGAGAAGTGTCGTGGAAAGCGCGAACCGCGCTCCCGTGCGTTGAAGCTGTTTCCGCATAGCCGCCCCGGTGTGAGTGATGTGTGCTCACTGTATCAAGCCGGAGCGGCTGCCGAACGGTAAAAGCGAGTTTACTGACCTGCGTTCGGGAGGGGTTTGCCCATTTTGCGAATGGCGGCGTCGACTACGGCATAAAGGAGCTGGCCCGTGTCGGCTTTTGCGGCGGTTTTGATTTGGAGACCCACGGCGCGCCCTGCCGCGGCGGACTCGGGCAGTTGGAGGCCACGGTCCTTGGCGGAGATTTCGGCCAACTGGCTGACGATTTCAAAGAAAGTAGCTTCGTTCTTGCCGCTGAGCAGCCACGCCTGGTGCACGGTGGCGGTGAGGATCTGGTCGTTTGTCCAGTTCGGCGCGCCCGCGGTTTGCGACGCGGCCGAGGCGGGGGCAATGTTGCCGGATTGCTGGGCGACGAGGGTGGAAGCGGCGGGAAGTGACAGCGTGGCCGCCAGCGCGAGGCTTGCAGTGAGCTTCAGCATGAGATTTGTTCCTTGCGAGATTTTTGTTGATGCTTCCGTGAGGTGACCGGGTGGGAGTCGCGTTTGGGCGCTAGCGATAGTAGTAGCCGCCACGTCTGCGGTCGTAGTAGCGATGCTTCATGCCTTCCTGATGCTCATGACCGGCAAAGGCGCCAATGCCCGCACCGGCACCTCCGCCAATGAGAGCGCCTTTGAGGCCGCCGCCGAAGATGGCACCCGCCGCCGCTCCAACGCCGCCGCCGATGAGAGCGCCGCGGCCGGCCCCTACGCCGTGACCGTGGTACTGGTCGTTGTGGCCATCATTGTTGTTGCCATAGTTGTTCTGGCCGTAGTTATTGTTGCCATAGTTATTGCCGCCGTCATGGTAACCACCGCGGTCGTAGCCACCGCCGTGTCCACCGTCCCGTGCACCGTTGTAGAAATCATTGTTGCGGTTGTACTGGGCATTGGCGGCTGCGGGGCCGAGCAGAAAGGGAAGGACGGCCAGGGAGCCGCCAAGCAGATGTTTGGTGCGCTGAAGCATTTCGTTCCTTTCACCATCTGCCTGCACGGAGGCGGGTAGACGGGTAGCCTTCTTCCTGTTCGATGCGATGAGAGGCGAGTAAGAGGTTGTTGTGAATGCAACATTCGAGGCACTCTGGCCGGCAACCCCGGAGCCGTTGCGTCGTGGGGCGGCCGTTGGACGTCCTATGAGGCGAGGAGACCTCCCCATGAATGATGTGTCGCTAGGTAGGACTGGTGTACGTGTTTCGCCCATTTGCCTGGGCATGATGACCTATGGCTCGAAGAAGT
>CAXTZL010000347.1:0-2829 GCA_964248555.1 uncultured Bryocella sp.
AGCTTTAGATCATGGCGCGTACGCGCGAAAGGTAGCTACTGTGGAAAACAGTTCAGTGTCATCTCTCTCGTCTTTTGAACGAGGTCCGGTTCTTGAGACCACCAAGTTCTATAGTCGCTCTGCTCCACTTCTCTTGTCACGAACCCTTGGAGTCACCTATGAACCCGCAATCCCCTGCTCCGAAGATGGAAGAACTGCTGAAAGGCACTCAGCCTGCTGACTGGCGGCCTCTTGACCCGAACTACACACTGTATGTGGAGATTATGGGAGGCCGCGCCATCATCGAGCTTGCGCCGGCTTTCGCTCCCAACCACGCTGCAAACATCCAGGCGCTAGCGCAGGAACACTACTGGGATGGCCTAGGGGTGATCCGGGTGAACGACAATTACGTTCTCCAGATCGGCGACCCACACGAGAACGAACCTACGCAAAGACGGCAGTTCCGCTCAGCACAAACTAGATTGCCTGCTGAACTCGACCGCCCTATCGAGATTTCTGAAGGGTACACAGAGTTGCCAGATGGAGACATCTACGCGCCCTCTGTCGGGTTTGTGGATGGTTTCCCTGTGGGCCGTGATGCGGAGCAAAATCGTACCTGGCTCCTGCATACCTACGGCACGGTGAGTGCTGGCCGCGATATCGACCTGAACAGTGGTAACGGAAGCGAGCTGACAGTCATAATCGGGCACTCCCCGCGCCAGCTCGACCGTAATGTCACTGCGGTAGGCCGAGTTCGTTACGGTATGGAACTGCTCTCATCCATGCGGAGAGGGGACGAGAAGCTGGGCTTCTACGACAAAGACGATGCATCAGCTCAGATCAAATCCGTAAGGCTTGCGGCAGATATTCCAGATGCCGAACGAACACCGCTGGAGGTGCTCCGCACCGACACACCGCTCTTTGTGAAGCTCATCGAAGCTCGCAGAAACCGTCAAGAGGCTTGGTTTCACCGGTCGGCCGGGCACATTGAAATCGGCAATGTGCCCTTGCCGGTTCGCCTTGCCAGCTAGACCTCGGCTGCGGACAGCCTGTGTTGCTGCCACTACGGTCGGTACTCTACTCAGGGAAGGCTAATCCCTCGCACGCTCCTCCGCGAACGTCCGGTAGGTCCGCAGCGTGTGTCGCGCTCAAGCACCACTTCACGCAGACCGTCGAAATCTTCCTCGTCCTGCCGTTTCAGCGTATAGCAGGTGGCACACAGGCCGAGAGCTAACACCTTTGCGTTTCCGCAAAGACAAGCTGACGACCAGCGTTCAATGAGTTGCTCCAGCAACGTATCTATATAAGGTCTGACGGCTGATGCTCAGCTCTTCCGCCAGCTTGGTCTTGGACTCGCCCAGAGCCACCCGTCTGCACAGGTCTTTCGCTTGTGCTGGCGAAAGCGAGTGCTTCCGACCCACGTAAGCACCTTCACGCAGCTTTGCGAGAGCGATTCCCTCCCGCTGGCGCTCGCGAATCAGGTCGCGCTCAAACTGGGCGAACGCTCCCATGACGCTTAACAACAAATGCGACATGGGCGAGTCCTCGCCGGTGAAAGTCAGGTTTTCTTTCTCAAACCGGACATGCACTCCCCGCTCAGTCAATCCGAGGACGATCTTGCGAAGGTCATCCAGGTTGCGGGCCAGGCGATCCATCGCGTGGCAGACTACGGTATCCCCCTCCCGGACGTATTCCATGAGCTGCTGAAGCTGAGGCCGGTGCATATCTTTGCCGGAAGCCTTGTCGGTAAACCGCTTGTCGAGGTCGATCCCTTCAAGCTGGCGCAATTCTTTTTGATCGAGAGCGCTTACCCGTAGGTATCCAACCATTTGACCGGCTCGCCGCTTTACTTTTGTCACGTTAGGTTCTCTGGTCTTCACCATCTTGTGTCACACTATCAGAAATGCAATCTCTGTGAGACGCGGTTTTGTCACACAAGCCGTGTCTCGCAGGGGTATACCGTAGCCTTGCACTCACTCCTAACTGACGAGAAATGCGTGTCTCCGGACCAATCGGAATCGCGGTTCACTCAGCGCACGATGACGTATGTGAGCAGGACGGCTGCGATGGCGAGAGCGACAATCCGCACACGATGACGCTTGTCCCAGATGAGATGAAGCCGCTGCCAATCGGCGTCTCCTTCCGCTATGCGAGTGTTCATTGGTACCAGGAACACGATCGACGCTACTGATGCAAGAAGCCAGATGGCCAACGCGGCAAGCAGGACATTTCGGTCCGACGCGTGCCAGTAAAGCCAGGTTTCTACACCGAGAAGCAGTGCACAAACCGGATACCAGACCGGCATCACCCTTCCAAACACGGTGGCTAAGCGGCTGAGCATCTTCAATTGCGGCTCGGCATCAAGCCGGCGAGCGGCGGGATTGATGAAAGCAGAAACGGAAAACTCAACACCTATGAGAGAAAGTACGATGAAGGCGGTGGCCATATCGAACAACTGCATGCGCACTCCTATATTGCTTCGTTTGCAATTCCGCTTGTACCATCCATGAAAGGCAGGGCTGATCGCGAATCCGATCTTGGCGGTCGCAGACTCGGTGAGCGACACCTCTCCCGCATGATGTGGGATTCACATGTAGTGAGTACAAGCGTGCCAGCCACCCAGTTCCTCGCTCATGGGCACTCTCATATGAGAGAAGCGACTCAAGAGCAAAGGCATTACGTCGAGAACAGATCCACGAGCTTCCTGACGCGCTCTTTCTCGCGGGTGGGCGGGAATCGCTTTGTTCTTGAAAGGTCAGCGATACCGTGAAGGCCTGCCCAGAACAGTTCCGATACAACCTCCGACTTTGAGCCTTCTCCCTCAAACAACGCTTCGAATTGAGAGAACGC
>CAXTZL010000348.1:0-2760 GCA_964248555.1 uncultured Bryocella sp.
AGTGCAACAAAGAAGGGCACCGCGGCAAAGACTATATGTGGATACCGCCTAGGGCCGGACCCGACGCGAACCAGCGAAGTTCTGCTACGCGGAGGGCAGATTTTCCAACTACCGCTGCCTACTCTTTCCAAATCACCGCCTCCTCCTGTTCGTTTGCAAACGAATGTGGCAGCACGAAATCGTTCGAACTAGAGAAGTCGTTGCTATTCTTTAGGTCAGGGCCATTTTGACCCAGGGATACCTATGACGCTACGCACGACAACGACTCACTCAGCCATGAGAGAGACCTCCTCTAACCCTCAGTTCGTCGCATTAGAAGCTCCTGCGAGGTCCTGTTGAGCGTCCTTCGTCACACGAGCTATAACCTTGCCGGCTCCGTTGTCCCGATGATCGTGGGCATCGTCACCGTACCGATCTATCTCCGCCTGATAGGGGATGCCCGTTATGGCGTACTTGCCATCGTCTGGCTGTTTCTGGGCTACTTTGGCCTGTTCGATCCTGGCATCACCCGCGCTGCCTTGTTTCACATCGCTCGGCTCAATGGTGACGATCAGGCCAAAGAGCGCGAGAGCGTTTTCTGGACAGCGCTGGTGGTCAATCTGGGCTTCGGCCTGGTTGGCGGGGTTGTGCTATACCTTGCTGCCAAACCACTGTTCATGCACTTTTTTAAAATGCCGGAGTCCATGCGTGGCGAGGTGATGACCAGCCTGCCCTGGCTTGCGGCGTCCATTCCCGTGTCAATTTTCGTCGCAATTCTGGGTGGAGCGCTGCAGGCTCGCGACCGCTTCGGCACCTACAACGCCATCTATGTCTTCAATGCATTCTTAACGCAACTCGTGCCTCTGGCCGTGGCGTATTGGCATGGTCCGGACCTCGCCTGGCTGATCCCCGCCGTCCTCCTGACTCGCACAGCGGGCGCGATCCCATCGATTCTGGCCCTTGTCGGCATTCTTCCGCTGGGCACCGGCGGCGGCTTCGACCGGACCAAGCTGAAGCCGCTGTTCTCCTATGGGGGCTGGATCGTGATCAGCAACCTGCTGAGTCCCATTCTCGATTCCATGGACCGCATGCTCATTGGCAGCGTGCTCAGCGCCGAGGCGGTCGCCTTCTATACCGTTCCCTCTGGTCTTGTCGGTCGTTTCTCTGTGCTGCCAGGTTCCCTTGTGAGCAGCCTCTTCCCAAAACTTTCGCGTGGAAATCCTGAGGACAGTTCGCGACTGGCCAGTGAAGCCGTCACCACCCTGAGCGCCGTCATGACGCCGGTCGTGGTCGCGGCAATCGGAGGCGTCGGGTTATTCATGCAGGTATGGGTTGGCCGCAGTTTTGCCCAGCACTCCATTCCGGTCGGCATCGCCCTGCTTGTCGGCATCTGGGTCAACAGTCTGGCCTATGTTCCTGCGGCGCACCTCAACGCCATCAATCGACCCGACTTACCTGCAAAGTTCCACGCATTTGAAGTGGTGCCCTTCCTTTTGGTTCTCTGGTTCGGGCTTCACTTCTATGGGCTTGTGGGAGCCGCCTGGGCCTGGACTCTTCGGGTGACGATTGACGCCATTCTGCTTTTTGTCGTGGCAGGGCAGACGCCGGGCTGGCAACGTGTGCTTCCCGGGGGCGTACTCGTCCTGCTGGCCACTCTCTTCACACCGAAAACTGTTCTGTCCAAAGGCACCCTTGTGGAGCTGGTGCTCTTGGCCCTTGGCCTCTTCTGGTCGTGGAAGGTCAGCCCTGTCCTGCAATCGCTTGTGAAAAAGCAACTCCTACCCGTTTTTCGCCGTCAGCCCGCCTGACTGCCATCGGCAGCGCAAACTACGGCCTGCTTCCTGGGGCTGCGATTCATGGAGTGCCGGACGTTGAAAATCGGTATCGTGCAGCGGGACGACACACAAGACGTCCTCGCCTCCTCCGGCACACTCTATTTCATGGCGAAGGCGCTCGAACGGCACGTGGGGGAGGTCGTGCACCTGGGGCCCGATGAGACTCGGACCAGCAAGGTCTTGCTGCGCGGTGGCCAGGTTCTCAATCGCCTTCTCCAGCTTGCCTTTCAGCGGCGTATCTCGCCCATTCATCAGCGGCTGCTTACCCTCCACGCGGCCCGGCTCTTTGCACCTCGCATCGCCCAGTCTGGTTGCGACGTACTGTTTGCGCCGTTCGCCTCCGTCGAGATCGCGGCCCTCAAAACTACACTCCCGATCGTCTATCACACCGACATGACCTGGGCGAGTGCGGTGGACTACTACACGATTTACACGTCACTCTTCGACTTCGCCCGCGCGGAAGGCGAACGGATCCAGCAAACAGCCCTGGACAAGGCTTCCGCCTCGGTATTTCCCTCTGCATGGGCGGCAGAAATGGCCATCCAGCACTATGGCATCGAGCCCAGCAAAATCAGCGTTGTGCCATATGGCGCCAACTTCGAAGCCGGCACCGTCCCCTCCGCAGAGGCCGCCCTCGCACACCCTCTTCAGGGGAAAATTCGGTTGCTGTGGATCGGCGTCAGCTGGGAGCGCAAGGGAGGGGACATCGCCTACGCTTGCCTGAAGGAACTCCTGCGAGCTGGGCGAGATGCTCATCTCGTGGTCTGCGGCTGCAACCCGCCGCAACCGTTGCTGGCCGACAACACAACAGCCGGCCACATCACGGTGGTTCCCTTCCGCAATAAAAATATCCCCGAGCAGCGAATCCAGCTTTCAAAACTCTTCCTGGACGCCAACTTCTTCCTCTTTCCCACCGCAACCGAGGCCCTCGGCATTGTTCTTTGCG
>CAXTZL010000349.1:0-2735 GCA_964248555.1 uncultured Bryocella sp.
ATGTCCTGATCCGTCGCTTTCATGTCGAACTCAATGGTTCCGTCGCGAAAGCTGAAACCGTTCAGCACCACGGAGCCGCTTTTGAGGATGATGGCTCCCTGCGGGAAACCCTCATGCCCGATGAACTGTACATCGGGCTTGGTGGGGTTGTTCGCATCCTGAACCGGCTGCCAGTGGTCGGCGGTGAGAGGCACTTTGATGGGCGAAACGGCATGGAGAACGGGTGCGACAAAACACAGCAGAAGCGTGGGGGCGAGAAGGTGGCGCATGGTGAAAAATTCGTTCCTCGTGGGGAGCTGACGGTTCGATGCGATAGGCAGGCAACGGGAGCGTTCACCCGAATCAAATCAGCCGTTGCATGCAATGCTGAAGCCTTGACCTCTACGAATTTCCGGGAATGGAGAACCACCCTTTACAAGTCGCCTCATCGGAAATCCTCTGTTCTACCCCTAGGCCTCCATCGCCCCCGAATACACCGCCATCCCCGCCACGGCATCCACACCCATGGCGTCCAGCTCGTCTATTTCGCGCTGCTCCCGGATCCCGCCAGCCACAATCAACTGCTTGGCCGTCGTCAACCTCAAGATCGCCGCCACCTCGATCGGAAACCCCTGCATCGTTCCTTCCGTGTCCACGTGGGTATAAAGAAACGCTCCGCAGGAGTCCTCCAGCCACGTCACGGCCTCCTCCGGTGTCAGGTCCACCTGTTCCTTCCACCCGCGCACCGCCACCTTGCCGTCCTTGGTGTCCACGGAAAAACAAAGCGTCTCCTCGCCCAGCCGCCGCTTCAACTCCTCTGCAAACTCCAGCCGGATCAGCTTGTGCCGCCGCGCGCCAGCAGCTTTGGGTGCCCCATCCATCGACCCAGTCGGTCGGTGGGTTCCCGGAACGGAGTCTCCCTCAGTCCCAAACAGCGAGGACCCATAGATCACCCGCTTCGCCCCCGCCTCCAGCAGCCGCCGCCCATCCTCCGCCGTACGCAACCCACCCCCCACCTGGCACGGCAGCCTCCTGCAGATCATCTCGATGAGTGCGCGATTGTCCCCCTGCCGCATCGCCGCATCCAGGTCAATCAACTGCACCAGCGGATACCTCGAAAACCGCTCGATCCAGTAGTCAAAATCGTCGAACGAAAGCTTGGGCGTTTGGCCCTGCACGAGTTGGACGATTTTGCCGCCCAGGAGGTCGATGGAAGGAATCAACATGCCTCCATTCTCTCAAGGGAAAAGGCAGACTCGGATTGCACACGTCCAAACCGCAATCCCGTACTCTCGAAAGGTGCCGACTTGGACCCAGCGGGAAAAAGCCGCCGCCCAGGGGGTCGACGGCCCCGAAGCTCAAGACCTAAACGGTTTCAGTTCAAAACTTTACGCGGAAAGTAGGGGGGGGGGTAGCTCAGGCCACCAGCACCGCGGACCGCGCCGCAACCCGCCTCTTCGCCCGATGCTGCAACACCAGCGCCACAATCGTGCACAGCAGGATCGCCGTGATCAGACCCTGCGACACCACGCAGTAAATGCACCACTTCTGCAGAATATAGGCTTCCATATAAGACAGAAACGCCGCAAAGGCAAACCCGATCTCCGCACACTGCAGCGTGGCCCAAAGCTGGTTGGCCAGCGCCAGCCCCACAATCAGCCCATAACCGGCCAGACCCAGAATGGCCACCGGGAGGTGCACCCCGCCTTTCACCGGCGCATCGCCAAAGCCCGCTGAAGCATCCGGTGGAAAGTCCGCAAAGCGCGAATGGTTGACCGCACCGCAGTCCCAGTTGGCCGAAACCGCGCACGGAGGCGCAGAACCCGGATCCTGGTAGTGAATCCGCAGGGCAAGGCCCGAATCGATCAGGCCGGCAAGCGCGAGAAGAACGATCAGGTAGCGCATAACCCTCCCAGTGTATGGCACTGGAACGCTGCCGCAAATCGCACGGCCACGTCCGTCTTTGCCGTCATGCGGAAGTGACGCTCACGCTCGCTACCGCGTCAGACAGAATGCAAGGAGTAAATAGAGCATGAGCTTGGAAGTGATGGACGGCACAACGACTGCTGCAGTGAACACCCTCAAGGATCCGCTACACCTCTGGAACGGCCTCCACGGTCCGGAAGACGCGCAGCGCTGGGTAGACTCCCACCTCGAGGCCGCCCGCGAGGCCATCCGCACCCTCACGGCCGTCGCAGGCCAGCGCACCGTCGCCAACACCCTCGAGCCCTACGACCAGGCCGTCTGGCACCTGCGCATGGCCGGCAGTCAGGCCCATGTCATGTTCATGGTCTTCCCCACAGCGGAGGTGCGCGACGCCGTCCAGAACCTCTCCCAGCAGGTCAGCGCCGAAGGCGTCGCTCTAAGCCTGAACAAGGACGTTTACCATGCCCTCAAAGCCGTAGACGCCTCGGAGGACGACGAGCGCACCCGCTATTACCTCGAACGCACCCTGCTCGGCTACCGCCTCGCCGGCGTGGACCGCGACGAAGCCACCCGCGAGAAGGTGCGCTCCCTTTCCGAACGCATGACGATGCTGGGAATGCAGTTCAGCCGCAGGGTGCAGGACGACGTTCGCCGCGTACCCGTAGACAACCCCAATGACCTCCGCGGCCTGCCTGCCGACTACCTGCAGCGTCACGGCATTCGCGAGTCGGACAACGGCAACGAGCTCGTTGCCGACGCGCCCGTCGTCATCACCACCGATCCACCCGAGATGTCGCCGGTGATGAACTACGCCGCCAGCCCCACCCTGC
>CAXTZL010000350.1:0-2729 GCA_964248555.1 uncultured Bryocella sp.
CCCCGGCAGCACCGCCAGCACATTGGGCGAGCTGATGTCCTTCTCGGTGATGTGCAGCTTTACCTCAAGCTGCGCAGGGATGTCGAAGCTGAGAAGCGGCTGTTGCGCGCCGCCGGCCTTCAGGATGGCCGCCGCATCCTGGCCTGTGCCAGACAATAGCCCAGCAAAGGCCGCGGCGCTGAGTCGCATCGCCGGCAACATCAATGCGGGCTGCGCCGGAGCTGATTCGCCGCTGGCATGGAGACCGGCGCTGGCCTCACGGAGGGTCACCGAACGAGCGTACGCGTAAGGCCATCGCGGCGGCTCAATGCTGAAATAAGGATCATCAACGTTGACCAGGCCGAGCGCTCCGCCTTTGCGTGCATTCGCCAGGCGCTCGCCGCCGCTGGGCAGCCCGGTTCGCTGCGTCCCAAAGCAGACGACGATCTTGCCGCTGATCCCCGCCATCGTGTCCGCCCCGCAGTAGCCGCGGAAGACCAGCGCACCTTTACCCTCCGTGCGCATGTTGCGTGATGGTGCCGTGGTGATCTCGTAAAGCAAGCCCAGGGAGGTACGCTGGCCGTCAGCGTGTAGAACGGTGAAGCTTGTGCCCTCGGGAGTGAGGTCGATCTCGTGCATGGGCACGGTCTGGTAGTAGCTGCCGTTTTGGCCGGCGGGCCGTAGGCCGGCTGCCCCGAACCGTTTTGCCACGTACTCCGCCGCGTGCTGGTAGGCCGCGGTGCCTGTGTCGCGGCCCTCCATACTGTCATCCGAGAGAGCCTCGGTGGTGTGCCACCAGGCGAGCGTATCGGGATCATGGATCTCGTTGTCACGCGGGTGTTGCGCGACGAGAGGCAGAACGAAGGCGAGCAGGGCCGCAGCCAGGGCATTTGCAAGTCGGCGCATACGCGATCGTAGCAAGGCTTTCGGAGACTTTCTGAAACGTCCGGAGAACTGCGCACCACGGTGTGAGTTGCTCGACGCGTTTAGGCGAACTGCTCAAGAAACCGTACATCGCCACTGTAGAGAAGGCCGATGTCGGCGATGCCGTATCGCATCATGGCGATACGGTCGACGCCCATCCCGAAGGCAAATCCGCTGATGCGGCGGGTGTCGTAGAGCGGTTCGCGGCCCAGCGCGATCCTCTGCCGGTCGACTGCCTCGAATACATTGGGGTCCACCATGCCGCAGCCAAGCAGTTCAATCCAGCCGGAGTGTTTGCACTTGCGGCAACCGCGGCCGCCGCAGAAGGGGCAGGAGATCTGTACATCCGCGCTGGGCTCGGTGAAGGGAAAAAAACTGGGAAAAAAGCGCGTTTTGACTCCGGAGCCGAACAGCGCCTTCATGGCATGGTCCAGTGTGCCCTTCAGGTCGGAGAAGGTGATCTTGGTGTCGACGCAAAGGCCTTCCACCTGGTGGAATACCGGAGAATGAGTGGCGTCGGCGGCGTCGTTGCGATGCACCTTGCCGGGAATCACCACGCGCAGGGGCGGTGCCTGCGCCAGCATGGAGCGGATCTGCACGGGTGAGGTGTGTGTGCGCATCAACAGGCGTTCGCGCGAGGGTTTCGACTCCTGGTCGGCCACCACAAGCGTGTCCTGCGTATCCCGGGCGGGGTGGTTTGGCGGAAAATTTAACGATTCAAAGTTGTAGAAATCAGATTCGACCTCGGGCCCGACAGCCACCGAATAACCCAGCTTTTCAAAGACGGCCACGATTTCGGCCATGGTGGAGATCAGCGGGTGTTCGGCCCCGAGACGCTGCGCCTTGCCGGGAAGAGAAAAGTCGAGCAGGGAGCCAGACGACGCCTGCGCCTTTCGCGGCTCGGCGGAGGCGGCAACGAGGGCCTCGATACTCTCCTTCAGCGCATTGAAACGCTGTCCGATCAGCCGTTTCGCTTCAGGCGGAGCGGCCTTGAGCCAGGCATCTGAGATAACCTTCAATTGACCCTGTTTGCGGCCCAGCCAATCTAAGCGAAAAGCCTCGGAATCGAATCCTGGGACGGCCACGGCCGCCTCAGCTCCCTGGCGCACCTGGGCGAAAGCCGCATCAAGGGCTGCTTCGGAGTAGCTGGTAAGTTGCGGAATCTCCAACATCGTCCTTCCGGTTTGGAAACAGCCTCCAGTTTACAGTGCCCAGAACACTACCAACGCCATCAGAACGCCCATCAGGAGGCTGCGCCGGTCCGAGATGGCCCACACCACGGGGTCGTCATGCATCTGACCACGGCTGGCCAGCATCCAGACCTGGCTGAGCCACAATAGCAGCACAGGAACCACCAGCCATAGACGGCCGGTGTGACGGTACAGATGCGCCGTGTCGGAGTTGCTGATGTACAGCGTCATCACGACGACCGCAGCGTAGGCTGCACCTGTGCCCAGCGCGCGCAATTGCTCCAAATCGCCCACCAGGTAGCCACGGCCGTTGGACACGGCGCCTCCACGCTCGCGCAGCGACTCCAGCTCACTGAATCGCTTCACAAAGGCGAGCGACAGAAAGAAGAAGACGCTAAAACCAGCTAACCAGGTGGAAATCAGGACACCGGTGGCCGCGCTGCCGGCCAGGATGCGCACGGTGTACAGACCGCTGAGTACGAAGACGTCCAACAGTAACTTGCGCTTGAGATAGAAGGAGTACGTCAGGGTTGTGACCGTGTAAATGGCCAGCCACTCAAGAAAGCTGTAAGGCCGCGGAAGGGCGGCATGGGTCCCGGGCACGGCCGCGAAGATGTGCGGCACGAGCACGGCCAG
>CAXTZL010000351.1:0-2727 GCA_964248555.1 uncultured Bryocella sp.
TAGGATCAGAGCCGGTGCGGGGAAAGGCCTCAGCCTTTCGGGCGGTGGCGCTGGGTACGCAGGTTCCGCGTACGTTGCAGGGCCGGCTGCCGGCGGTGGCGGTAAACAATCTGCAGGATTTTTCTGTAGCCGGGCAGGGACCGCAGACCTCCCAGCTCTCAAACGCGTTCCAGTCCATGTACGACCAGAGCTCCGACACGATGCTGCATGGGACCGGGCAGGAGACCTTTGAGGCTGTTCGCATGTTGAAGGCCGCGAATCTTTCCCAATACCGGGCTGCCGGTGGAGCGACGTATCCTAATACGCCGTTCGGCAACAGCATGAAGCAGATCGCACAGTTGTTGAAGGCAAACCTTGGGGTAGAAGCGGCGTTTGCGGACATCGGGGGTTGGGACACGCACCGTGACCAGGGGGGCGCCAATGGACAGCTGGCGAACCGCTTGCGGGAATTTTCCGACGCCATCGCAGCTTTTTGGCGCGATCTGGGCGACGGCGCGGAGCAGGTAACCGTCGTGACAATGTCGGAGTTCGGACGCACGGCGCATCAGAACGGAACCGGCGGCACGGATCATGGGCATGCCAACGTAATGTTTGTGCTGGGCGGACCGGTGCGCGGAGGGCAGGTCTACGGCCGCTGGCCGGGATTGGCGAAAGAACAGCTGAACGAGGGACGGGACCTGGTAGTCACCACGGACTTCCGTCACGTGCTCGGGGAGGCCGTGTACAAGACCCTTGGAGCGACGCGCCTGGACGAGGTTTTCCCGAGCGCGAACGTCCGGCGCGGGGACTTCCTGAACTTTGTCGCGTAGCTGCCTGCCCTGGTATTGAGGCAGGTTCACTTTTCTGTAGATTTGCATGGAATAAATGTGGAATTCGGAAGAACCTTTTGGAATAATGGACGTCTACACAGATGTAGCAACTGCCGGGCTAGCAGTCCCCTCGGTCACCGGCTTCCCCTATCCGCAGCACCCCTCCCCCACCTGATACCAAGGCTCCCAGAATACCGGGAGCCTTCACGCCTTTCTGGGACGTTTGCGATGGAGCTAAATTATAGCAACGGCGGGGGATGCGCTACATAGATGTCTAGGAACCGGCGGACTACCTTGGTCACATCCGTGGCACTGGCGCTGCGGGGGAACTCGGCGGTCAGCTTGGGATCTTCGGCACGCTGAAGCTCTTCAGGCGGCGGGCCGTCCGTGAGGCTGATGAGGAGTTTGGGCGTTTTCAGGTTGTGGAGAGCGTCGGCCAGCGGAAAGCGCTGATGAAAAAGTAGATTTACCGGAAAGATCCGGGTGCGGGTATCACGGCTAACGCGCGTGGCGGTATCTCCGTCGGCGGACTGCAGGATCAACCCAGAGATTTGCGGGTGCTGCTGGCATAGGGCGACAGCCAGCGAGGCGCCCAGGTGTGTTCCGTAGACGATGAGGCTGGCGGGGGAAAGACGTCGCGTCTCCGTAAGGTAATAGAGGGCCGACTCGGCGTCCTGGCGCATGCGCTGCTGGGTCGGGTATTTGCCGCCGCTTTTGCCATAGCCGCGGTAATCAAAGAGCAGGACATTGAGGCGGGCGTTGTGCAGAGCCAGGGCCGCAGGCAGGGCATCGCTCATGGAACCGGTCTCTCCATGCAGCATGAGAACGGTAGGGTCGCTGGAAAGATCGCCGGGGATCCACCAGCCGGCGAGCTGCGGTTGACCGGAGGTGTCGTCGCCGAAACGGACGGGTTCAAAGGCTAGACCCTCGCTGGTGGGTGTTTCGGTCACGCTGCGGGATGGATGCAGCACGAGTTGCCACTGCTGCACGTAGAACAGCCCGCACACGGTGAGGTAGGCACAGAGAAGACCGATTGCCATGACGGCAAGTCCGCCTTTGACGAGCCATAGAGGATCCACACTGTTTGGTGGTCGTGTGGCTGGTGGAGCGCCCGACGGACGAGGTGACTTGGAGGAATGGGATGAGGAATGCACGGGAGCCATAGTGTCGGTGTCTTTTGCATCTTAAGGCTGCGAAGGGGAGGTAAGGAACTTGGGGGAATGGAAGGCGATTTGCTCGGCTGCAGAGGTTCCTGCAAAGGACGAGGTGAGGGAGGTGGAGCTTGACGGCCAGATGCTCTGCCTGGCCAACGTCGGCGGGCAACTGCACGTGCTCGACAACTGGTGTCCGCATCGTCAGGGACCGCTCGGGCAGGGATGGGTGGAGGGAGAAACGGTGGTTTGCCCGTGGCATGCGTGGGCCTTTGATTGCAGAACGGGCATCGCGACCGAGCCGGAGCAAGAGAGTGTAAAAGTGTTTCCTGTACAGATCCAAAGTGGAACGGTAGAGGTGGATCTTTCGTGATTCCTCATAATTTGTGCGTGAGAAAACCTCCTTGCAGGCGATAACCTCTCACCAACGACGGCAGACACCAAACTTTGCCGGTGATTGAGGAGACATTATGACGTTGAAGCGCGCGATGCTTTCGGTTTTTGGTCTTGCCGTTCTGTTCGGCAGCTTTGCCCCTGCGGAAGCGCAGTATTACCACCACCACCGGCACTGCTTTTATCGTCACCACCACCGCGTCTGCCGCTAATAAATCCGTGGCAGGATTTTTTGGAGTAAGAAGACCCGGCTTCGGCCGGGTCTTCTTTTTTTGAAACAACAAGCCGATGTCTCCAGCCGCAGCCCTGCTAAACTTAAGTGATCGCCTTACAAAGAGGGAGAGATCATGCAGGCAATTCTCGCCCTGGAAGAT
>CAXTZL010000352.1:0-2719 GCA_964248555.1 uncultured Bryocella sp.
ACCACTTCGTCCAGGGCGCGGGCATACCGCAGGTCGACGACGGCCATCAGTTCTCTCTTTCCTTCCGGGTGCTGAGCCGCTGAGCAAAGCCCTGGATGAGCAGGCGGTCGGCTTCGGGGGTGACGACCAGGCGACCGGCGGCGTGCTGAATGGCGAGATCGGCGGCATGGCGCTGGAGTTCGCGGCGGGCGTTGGCCGTAGCGGCCAGGATTTCGCCTTCCGCCGCGGCGATGATCTTGGCTGCTTCGTCTTCGACGGAGGCCTGGAGGCGACGCTCTTCGCGAAGCGTTTCGGCTTCGAGGTGCTGGCGCATGGTGGCGATCTCGCCATCGAGTTTGCCGAGACGATCCTCGATGGCATTCAGACGGGCGCTGGCCTCTTCCGTTGTGCTGCGCGCCTCCACGAGCTGACGCTGAATGGCCGAGCTACGCTCGCGGAACTTCTTGGGAAGCAGTTTTTGGGCAAGGTACCCCACCAGTGCCGCAAGAACAAGGAAGTTCAGCACTTCAAAGATCGTAGCCGCCTGGTCGGCGTTTAAACCGACCAGGGATCCGAGCTTGACCACAGCAGCGGAGTGGCGATAGGCGGCGTTCTCGTCGACCTCCTGCTCCCGCTTTTCCGGGGCGGCGTTGATGGGCGTGGAGTGTTCGCCGACACTGCGCTGCGTGGCCGGGGCGCTTGCCTGCGCATGGGCGTGGTGGACGGGAGCGGAAAAAACAAGCAGGCCGAGAATAAGAGCCGTGGTTGAGAGCCGGGACAGGAAGGGGAATCGCATCAGGACTGCACCCCGCTTCCCGCATTGCCGCTTCCCGCATTGCCGGCCGGAAGCAGCGCACGCACGATGCGATCGCCTAGTTCGGCTACGGAAGCCTCGACCTGCAGACGGGCGATGCTGGCGGAGGCTTCGATTTCGGTGGTAGCTGCGCGAACGCGCTGCGCGGCGGTTTCGCGCGCGGCGGTGAGGGAACGCTCGCGCTCTTCCCCGAGCTGCTTCAGGCGAGCAGCGCGTTCGCCGAGCAACTCGGCACGGGCGGAGCGCAATTTGTCTTCGTAAACGGCGGTTTCAGCCTCCGCGGCGGCAATGGCCCCGCGCGCCTGCTCCATCGCGCCGCTGGTCCGGACGCGCCGCTCCTCGAGCGTGCGCTCCATCGGGCGCCGAACTAAAAGGTCATACGCGATGACCAGCAAAACGAACAGGATGATCGTCGGCACGGAGCCGATGATCAGTGATCCCAGTTGATTAAGAATTTCCATGAACCTGCTACCTTGCGGCAAACCACGGCATACGCCCCACACACGAGGGGGCTACCTGTTGCAATGAAAGCACACTTGTCTCTCACCCTTTGTAGCAAACCGAAGAAGAAGGAGTCAAAGCAAGATTCGGTGAACCGGGTGCTTTCTGACTGGCGAAGGGGCAAAAAGCGGGTTCGTTTGACGAGGGGCGTGTTCGTCTGGCGAGGGAGGTGTGTCAGCAGAACGGAGCCCGGCTGGATTGCAAAGGCGGCCGGTTGCCATTCCGGAGCGTTTCGCTACCCCTTTGCGGACTGCGGCGTCGCGTCGTCCTCGACGGAGACGGCTGGCCGGGGTCCTTCGGGAGCATCCCGAAGCTGGTACCGGCGATAGCGGCCGAGGAGTGAAGCAGGCCCCACGGCGTGCAGGTACAGAAGATTGCCGGTAAAGCGCTGACCGGAGAGTGTCGCCCCGCGTTCCAGAGCGGCGAGGACGCGGCCCTCGGCCTGGGGGATGCGGAACTCCGCTTCGATGAGAGGGTCGGCGACGAGGGCCTCATCCATGGCGGCCAGAAGGGCTTCCAGGCCGGTGCCGGTGCGCGCAGAGACCAGAAGCTCGCCGGGAGCCAGGGGTGTGGCTTCGGGCAGCAGATCGGCCTTGTTGAGGACCTGCAGGGTGGTGGTTTCGCGGACTTCGAGTTCAGCGAGCACGGCCTCCACCTGCCCCTTCTGCTCTTCGAGGGTGGGGCTGGCGGCGTCGCGCACGTGCACCAGAAGCTCGGCACGCTCGACCTCTTCCAGGGTGGCGCGAAAGCTGGTGACGAGGGCATGGGGAAGGTTGCGCACGAAACCGACGGTATCCGCAAGCAGAACCCGGCGGCGCGACGGCAGGGTGAGCTGGCGCAGCTTGGGGTCGAGCGTGGCGAACATGCGTTTGGATTCGAGGACGTCGGCCCCGGTGAGGGCGTTGAACAGCGTGGATTTGCCCGCATTTGTATAGCCAACGAGAGCGACGGTCGGCACGGGAACGGCTTCGCGGCGGCCTCGCTGCTGGCGGCGGATGCGGCGAACGGCCTCCAGCTGGCCCTGGATGCGGGTGATACGGAGGCGAATCTTACGGCGGTCGGTTTCGAGCTGGGTTTCACCGGGTCCGCGGGTGCCGATGCCGCCCCCGGTCTGCGACATGCCCCGGCCGCGGCCGCCGAGCCGGGGCAGCTGGTACTCGAGCTGGGCGAGTTCTACCTGGAGCTGGCCCTCGCGGGTGCGGGCGTGGCGGGCAAAGATGTCCAGGATGAGCTGGGTGCGGTCGATGACGCGGCAGGGGAGCCGGTCTTCGAGGTTGCGCAGCTGCGAGGGGGAAAGATCGTGGTCAAAGAGGACCAGATCGGCGGAGGTGGAACGCACCGTGGCCTCGACCTCGGCGAGTTTGCCGCCCCCGATGAGGGTTGCGGGTTCGGGCTTGGCGCGGCGCTGGATGAGGAGCGCGGCGA
>CAXTZL010000353.1:0-2716 GCA_964248555.1 uncultured Bryocella sp.
ACCCATTGCGTGGGCAGAATGTATTTTGCTCCAAGCCGGAGGTGGTGTTGAATCAAGAGGTGAAAAATCTCATTCAGAAGCTGGGCGAGGCTATTCACGAATCAGTCAGTGAATCCGAACAGATCGCCGATGTGGTGCGAGAGATTCGCGAGCAGGGCTTCGATGTACTGTTGATGCTAGAGGCCACCATCGGCCTGAACCAGGTGGAGGAGGAAGCCGGCGAGTTGACCGATGAGGAAGCCGTTGAGGGCCCTTTTACGCGAAACGACCTGAGCTTCCTGAAGAGCCTGCGCATTACGACCGAAGAAAATGCAGGAAACCTGGGGACTGGCGAGGGTTCCAGTCAAGAGATTCCGAAGCGTTTATCTCCGGGCAGCTCTTCGCCGGAGCTGGAGTCTGGAGCGGAGTAGGACTTTTCCGTTGTGTCGTGCTACAGTCGGGCGTCCTATTCACCTTGTTTCGCGTCTGAGGAAATTGTGGGGGACTGGACCCTGAGGTAGCCGCTTCATGAGAGATACGCTGGGTGTATTGCTGGCTGGTGGTGCCGGGGAACGACTGTTCCCCTTAACCCGTGACCGGGCCAAGCCGGCCGTCCCGTTTGCCGGTCAATACCGGATTATCGACATCACACTTTCCAACTGCATCAACTCCGACCTCCGCAAGGTTTACATTCTCACCCAATACAAGGCACTCAGCCTGAACCGTCATATCCGCGAGGGTTGGGGATCTGTGGTTGCCAGCGAACTTGGTGAGTTTATTGAGATCCTGCCGCCCATGCAGCGGGTTTCGAAGAGCTGGTACCAGGGCACGGCCGATGCGGTTTTTCAGAATATTTATTCCATTGGTGCGGAAGAACCGAAGTACGTTCTGATCCTCTCCGGTGACCACATCTACAAGATGAATTACGCGCTGATGATGCAGCAGCACTGCGAGTCCGGCGCGGACGTGACCCTTGCTACGCTGCCGGTGACGCCGGAAGAGGTTTCGGCTTTTGGCGTAGTGGAAGTGGCTCGCAATGGCGAGGTGACCGGCTTTGTTGAGAAGCCGAAGGAGACGGACCTGCGGTCTCCCTTCAACCCGGACGTGGTCGATGTGTCGATGGGTATCTACCTTTTCAATACGGATGTTCTGCTTCCGGAGTTAATGCGGGACGCGGAGGATCCAGACTCCAAGCATGACTTCGGCCATGACATTCTGCCCAAGCTCTTGGGACGTTTCCGCGTACACGCCTACAACTTTGTTGATGCGAATCAGCAGCAGGCTTTGTACTGGCGGGACGTGGGCACGCTGGACGCATATTACGAAGCAAATATGGACGTGGCCGCGTTTGTGCCGACGTTCAACCTCTACGACAAGAGCTGGCCGATGCGCACACGGCCGGTGCAGTATCCGCCGGCGAAGTTCGTTTTTGGCGAACCGGGACGTACGGGAACGGCGATCAACTCTATTGTGTCGGCGGGCTGCATTGTGTCAGGTGCGGTGGTGCGCAACTCAGTGCTGTCCCACGACGTGCGTGTGAACAGCTTTTCCGACGTGGATTCGAGTGTGATCTTCGCGCACGTGAACGTGGGACGGCACTGCCGTATTCGCCATTCGATTATCGACCGGAATGTGAACATTCCGGATGGATCGGTGATCGGTTATGACCAGGCGGAGGATCGAAAGCGTTATTTCGTCTCGCCCAGCGGGCTTACGGTGGTGACGCGGGATTACTCCGTGTATGAGAATCCGGTCTCGCCGGAGTTCCTGGCTCAGAACTTCTAGGCTGCTGAAGCAGGGAGCGGGAGCGGCGAACGCGTGGCGCCCGCCCCGCTCCGTTGTTCGCTGGTTTAGCGCGTTTTGCCCAGACGGTACACGATGCCGGCGCTGACGGAGACAAACTCCCGGGTCTCGCTGCCGAAGTGCTCGAAGGTGATGTCCGGCGCGAGGCGGACGGCCAGGCGGGGGCTCTGGTTAAAGTCGATGGAGCCGCCGGCTGCGCCCCAGGGACTGGTGCTGTTGTTGTAAAGGCCTACCAGAGAATCGGTCGGCTGGGGTGTCAGGTTTTTGGGGTAGCCCGTGATGGCCGAGTCGAAGGTGCCGTGTGTGGCACCGGCCAGGGCGTGGAAGTTAATGGCGACGTACCGGTTTTTGGGGCCGCGATACTGGGCACCGCCAGAGAAGATGTTCTGGTAAACCAGCACACGGTGAAGGCCGAAAAGGTCACCGGAGGGGAAGATGGGTGTGGTGCCTGCTCCAAGCCGGTAATCGGCGGAGATGCCGAGATGGGAAACCAGGCCTGTGCGATGCGGCGTTCCAAGCCAGTAGGTTCCCATGACTTCGCCTCCGCCCATGTTGTAGCGCTTGGGCAGGTTCTGGCCGGCCTGGCCGTTCATGAAGCTGAGGCCGCCGAAGATTTCATAGCGTTGGTCGTAGGTCGGGACGCGCGTGGGAGCGAGCTGCCGGGCAACGGTGCGGGACTGGATGGCAGCCGTGCCGGGGGCTGCAGTCGCGCCGTTCTGGCTGGAGCTGGAGGATTGCGCCAGCCCGGCGCAGACGAAAAAAGCGGAAAGTGCGCCGGCGGCCAGGGTACGACGCACGGTGTGGTTGTGCTTTTGGGCAATTGCGGAGAACGTGTGCAACATCTTCCTCGTTCTGACCAGGACCCGAACGTTACGGCGAACGATTCCTTGGCCGGATGGCCGCCAACGCGTACCAAACCGTGATGCGGCCAGTC
>CAXTZL010000354.1:0-2704 GCA_964248555.1 uncultured Bryocella sp.
CGCCTCATGGAAGCCATCTACGAATCCGCCCGCACCGGCCGATCCATAAAAACTCCACCCCCACCCACACCCACCCGCGGCCCCGCACCCGAAGAAACCTAAGGCTCAGCTCCCAAAATGCAAAGAGGCTGCCCTGAGGCTGCCCCTTTGCATTTCACACCTGGAAGGGTACTTAGAAGTCCAACTTCAGCTGAAACTCAGCTGAACGAGGACCTCCTTGGTCAAAGGTTCCCGACCCGCGCAGAATGCGATGCCCGGAGCTTTGTGCCACAAAATTGTTCTGGCCCGTGATGCCGCTGGTTCCATTGTAGGTAGTGCCGCCAGCTGTGTTGACGTTGTAAAGAACGCCACCGAAACTGGAGAAGTTCGAAAAGTTGCCGACGTTGTAAAACGCCACCCCGGGTGTAAGCGCAATACCTTCATGGAACCGTCGCAACGTAAGCGGATAGGAAAAGTTTACGTCAACGTTTCGGAATGTCGGATTATTCAGCGCCGTTGCCTGCGGCAGATTCGCGACGCGTTGCACTACGGCGCCGATTTGCGTCAGCTGCGCCGCGCTGAACAGCCCGGAGCTCACTACCGCCTGCCCTGCCGGGGTAAGTCTGCCTGCATACCCACTGTTAAAGTTGTTCACATAGCTTTGCAGGGTATTGCTCTTGACCCGGTGCATGTAGTCGCCCTGCAGAGTTCCAGGAGCGATGTCGCCCACCGTACCGTCACCCGTCAGATCGCTCTGAAAGATGCCGCCATTTGCAAGCTGCGTATCCAAAGTGAGTGTGGTGGGGACGGCCGAGTAGAAATGGCCCACTAGCCCAAGCTGCGGACCATACTTGAACCGCAACGAGCCCGAGAGATTAACCTGGTGCTTGCGGTCGAGCGGCAAACGTCCGATGTACGCCGTCGGATTGTCCTTGTCGTACACGGCATTGGTGAAGAATTCATCACCGGTCGTACTGCTGGACGTTCCAACAATCCGCGAAAGGTTATAGGAGAGCTGAATGTTACTGCTCACAACTCCTGGTAGCGGATGCTGGTTCTGTTCGCGGAAGACTACCTGCAGAGCGTCGTAGCCCGAACGCCCTACCGGTTGGATCAAAGCGCCAGACCCGAGGAGGGGGTTGATTCCTGGAAACGCCCCCGCATTCGGCTTGCCGGCATACCGGTAGTTGTTGCCATTGGTGTACACCGCCGCGGAATCCAGCCCGCGCGTAGCAAAATCGGAGATGGTGGCGCCGCTGCCGGCTGCCCCTTTGTGCAGTCCTTGGCAGCCCCCGGTCTGGATCACCGTATTGAGCGTACCTCCCCCACAAGCGGTGATGGTCGAGGTGACCGCTGCCTGAGCGTTTGTCAGATTGAACGTTCGGGCGGCCCCCAGGTGATTCAAATCCAACGTCTGCCCAATGCGCAGCGAGCTGTTGTGCACGTAGTCGGCACTCAGCACCGCTCCCTTGTACACCTCGTGCTGCACACCGAAATTCCACTGCTCCGAGTAGGGCTGCTTGTAGTTGGGGCTGTAAAGACCGGAAGCAGAAAGTGTGTTGCCCACAAAGCTGCTATTCGCAATCAATGAGTTAGCACGCGTGCTGGCCTGGTAGGCGTTCTGCAAAGCCACAAAATACGGTGCACTCTGCGCAATCGTCCGATTCTGGCAAAGATCCTGCAACGATGTCCCACCAGCGCCATTCACCTGTCCGCTCAAATTCACGCTGGTAACATTGGACCCGTCAGGAAAAGTAATGCTGTAACTCGTGCATGGATTCCTGGAAGCATAAAATGCGCCGGCGCGCTCCAGGTTGGAACGTGCGTTGGAGCCGTTATTGAAAACATCGCTCTCATAAAAAATACCGAAGCTCGCCCGAAGACTCGTCGTCCGGTGAACCGTGTAGACCAGGCCCACCTGGGGCGCGACGTCCTTGTACGGTGTGGGGGTCGGTCCCGCCGGGGCGCCGAACAAGGTGTACAGCGAAGTGGTCGGCGAGAGACCCGCGCAGGCTGAACTCACCGTTGCGCTCAAACTGCCGCAGGTAGGCGGGGCCACATCGTTGTTCTGCCGGTTGGTATCAATGCTGTACCGGATGCCGCCGGTGAGATTCAGGTTGGGGGTCACCTTCCACGAATCAGCAACATATTCGGCAGTGCGCCACGAGTAGGTGCCTCCACCGGACAGACCGAAGTCCGGGATCTCTGACGAAAAGCCCTGTCCGTTGCCTAAGGTGACGGAACTCGTGTTGTACCCGTTCAAGACATCGCCCAGACAAGGGGCAGCACCTACAACACCGGCGCAACCCAGGCCGGTCGGGTTCACCGTGGTCACCTTGCCGTTCAACTGATTGGAGTCCGTCGGGTTCACCCGCGGCGCCGTGCCGTAAAACGCGGCAAAACCGCCAGCCTGGATACGGTTGACGCTGGCTCCAAATCGGATCAGGTGCGCCCCACGCGTCCAGCTGGCGTCATACCGCAACTGCTTGTCTGACTGGTAGGTCGCCTGGGGCGCGTTGGCGTTCGGACCGCTGTGCACGTTCTGTGTGGAGTAATTGATGGCCAGCTGCCGAATCGGATCGAACAGACCGTTGGAACCAATTGTGATGTCCGTGATGAAGTTATGAAATTTCTCGTAGCTGCCGCGAAACGAATGCGTCAGTCTGCCCGAACTGAAGTCGGCTCCGCCTGCAATGCCCCACGTGTTATCCCGATTGCTGTACAG
>CAXTZL010000355.1:0-2691 GCA_964248555.1 uncultured Bryocella sp.
GCCTATGGCTGACCTGTTATGGGCTAACGGTCTTTGGCTGCTCCTGAGCCGGCTTCGCATTTGGGTAGTCTGCGATCCAGGCTGGTGGCTCGGGTTCATTCATCCCAAGGCGGCCGAGGTTACGCTCCCGTGCCCATCGATAGCCCCACATCGGGCCATATTTTGTGATGTACGTGTCCGGAATGGAGTAAGCGGGGTCTTGCTGCGCCTCCGTCAGGCTAACAAAGCGGTAACCCCGGCTGCGAAACAGCGCAAGGACGTCGTCCACGGCATCAGCATTTAACAGGCTGTCGTGTAGCAGCATGACCTCCGGTGGCTCATAGCCCAGAACCCGGTGATTGAGAGCCGCGTAGAAATCGATCTCGGCGCCGCTGTAGATTATGTACTCGCGCCGAATCCGGTCAGCTGTAGACTGGTCTTTAGCCCCCATGGCTCGCGCATACGCGCTGGCAAACACGTAATCAGAAGTGTCGATGGTGCAAGTGGCAACCTGGTACCCACGCTCCTTCAGGTAGGCCGCTACGGCGTCATGCTTGGCTTCGGTATCACCCGTGTGATTGTAGGGAAAGCGAAAGAATTGGAGCTGTTCGCCTTTTGCCGCAAGCAAGGGACGCAATGTGGCATCGGCGCGGGCGATGTCGGACTCCATCTGGTCAGTGGAGAGGTGGAAAAGTCCGGGTGTGAATACGTGTGATTACCAAGGTCGAACCCATCGTTCAACCAGAGCTGCAGTGAGCGCCAGCCTGTATCGCCGGACCCCTCCGCGGTCTGCATCACAACCAGACCTGTGACCGGTATCCTGGCATGGACAAAGCCCGCCAGCAAGCGCTGGTTTGTGGGGACCATAAACCCGTGTTGCGACGTTCCGTCAACATTGATCGGAGCGCAGTTTGCGCAAGGGAGGTCATCGACGGTGATGGCAACTGTGCGCGATTGTGCACTGGCTGCAACAGTGATAAATGCAACGAGGAGGCCGGCAGCACGCATGAGCAAGTTTAGCTTCCCCGTTGCCAGATCTACAGGGGCACTTGTGTACTAAGCCGTTACGCGCCGTGAGCAGGTCATCCGGTGTTACCGCTTCTTCCGACCATATGCGTTGATTCAGGTGGAGGATTCATCTGGTTTGCCTCGAATAGAACAGCATCGAATCCAAACCTGTCTACGAATTGTTCGACAAGCGCAACCTTGAAGGCAAGTGTGTGACCGTCTCCATGAATCGCGATCTCGCCCAGCATAGCGACCTGAACCTTGCATAGCCCTCGCGTAGCCGCATCCAGTGCCTTCTCATCCTCTGGCGCTGTGGAAAGGTTCTGTGTGTAGGCAGGCAGGCAGAACATGGAAAGCGCGACCGCCGCAAAGAGTAGGCGAGTGGTGTGTTTCCGGCACACGGGCGTATGTCGCATTATCACCAGTAATCCGTACCTGTGCACAAACGAAGAATGGTGTTGAAAAACTCGCTTTTTCGCAGACCGCTTAAAACTCGCCGCACGAGGATGCCCTAGACGCTCCGTTTGGGAACTCGGTGGGCCTCAGACACCTTCCATTTCGACCCTCGATGGTGAAGCAATTAGTTTTTCAACATCATTGAAGGTTTTTGACAGCATAGCGCGAGATGTCGAGTTGGTATTAAGTACGATCGGTTTGTGAGCAGTTTGGATCCTTAGCGGTCAGAAGTCGGGATCGCTATTCCATTGAGGGTCACCCAGCGAACTTGCCGTGCTAGTGCCCTAAAGTCATTATTTGTACCCAGCAACAGATCTGAGGCCCATCCTGCGGCGATGTCTGCGGCCTGGAGATGGTCGCTGCTAGTAGAGACTGCCTCACGAATAGGTTTCTCAGTCGCTATGCGACTAGCGACTGGTTGCGGGTGCCCAGACGCTTCAGCCAGTGTGCCAGCAAGCTGATTTAGCAGCGGAACACTTTTAGGGTGCTCTGCGTCGAAGACGTGTGCAAGATAGCGAAGCCGGTCCAAGCTCTCCGCAAATGAGTTTCGAAGCATGGGCTCAGTCGCAAGTAGGCGGATCTGCATGAACTCCGTCGGACTGAGCATCGAGTATGCCCGCCCAACTAGGACATCCACATCATTAGCTTTGCCGCCAACCTGAAGTCGCAGTTCATTGTTGCTCTGTTGCGGTGCAAAACGCTTACTAAGCCTTCGCAGAGGCTGCATTGCGGGTGTCCCAAGTCCAATGTCATCTGGATCTATGCCGAACGGGCTGTTTTGGAGCGCTGCTTGGCACGCCATGTCGTCCAGGCTACGCACATCGAAATCCACTCCGAACTCGGCTCCACGTCTTCGGAGATCTAGGTATGCGCTCGCACGATAGTATTGTCGGTCGACAATGGTCAGCTCGGCCTCGGCTAAACCACGGACAACACCGCTCTGAAGCCGTGGATTTGATAACGACGTGGAGCGAAGTCACGATACTTGAGCTCGGGAAGATTCAAGAAGGAACGGAGGTCAATCACCCAGCCAAGATTGGCCTCTGATCGGAAAGAGGCAACAATGTATTTTCGATCGTGCGTACGTGTGGAATCGCTGAATCCTGTCCAGTCCATAAGCCGTCATGTAAATCAGCAGAGCCGTTGCGCCGTGATCGCCAGAATACATTTACTGCTTGAGGGCAGCGCGGGACCTCTTCACAAACGAAGAATGGTGTTGAAAAACTCCGTTTCGTGGAACGAACGGTG
>CAXTZL010000356.1:0-2652 GCA_964248555.1 uncultured Bryocella sp.
GTTCTGAACCGGCATCGTTCCGTCGGAACAGGATTTATTTTTCGATCCCTTGTTCCGCTCGAATTTGCGAGCCCGGGGGGTGTCCGGCACAGGAAGGGGATTGGCTATCAGTCGTGCGATTGTAGAGGCGCATCATGGACCTCCCACCGTGACCAGCCAAATCGGGCACGGCTCCGTATTCAGCTTCGATCTTCCCAGCCCGCAATAGGAGCCCCCCCGCCTCGATTCGAGGGAAAAGTGCTGATTGGCTGCGTCATCGAGACGACCTGCAGCAGGGCTGAAGCTCGCCGCAATGCGAAGAACCGACGGCGCAGTGCCAAAGGAGGCTCAGCCCGATGACATCACCGCTCAGGATGAGTACCTTGGAAACGGGCCGCCGACGGCGGAGTTTCTGTACGCGCAGAGCGTGGCTCTCCGAGAGGTCGTGGCTGCCCTCCCGGGCTACTCCGGGCACGGGTGAAGGTTGCTTCTATTGGCGGAAACCATGGGATCCCTGCGAAGGGCTTCCGTGATGACTCCAGGTAGAACGAAACGAGATCCTCACGGCACAATGAGAGCTGCGCCGTTGAGTAGAAGAACAAAGGAGCGAGAATGAACGAACGAAATGGAGAGGTCGTGGTGCAACACCGCGTACCAAATTGGCTAGCAGCCGTGGCGATTGTGGCGCTGCTGGCGGCCCTGGGCGCCCTGGTCTGGGCGCTGACGCTGCAGAATCATCTGGCAACGGCGGAGCGGAACCTGAACGCGGCGACGCAGCAAAACAGTGCGCTCGCGGAGAAGATTGACGATACCAATGAGCGGCTGCGGGCGCAGGGGGAAGCGCTGGGACAAAGTGTCGGGCTCACCCAGAAGCAGCTCGAGGAGCGTTCGCAGGAACTTGTGGCTTCGCAGCACACCGCACAAGCGCTGGCAAGCCGGGCGAATGCGGCGACGAACCGTTTGAGCAAGGAGACCAAGGCGAACACGGCCCAGATCGGCGCTGTGCAGAGTGACGTTTCCAGCGTGAAGACGGACGTTGGCGGGGTGAAGCAGGATGTCGCCTCCACGCAGGCGGACCTGGCCTCGACGAAGGGTCAGCTGACCCGGGTTGTGGGCGACCAGGGCGTGATGAGTGGTCTGATCGCAACCAATCATGACGAACTAATGGAACTCCGGCGGCGCGGCGAGCGGAACTACTACGAGTTCACGTTGGATAAGAACATTCCCAAGGTCGTCGGTACGATCAAGCTGACGTTGAAGAAGTCGGACGTGAAACGGTCCAAGTACAACCTGTTTATCCTGGCGGATGATAAAAATATCGAGAAGAAGGATAAGAATCTGGATGAGCCGGTGCAGTTTTACTCGGGCAAGACACCCGCGCTGTTCGAGATTGTGGTGAACAACATGAACAAGAACCAGGTGACGGGGTATCTGAGTACGCCGAAGAATGTGCCCGGGCCGGTGGCGTTGCCGTAAGTGCTTGTTGTTCGTTGTTCGTGCTTCGTTGTTCGTGGATGGGACCTGTGGTGTTCGATTAGAGCAGCGGCTCTTTTTTGGATACTGGCGGGTCCCATTCTGGGTTGTGGGTTAGGGCAGATTTGTTGTTTGAGGTTTTTGGTTGCGGAGCAGGACGCTGACGGAGGCCGCCTTTCGTTTTGCCCAGAGGTCAGGCGTGACGCCGGGCAGGAGAAAAACGACCGTGCCGGTGCGGGTCTGACCGGGATCTACCTGGTCGTCCAGGGCAAGGGGGTTTGCAACCTTCGGGGCCAGAGCGGGAAAGATTGAGGCGAGGCGTTTGAGGGTATCGCCAAAGATGACGCGTGGCTCGAGCTGCTGGCCGTCGGCCAGGGTGACGTGCGCCTGTGTGCCTTCGAGAAAGATGGGAATGCGGAGACGGTCGGTGATGCTGACGGTGGCTACGACGTAGACGTCATCTTCGCCGGCGTCCGCGGTGCTTTCGTTGAGCACCCGCATGTTGCCGCGCACCTTGCTTTGAAGCGAGCCCATGGTGGTGTGCGGCGTAAAGGTTTGCACGGTCGTGACTTTGAGGTCAGCCACGCGATCCGGGCTGAAGTGGAAAACTGCCCAGGCGACAGCCGCCAGAACTAAAACGGCAATCAGGATGGCAGGAAGGATGCTGCGGGGGCGGGGCGGGGCGATTTGCAGGTCGGCCATAGGGAGTTGTTGGTTGTTCGTTCTAGGTTGTTGGTCTTTCGATTGGCCGGGGGCGTAGCGCGGCGAGGAACTGGTCCACGGGCAGGGTGTTGAGGATGTCGGTGGCTTCCAGCCAGGCGCGGCGGAGTTGGACGATCCCGTTGTCGATCTTGTCGAGTTCGTCGGTGGAATGGGCGTCGGTGTTGACGGTGATCTTGCAGCCGAGCTGTTTGGCGCGGCGTAGCTGGAGATCGTTGAGGTCGGAGCGGGCAGGGTTGGCGTTGTGTTCGACGGCGATGCCGAGGCGGGCGGCGACCGGGAGGAGTTGCTCGAGATCGATTTTGTAGGGGTCGCGCTTGAGGACCTTGCGGCCGGTGGGGTGGCCGAGAATGTTGACGTGCGGGTTTTCGCAGGCGCGCAGGACGCGGGCGGTGACCTCCTCGGAGGTCTGGTTGAAACCGGAGTGGACGCTGGCGACGACGATGTCGAGCTGGGCGAGGGTGTCGTTTTCGAGGTCCA
>CAXTZL010000357.1:0-2626 GCA_964248555.1 uncultured Bryocella sp.
ATGTGGTGGAAGGGTTGCGGGTGATTGAGGCGCTCGAGGTGGCGGATGTAGCTGAAACGAAGGTGCTGGCAGGGGCTAAGGAGCTTCTCGTAAGTTTGCCTGCGAATGCCTGGAGCATTGTCACGTCGGCAACACGACCTTTGGTGATCAGCCGGTTGCGGGCGGCGGGGCTCAAGATGCCGGATTGTCTGGTGACGGCAGAAATGGTGGAGTATGGCAAGCCGCATCCGGAGCCGTACCGGCGGGGTGCTGAGGTGCTGGGACTGAGAACGGGCGAGTGTCTGGTGGTGGAGGATGCGGTCAGTGGCGTTCGTGCGGGTATAGCCGCGGGCTGTCGTGTGCTTGGGGTCTCCGGGACCTACTCAGCCGAGGTGCTGCGTGAGGCAGGGGCTACGTGGGTTGTTTCGGCGCTGGACCGGGTGTCGGTTGTGCGCGAGGCGGAGATACTGAGGGTGCGGTTGGCGGAGGTTTGCTAGGCGGGTCTGTGGGTTGCTGTTCGTGCACTTAAATCGCTTTAGATAGCGAGGTTGGCTTGCTTCCGTCCGTTGCTGATCGGTTGGCGGGTTCCGAAGCGAGAACAGGCTTTGTTTGCTGCGGACTGCGCCCTTTGGGTCGAGATAAGAGGCGAGAATTATGTCCTAATTTGGACCCTGACTGCAGCCCTTGCCCTAGTCTTCCTGCTTAGCTTTTGGAGCGATTTCCCCTCTGGCCATCTCTACTGCAAAAGGGAGTTCAGCGCGTCCCTTTGGCCCGGGAAAAGCCGAACTCCTGTTTCTTTTTCGGTCCAGCGGCTGGAGCACACCAGCTTGTCCCAACAACGCTGAACTGAAGATCGACGCTTTTATATACGCACAGCGTCTCCACTCAACTTGATGGGCAGAACGAAACGAATCTCGCCTCCGAAGCCCGCGCACACCAACGGCATCGAGAGCGTATGGGCCGTCCTGAAGCGCGGCTTCTACGAGTTGTACAACTCTTTCCGCGAGAGGCACCTGCAACGCTCCCTAGATGAATTCACGTATCGGCTGAACGAGGACAACGTGAAGCGGCACTACTCCATGCTCATGAAACAAACCCGGCCAGCAAAAAACAAAACAAGTAAACAGTCCCTAACAGCCTATCGATGCGGAGTCTACCGCAGACGAGACAGCGTTGTAGGCCCAAAACACCTGACTGCGTAAGGACGAAGGACCCGGTTTCATCTACGCGCTGTCCGCCGATCCACTGAGGACAGCGGGCAGCAATCCCCGTGGTGGCGTCAGTCGTAACCGCCTTGCATTGAACGTTGGGAGAGAACCCCGTACTGGGCCATTCAAATCCGATTCAGGAAGTCATGTCTATAGTTCCCACTTCTTTCGGCCAGCCTACGGGCTTCCTGTGGAGAGTCACGAGAGCCACACAGCTCTGGGGTTGGATTGTTGTTGGGATCGGGTTACACCACTGAGCCAGATGGACTTACGAACGGGCGTAGGTCTTTGGCTGCGAAGGGCTTGAGGTGGGGGTCCTCGCGACGCGGTTAGAATGGCGGCTGGCCTGCACGGATGGCAAGGTACGGCGCAGTGCCTGGAGGTTGCATGCAAGGCAGGCGTACTGTTTTCCCAATGTTTCTTCTGCTTGCTTCTTTCACCCTGACCTCGGTGGTCGCCCGAGCGGCGGGGCCGGTGCGGGCGAAGACGGATCGCGGGGAGCTGGAAGGCAAGATTTCTGATGATGGGCAGGTCCGCATATTTCTGGGTGTGCCGTATGCAGCGCCGCCTGTGGGGCCGCTGCGTTGGAAGCCTCCGCAGCGTGCGGAGCGCTGGGCCGGTGTGCGCCAGGCGCAGAGTTTTGGCGCGCATTGCATGCAGGTGAACGCGTTCGCGGACATGACGTTTCATGACCCCGGGCCCAGCGAGGATTGCCTGACGTTGAACGTTTGGGCTCCGGCGGCGGCGAATGTAGGGGCGAAGCTGCCGGTGATGGTGTGGATTTATGGTGGAGGTTTCTATGCGGGCAGCACCTCCGAACGGAGGCAGGATGGGGAGAGCTTTGCGCGCAAGGGCGTGATTCTTGTGTCGATGAATTATCGCTTGAACATCTTTGGATTTTTTGCGCATCCGGCGCTGGTGGGGGAGTCGCCGCAGCACGCAGCCGGCAATTACGGATTGATGGACCAGGCGGCGGCGCTGCAGTGGGTGAAGGGCAATATCGCCGCTTTTGGGGGCGATCCGGGCAATGTCACGGTGTTTGGGGAGTCGGCCGGGTCCTTCTCGGTGAGTGCGCAGATGGCTTCACCGATGGCCAAGGATACGATGGCGCACGCGATTGGGGAGAGTGGCGCTGCGTTTTCGCGGACCGGGCTGACGTTTCCGGAGCTGGCGGTCGCCGAAGCCGAGGGTGAGGCGTTTGCGCGAGAGTCCCTGGGCGCAACGTCGCTTTCCGCGCTGCGTGCGATGCCGGCGGAGGACCTGGTGAAGGCGGTGGAGGGCCAGAAGGGTACGGTGACACGGTTTGGACCGGATGTGGATGGTTTGTTCCTGTCGCGATCGATCCCGGCGATTTATGCGGCCGGTCAGCAGGCCCACATTCCCCTGCTGGCGGGGTGGAACCGGGATGAGGGTGGGTTTCCGCGGGAGCCTGTGACGCT
>CAXTZL010000358.1:0-2623 GCA_964248555.1 uncultured Bryocella sp.
GTGCCACGAGCGTACGTAATCCTGGAAAAAGCGCAAAGCGGAAGTTTCCAATCTTAATGGCGATGCGGCTGCTGATCGAACCTTTATCAATCCGAATGGCGTTGCGAATAAGGCGGCTACCGTGGTTCCCGTTCTCAATGGCACCGTTTGTACCACGGGTACAAAGAACGGCGGCGTACTGAACGGATCGCTGACTGTCGCGACCTCCTGCCCGGCAAATACAATCGGTTATACGGCGGGCACCATCACCCCCGGTACTGGGATTTTCACCCCCACGACCAATGCCTACTACGTCCAGGGGGGCCTCGGAACACTGCCCAACGCCGGCCGCAATCTGCTGCCCGTAGGCCGCATTGACAATCTCGACCTCACGGCTGTAAAACGCTTCAGCTTCCGTGAGCGCTACAAATTGGAGTTCCAGGTACAGGCCTTCAACGTCCTGAACCACTCTCAATATCTGCCAGGTTCCCTTAATACCGTGAACTCGATTACTTCCACCGGAAGCGGCGCGGCAAACTACGTCAACGTCACTTCGGGAGGTACCTTCGCTAATAAGGCTGCCGACTTCAGCAACAATGCTCGCACGATGCAGCTGGCCGCCAAGTTAAATTTCTAGCCTCTTTGTCGCGACGATTTGGAGAAAGAGGGGCACCATGGTGCCCCTCTTTTCTTGGTATCCGAAGTGCGTTAGGGGGGTCGAGTTGAGCGAAGACTGTCCGGAGGTTGGAATCGCCGTCATGGATTGGAACAACGATGACTCGTAAAAAGACTTCACCTGCCGCCACCCCGGATCAGGCGCAATCAGCTCGAAGCCGCGGGAAAACAAGCCGGAAGAGTTTAGTTCAAGCGAGTGCCGCCCAGGACGCGGCATTGCTCGCTCGCGAGCTCCGTACTTCCCAAACGCAGCAGGAGACTGCCGTGCTCGTCGTTGTTGAGTTCACCGGAGAGCTGCGCAAACGCAAGCAGTCTTTTGCTGCCGCGCGCGTTGCCCGCTCTGCGGCGGCTCTCACGGCTGGCGAAGAGGAACTCACTGGAACTACCGCCTTCACTCTTGACTTTGAGGCCAGCCGTTCAGAATTTGAGGAACTTGCGCGGTCAGCCGGCGCAACGGTCGCAGCGATTCTCGTCCAGCGCCGCCAGAAACCGGATCCCTCCAGCCTGGTCGGTCAAGGCAAACTGGACGAGATTGTTGGCGCTGTCGCGAGCACGAACGCGTCGCTGGTTCTCTTTGATCACGATCTCACCCCGGCCCAGCTTCGCAACATTGAATCCCGGCTTCCGTGTCACGTGATCGACCGTTCGCAGCTTATCCTTGACATCTTTGCCCGTCACGCCAAAACCAGCGAAGGCCAACTGCAGGTGGAGCTCGCGCAGCTTGAATACCAGCTGCCTCGTCTCGCTGGACGTGGTCGCGCCATGTCGCAGCTTGGTGGTGGCATCGGGACGCGTGGTCCGGGCGAAACGCAACTGGAAACGGATCGCCGTAAGATCAATCTTCGGCTCGATCACATCAAGACCCAGCTTGAAGCCGTTCGCCGTATTCGGCATCAGCAGCGGAAACGCCGTGAGGCGGTCCCGGTTCCCGTTGTCGCTCTGGTGGGCTACACCAACGCCGGCAAGAGCAGCCTGTTCAACGCACTTACCGAGGCCGGCGTGCTCGAGTCAGCGCGCATGTTCGCTACGTTGGATCCCAAACTCCGACAGCTGCAGCTTCCTTCTAGACGAAAGATCCTACTATCGGACACCGTCGGCTTCATTCGCAATCTTCCCCACACCCTTGTGACGAGTTTTCGCGCAACCCTCGAAGAGGTAGAAAGGGCAGAGGTTCTTATCCACATCCAAGACGCCTCCAGCCCTACACGCGAGGAACAGAAGGCCCAAGTGGAGCTTGTTCTGGCCGAACTCGAGGTTTCCGCCCAACCCGTGATCCAGGTCTTGAACAAGATTGATCTTATCCCTCCCGGGGAACTCGATCACCTCTCCGGCAACGACGCGGCAATCTGTGTTTCCTCGCTTCAGCGCACCGGGCTGCAACAACTCCTGGTTGCGATCGACGCCGCGCTCAAGGCTGACCCGCTCATCGAGCGCCGTTTCAGGATTCCTCAATCCGAGGGGGCCATTCTCGGTTCTCTCGAAGGCGGAGCGGTCATCAGCGAAAAGCACTTTGAAGGAAACCTTGTCTTTCTCCAAGCTTGCGGACCGACCTCACTTCTCAACCGTTATGGTCGCTTCCACGAGAGATACGATCGCCTACCAAGGGAGCAAACCTAGGGCACCCGATACGCCTGTGCATCATGCGCCGAAGCCGGGTAGATCGACGCGGCGCGCCACGTGATCCTGGATCCAGTGCGCGTCCCACCATTCTTTAGGGTCTATCTGGACACCGTCCAGTTGCATTGCGAAGTGGATGTGATCACCACCGGCCATTCCTGTCATCCCACTTAGTCCCATAACTTGGCTGCGCGTGACGGTGTCACCTACGTGTACGTCGATCCGGCTCAAGTGGCCGTAGATGGTCTGCAGGCCGTAGCCATGATCTACGACGATGCAGTTGCCGTAGATGCCGAGAGGCGCGGCCCAGACGACACGGCCGTCGTTGGAGGCTTCAACACCAACATGCTGG
>CAXTZL010000359.1:0-2588 GCA_964248555.1 uncultured Bryocella sp.
AGTAGATTTTCTACCCTGAGCTCAGTGGTTTTTAACCACTGGTCGAGGGCAGCCTGTCCATCCTGATGGATAAAGTGTTGCTTGGCGTCCAGGGTTTGGTGGGAGGGCGGAAGACGGCTTCCCCCGGCGGGCATCTTCAACGCGTCGGCGCCGGCACCGTCGACCTCATGCTGAAAATCGATCAGTCCGACCTCGCCTTCGGCGCAAGGCTCGAGAAGAACGGCGCCGGCACCATCGCCGAACAGGATGCACGTTGACCGGTCGGTATAGTCGACGACGGAACTCATGACATCCGCACCGATGACCAGCACCTTGTCGTGCGCGCCGGACTCCACCAGCTTGGCGCCAACCTGCAGGGCATACACAAAGCCGGAGCAGGCGGCGGACAGATCGAATCCCCAGGCCTTATGCGCGCCCAGGTTGCTTTGCACCAGGCAGGCCGTTGCCGGGAAGAACATGTCCGGCGTGACCGTGGCCACGATAATGGCGTCCACCTCGTTAGCATCCACGCCAGCCCTGGTTAGGCATTGCCTGGCAGCTTCCGTAGCCAGGTCGCTGGTCGCGGTTCCCTTGGCCGCGATGTGCCGTTGCCGTATTCCCGTACGCTCCGTAATCCACTGGTCTGTGGTGTCCACCATCCGTTCCAGATCGGAATTCGTCAGCAGGCCGGGCGGCGTGTACGTACCGAGGGCGGAGATTTTGGCGCGGCGGGCGGTTCTGGGCTGGAGGTCGAGCTTTGAAACGGAACTCAAACGGGGAATTTCCTTCAAAACGGATTCGACAACAAGCAGCATCTTAACGCGATCAGAGCGCGATTCTGACGCCTGTGTCCCGAGAGAGACGCAAGCAGCTCTCTCTTAGTTTCATAACGAGAGCCATGTAGTCGGGAGGTGTACCGGGTTTCCCTACTGCGCCCGCGTGGGCCCGTTGCCGTTGCTTCCTTCCGGACCTGGCGGGGTTGGCGGGTACGCGTCGCGTAGGACCCGGCACACAAGGATTGTAGCATCGCGGAGCGGCCGGGCTAGGCGGAGCCGGAGGCAGTTTTGCCCGAGCGGCGCAGGCCGACGGACTTCGACGTTTGCACCAGCTTCCAGATCCCAATTCCGGTGAAGATCAATGTCACCGCCCAGAAGACAATCAAAATCGTGACCGCCCAGCGGGTGGAAAAGTGGTTCCAAAGCCCCAGGACCTGCGTTCCGTAGCGGATCCCAAGCCAGACCGCGATGGCGTGGCGAAGCAGCCGGCTGGAGGTGAAAGCCACCATGAAGCGACGGCGCGACATGTGTATGGCCCCGGCCACCAGAACAAAAGGCGACAGCGGCACCGGCGGCGGAAGAATCGCCGGCAGGGCGATGGCGATGATCGAGTGATGCTCCACCCAATGCGTAATCCGGCCCAGCAGCTTGGGAGAAACGTGTTTTTCGAGAAAGGGCATCCCGCCGGCCTGCCCTACGGCGTGCGAAAGATAGCCGCCCAGGGCAGAACCCGCGGTCGCCAGGCCCACCAGGAGGAAGGGGTTGGTATGGTTCGCGGCGTAAAGCACCAGCATGATATCCGTCACGCCGGGGATCGGCAGGGGAATGAAAGAGCTGTCGACCACCGAGATCAGGGTTAAGCCGATCAGGCCGTAGCGCAACGCGAGGGACAGCATGTGGCTGGCTGCATGGCCCGACGCCAGCAGGTAGGCCAGCGCGGACACGCGGTGGTGCTCTCCCAGTAGGGGCAAAAGGTGAATTGCCGGAGCGAAAGCGAAGAGATGCGGCATGCTGTGCAAGCGGCCGGAGGCAGGGGGCCTGTTTCCGGTTCCATCAGCCTTTCAGGAATGCGAGTTCCGGCAATGGCGGCAGTACACCAAGCGCCGCCGCCTCGCGACGGAAGAGCTTGATAGCCTGCTGACACGGATCGTCCAGCTGATAGTAGATGTTTTCGAAGAGGTACGTACGAATAACGGAGGCGGGCAGGTCCAGCCGGGGAGCCCACTCGGTCACGAGCTGCTCCCGGTGAGCCAGTCCGGCCTCGCGGCTGGCATTCAGGTCCTCGATTAGCTGCCACGGTTCAACGTCATGGCCGCCCAGCGCCGCCGAGCGCACAGCCCAGACAGCGGCCACCCAGGGCAGCGCCGTGTGCTCGCGCCAGAGCCGGGCAATGTCGATCCAGAGCAGGGTATCACCGGAGTCGGCCTTTACTCTGTCGTCGATCTCGCTGCGGCGCTCCCGGGCGAGCAGGGCGGGGTCGCCGATCAGCAGAGCGGCTTCGTATCCGGCGAGCATGGTCACAGGGTCAGCCGGGTGCTCGAGGAGAGTGGGAGATGCACCGTAGAAGCGCGCCAGCAGAACGCGAAGGTAGGCCGCGGAGGAGCGGGACGCGTTATCAGCCGCGATCCGGGTAAGACGCCCCAGGGCAATCGCTTTGTCTTCTCCGGAACGCGCGCGGACCAGCAGAAGAATGCTGCGGACCTCCCCCTGCGATGCAATGGTGCAACCTGGGACAACCCGGAGTTCGGGGGTGAGCTCGGCGACCGGGATCAATCCAAGGTCCGCTTCCCCGGCGTGCAGTTCGGCCGCGCAGCGCGAGGGCAGCGTGTAATG
>CAXTZL010000360.1:0-2569 GCA_964248555.1 uncultured Bryocella sp.
CACCTCGGAGCGGCGCTTCATTCTGCATTACGGCGACATGACGGACTCGTCGAGCCTGTTGCACATTATGGAGAAGGTGCAGCCGGACGAGGTCTACAACCTCGCCGCCCAGAGCCATGTGAAGGTTTCTTTTGAGGAGCCTGAGTATACGGCCAACTCGGACGCCATCGGTGTGCTTCGCCTGCTGGAGGCCATGAGAACGCTTCATCTCTCCAACACGAGGTTCTACCAGGCATCGACCTCCGAGCTATATGGCTTGGTGCAACAGGTGCCGCAATCGGAGACGACCCCGTTTTACCCTCGCTCGCCGTATGCGGTTGCCAAGCTCTACGGCTACTGGATCACGGTGAACTACCGCGAGGCCTACGGGATGTATGCCTGCAACGGAATCTTGTTCAACCACGAATCGCCGCTGCGGGGCGAGACGTTTGTTACGCGTAAGATCACGCGCGGCCTGGCCCGGATTAAGGTTGGGCTGCAGGACAAACTTTACCTAGGAAATCTCGACGCCAGGCGCGATTGGGGTCATGCCCGGGATTATGTCGAGATGCAGTGGCTGATGATGCAGCAGGAAAAGCCCGAAGACTACGTGATCGCCACGGGTCAGCAGTACAGCGTGCGCGAGTTTGTACAACGTTGCGCCGCGGAGCTCAAGATGGAGCTTGAGTGGTCAGGGCAGGGGCAGGATGAGAAAGCCGTTGATCAGCAGGGTAACGTTGTGGTCGCGGTTGATCCTTTATATTTCCGGCCTACCGAGGTAGAGACCCTGCTCGGAGATGCGAGCAAGGCTCGCAACCAGCTCGGCTGGGTTCCGCGGACGACCTTTGAACAACTGGTGAGCGAGATGATCGATTCCGATCTAAAGGCGGCCGAGCGCGATGCTTTGGTGCGCCGTCACGGCTACGCCGCCTACAACGTTCGGGAAACCTAAATCTATGTTGAATACCGAGGCTAAAATCTATGTGGCCGGCCACCGGGGCCTGGTTGGCTCCGCCGTTCTTCGAGGGCTTGAGAAGGCGGGCTACCACCAGTTCCTCACGCGCACGCATGCGGAACTCGATCTGACCAATGCGACTGCGGTGCGGCGCTTCTTTGAAGCTGAACGTCCCGATGCGGTCGTTCTGGCGGCTGCCAAGGTAGGCGGCATCTTGGCGAACGACACTTACCCGGGCACGTTTCTTCAGGAAAACCTCGAAATCCAGTCGAGTGTCCTTGATGCCGCCCGGCAGGTCGGCGTGGATAGGTTGATCTTTCTGGGATCGAGCTGTATTTATCCTAAGTTGTGCCCGCAGCCCATTAAGGAGGAGTATCTCCTGACCGGGCCGCTGGAGCCCACAAACCGCGCGTACGCTCTGGCCAAGATCGCCGGCGTGGAGATGTGCTGGGCCTACAACCGGCAGTACGGTACCCGTTACGTGGCGGCAATGCCATGCAACCTCTACGGAACCGAGGACAACTTCGATCTCCAGAGTTCGCATGTCTTGCCCGCCCTCATGCGCAAGGCCGTGGAGGCCACGCATTCCGGGGCGAAAACGCTGGAGGTGTGGGGAACCGGCACGCCGCGCCGCGAACTGTTGCACTCCGAAGATCTCGCCGCGGCGGTCGTGTTTCTATTGGGAATGGATGAAGCCACCTACGGCAAGCTCCTGACGAAGGAGGAGCCGCCGTTGGTGAACATCGGGACTGGCGAAGACGTCAGTATTCGCGAATTGGCGGAGATGATCTGTGCCGCCGTCGGCTTCGGAGGCGACCTGGTTTTTGACGCTTCCAAGCCGGACGGCACCCCGCGGAAGCTGATGGACATCTCCAAAATGCACGCCCTGGGTTGGCATCACAAGATCCCACTTAAGGAGGGCATCAAGCGGGTCTTTGAGGCCGTTGGGGACCGATTTTAACCGCTTCCCTATCAAGGTCCTCCGTTTTTTCCGGAAATACAGGCTGCGGCGTTGCGGCTTAGCCTGGGATACCGCGCATGTAATCTGCATCGATGCGGAGTGCCTCGTATGGCGGCCTGTCAAATTGTTCCTGCTCGACGAACATATGGCGGATGTGGGCGTGCCGAGCGGCCTCGAAGATTGGGCGGAACCTCACGGTCCCGCGGCCCAGTTCGGAGGAAGGCGGCGGGTCGATCACGGTGGCGGGCTTCGCCGTAGCTTGAAAGTCCTTGATGTGCAGCATGGAAATTCGCGTTGGATACTTTTCCAGCAGTGCCACCGGATCGCCTCCACCCACCGTCACCCACCCACAATCCATCTCGAAGGTGACCAGTTCCGGGTCGGTGAGACGCATCATCTCGTCGAAGGGAACGACGCCGTGAATCGGGCGGAACTCCATGGTGTGGTTGTGATACCCGAACCGCATGCCCGCCGCTTTCACCTTTCGTCCCCAGCCATTGAACAGTTCCGCATTCCAACGAAAGTCTTCCAGGGTGAACGACTGTACCTGGGTGCGAAAGGACTGGTCCGGCAGCCGGGAAGGGTTCTTGATTGCAGGGAACGAGCAGATGATGTAGCCGAGCTCTAGGCGGTATCCACATATAGTCTTTGCCGCGGTGCCCTTCTTTGTTGCA
>CAXTZL010000361.1:0-2568 GCA_964248555.1 uncultured Bryocella sp.
GCCGGCTACAACCACCTGCTGTGGTTGTTTCTCTTCCTTGGGACCTGGCGCATTGTTCAGGATTACATCAACGCCCCGAGAATCATGGGTAAGTCGGTGGAGGTATCTCCCCTGGCGGAGATCTTTGCCGTCTTGGCAGGCGGCGAAATCGGGGGGGTGGTGGGAACGCTGGTGGCTGTTCCGCTGCTCGCGTTTTTCAGAATTGTTTGGATTCACTTCGAGAGCGGAGAACAGAGGGATCAGGAGAAACCGGCAGAGCCAGCGATGGGGAACCCAAGCGTTTGAACGTGATGGCGAAGCGGCAAATCACCGTGTCATCCTGCGAAGGAATGTTCTCCCCACTTCCCGCGGTTGCGATCAGGGCCAGTATCCAACGGATGCGGTAAGCATCCGTGCGAACCGCCGATCAGGGTCGTGGCTCGGAGGAGATGGCCTGACCGGGCAGTGTTCCGGTGACGCGGAAGGTGTCGTGGGCTGATGCCATGGAGTCAAACCCGACCCAGACATCAAAGACACCCGGTTCGAGCACGCGGCGGTGCAGGGCAGGACTCCAGAAGGAGAGCTCCTCAGCCGGAACGATTAGTGTGACCTGTTTGGAACTGTTGGCGCCCAGGGTGACCTTCTCGAAGGCTTTGAGCTCGCGGATGGGTCGAGAGGCGCTGCCGGCACGCTGGTGGGTGTAAAGCTGCACCACCTCGGCACCCGGGACAGCGGACGTATTGCGTAGGGTGAACGAGACACGGAGCGGCGTGCCGGGCTGTACGTCTGTTGAAGCCACCGTGGGAGCGGTCATCGAGAAGCTGGAATAGCTAAGGCCATACCCGAAGGGGTAAAGCGGCGTGCTTGGGAGATCCCAGTAGCGACGCGCGCTGTTTTCCGGGTCCTGGGGCAGTTTGCCATTGTAAAAAATGGGCTCCTGCCCGTCTTCACGGGGCCAGGAGAGCGGAAGGTGTCCGCTGGGGTTGGCGGCGCCGAAGAGGAGGTTCGCAACGGCGTGGCCGCCTTCCGTGCCGGGATACCAGATGTTCAGGATGGCGGGAACGTGCACCGAAGCCCAGGAGATGTTTAGCGGGCGGCCGGTCATAAGGACGAGCACGACGGGCTTGCCGAGGGCGGTGACGGCCTCCAGAAGGCGCTCCTGCTCGCCGGGCAGGGTGAGGTGGGCACGGGAGGCGTTCTCGCCGCTCATGGTCTGGGCTTCGCCGAGTACGAGAACTGTGAGTTCGGCCTTTCGGGCAAGCGCAAGGGCATGCGCGAACTCGGTCTGCCGCGCGGCATCCGTGGTGAGCTGCGGTTTTTCGGGCGGTACCTGTTCGTCAAAAATGGTGGGGGAGCCGCGTTCAATCTCGACGCCCTCGGTAACGCTGACTTCTGCGTGGGGAAGGATCTCGCGAAGGCCTTGTGCAACCGTGACGGTGTCGCGCCGGTCGCCGTGAATGGCCCACGAACCCATGGTGTCGAGCCTGCTGTCGGCCAGTGGGCCGATGACGGCAACCGAATGCAGGTTGCGGCTGAGCGGAAGCGCGTGGTTCTCATTGCGAAGGAGAACGGCGGTCTGTTCGGCGGCCTCGCGAACTGCCGTACGCTGCTCGGACGAAGCGGTCTCGCGATGGAAGCGGGCGAGATCGACGTAGGGATTGCTGAAGAGGCCGAGCTCATATTTCAGCGCGAGGACGGGGCGTACGAGACCATCGAGCGCGGCCCCGCTGAGCTGGCCCGCCTTCACCGCCGCGGGCAGGAACTGCTGGTAGTCGTTGCTGGTCATTTCCACGTTGACGCCGGCCGTGGCGGCGCGCATGGCGGCATCCTGTGGGCTGGCGGCAAAGCCGTGGGTCTGAAGATTCTTGACCGCGTCCCAGTCGCTGACGATGATGCCTTTGAAGCCCCAATCGTTGCGCAGAACCTCCTGCAGGAGCCAGCGATTGCCGGTTGCGGGAACGCCGTTCAGGTCCATGTAGGCGGACATGATTGTGGCCGTGCCCGCGTTGACGGCGGCGTGAAAGGGCGGCAGGTAGACGTTGTAGAGCAGTTCATCGGAGATGTCGCTGCTGTCGTAATCGCGGCCGCCCTCGGCGGCGCCGTAGCCGGCAAAATGCTTGGTGGAGGCAAGGATGTGATCGGGCGCGCCGAGGTAGCTGCCTTGAAATCCGCGTACCTGTGCGGCGGCCATTTTGCTACCAAGAAAGGGGTCTTCGCCGGCACCTTCCATGATGCGGCCCCAGCGGGCATCCCGGGCGATGTCGACCATGGGAGCAAAGGCCCAATCGACGCCGGCGATGCGGGCCTCTTTTGCGGCCATTGCCTGCGTATGCTCGACGAGCGCGGGGTCCCAGGAGGAAGCCATGGCCAGGGGCACAGGAGCGATGGTGCGAAAGCCGTGAATGACGTCATAGCCGAAGAGCAAGGGGATACCAAGACGCGATTCGGTGACGGCGATGTGCTGCAGCTGATTGATGCGAACGGGATCGGTGAAGAACAAAAAGCTGCCGGTCGCCCCGGTGCGAGCCAGATCCTCTGCATGGGCCGGCGCGGTGTACATGGGCTGTCCGGCTGTTTGTTCGAGCTGCC
>CAXTZL010000362.1:0-2568 GCA_964248555.1 uncultured Bryocella sp.
CGCGAGGCCGCCGAACAGACCGCCGTTCTTCTTCGCAATGAGAACCACACGCTTCCACTCAGCCGCGATCTGCACTCGGTTGCCGTGATCGGTCCGCTGGCCGACAGCAAGCTCGACACCATGGGCTCCTGGGCCATTCACGGCGACCGGCGTGACACCGTCACCATCGGCCAAGGACTTCGCGAAATCCTTCCCCACGCAGAAATCAGCGTCACCGCAGGCGTCGAGATGGAACGCGGCTCCCACACCATCTTCGACGAGCAGGTACCGCCAGAAAAACCGCAGCTCACCACGGATGCCGCGAAACAAAGCGAGTTTACGCACGCCCTCGATCTTTCACGAAAGGCCGAGCTCACGGTTCTCGTACTCGGCGAAGCCCAGACCATGAGCGGCGAGAATGCTTCCCGCGCCCACCTCACCCTGCCTGGCGAGCAAGAGCGCCTCCTGGAGGCCGTCACCGCTCTCGGCAAGCCCGTCGTCCTCGTCCTTATGACCGGCCGTCCGCTAAACATCACCTGGGCTTCGGAGCACGTTCCCGCCATCCTGAACATCTGGTATCCCGGCACGGAAGGCGGTCACGCCGTTGCCAATCTACTCTTCGGTGCCGCCAACCCCAGCGGCCACCTCCCGCTCTCCTGGCCTCGCGAAGTCGGGCAGGAGCCCCTTTTCTACAACGGCAAGCTGCCCCAGGACCCGGAAAACAGCGCGCGCCGCTACTGGGATCTCCCCAGTACGCCGCTGTACCCCTTCGGCTACGGCCTCAGCTATTCCAACTTCTCGATGACCGGTCCCAAGGTGGTCTCACCAGACGTTCAGCCCGGCACACCGCTTCAGGTCACGTTCACGATGCGCAACGCCTCCGCTGTCCCGGGTGCAGAGGTGGTGCAGCTCTACATCCACCAGCGTGCCGGGAGCGCCTCTCGACCCATTCGTGAACTCAAAGCCTTCGAAAAAGTTACCCTGGACGCAAACGCTTCCAAGCAGGTCACGCTGACCGTTCCGGCCGAGGAGCTTTCCTACTGGAGTCCTGCCCTGCACCGCCGCGTGCTCGAGCCGGGCGTCTTTGACGTCTGGGTCGGCTTTGACTCGACAGCCTCGGCCCACGCCACCTTCCGCGTCACCGGTACGCTCCCCGGTCAGGCCACGACCTCCGAGCCCCAACCCTGATCCGCAGCTTGCAAGGAGAAGACATACAAAAAGGACCTCCACGGAAACGGAGCACTTTGCACGACATCTATTCGCTAACGGAACCCTGACCCAGTCAGGACCCATTCAAGTCATCGACAGTTTTTCTTCTCTCAGCTCTTCGCACCCATGCTTCTGCCGCTCAGGGTCACTGTAGTAAACGGACCATTAGCCGCGGCCAACAGGCCAGACGCGCAGCGTTCCTTCCCAAAATCTCGCAGCAAGCTCTCGCGACCATGGTTGAACGACTCGCTCGCGCGCGAGCTTCTTCATGAATCGATTCCGCGCTCAAGGTTTGTTGAATACGCGGACCGCATTCGCGTGAACAGATCATGCTGCACGACGAGCCTTTGAGAAGCAATGCGACAAGCCCCTCGTTGTCGCCGTCGCAGCCCCTGGAAAAGTCATTCACCTAGAAGCTCCAAGTAATAGAAACATCCTTAGTCGCTTGGGATAGAGCGGCGACTGCCGCTTTGCCATCATGTTTGCACACCCGGGTTTCCAAGTGCTGGATCTGCGGATCTCTCCCCGCCACTCTGTTCTCCGCCCTCGAAGTGCGTCCACAGGATTCTGAAAAACGCGAGCAGGGGCACTGCCACCAGTGCTCCCACCACCCCCCCGATCTCGCCACCTGCTAACACGGCGAAGATCTCGGCCAGTGGAGATACCTTTACCGACTTACCCATGATTCTCGGAGCATTGACATAATCCTGAATCATGCGCCAGGTCCCGAGAAACAGAAACAACCACAGAAGATGGTTGTAGCCTGCAAAGACCGCGATCAAGAAAATGACCGTGCACGCCACCGCCGGCCCAACTACCGGTATAAATTCACAGGCTCCCGCCAGGGGACTCAAGATAAACGAGTACGGCGCACGCATCAGTCCAAGCACCAGGAGGTAGGCAACTGCCGTTAAGATCGCCAGGATCGTCTGCGCACGGATGTAGCTGCCCAGCATGATGTGCACATCGGAAAGAATGCTCCGGATCGTGCGTCGATCCCCCGTCTTCGTTCCAAGATCCACCATGTGCCTGGCCATGCCGGATGCGTCTTTAAGAAAGAACACGGCCAGAATCGGAATCAGGATAAGCCACCATATATGCAGAAGAGGGGCTCTGAGCTTCTCAACGACCGCTTCGCCATAGCTGAAGATTTGGTTGCGATGAACCATAAAGAAGTGCTGAATCTGCATCTGACGAGCCCGGTCCCAGCCTTGGTCGTTTCCCCAGGTGACGATGAACTGTCCCGAAGCCAGCCGGTCCACAAGCGCCGGAAGACTCTTCAGCAGGGACCTGCCTTCGTCCACGATCACGGGGCCTAGAAAAATGCCGATGACTGTAATCGCTCCCAGGAAGAGGACGTAAAAAGTGACAATCGCCCTG
>CAXTZL010000363.1:0-2533 GCA_964248555.1 uncultured Bryocella sp.
TCGAATCCAGGGTCCTCACCCTCAACCACGATGTACATCGAAGCTGCCATGGATGGAGTCTACAGAAGACGCCGCGATGAAGCGCCTTCCCGTGTCACTGCATGGGTACGTAGCTTTCTCTGCTGCTTTCGGGAGATCTCGCCAGGACGAGCCCGCCTCCCAGTAATAGCAATGCCAGCCCAGCCCAGGAACGTACGGTCAACGCGGGTCGCAGGACAACGATACCTTCCAGGATGGTCGTGAGTGGCACCAGCAGAAACTGCGCTGACCATCGCATCGCACCCAACCGCAGAAGGGCTAGAATCGTCAGTCCCACGGTCAGACCGTCAAGCGCGACGGCAATGGCTGGAAAACCCCCTAAACCCATTCCGGACATGGTCGCCCACTGCACCGTAAGGAAGGACGCCGCGGCCAGCACAAGGCCTAAACAGAGACTTATCATGAGACCGCACGTCTGAAGGAGGCCGCGCTCGGGCTGCGCAACGACATGATCCTCGACCGTGGCGAAAGGCAACGCCGAAGCGGTTTGGGAGGTTTCTGGTTCTGACTCTGATCCCATACAAAAGGAATGCACGATCACTGCTCCCAGGGTAACCATGAGCGGTACGGCAAGGTAGGCAAGGTCCGGTCGCCAGCTTTCCACGTCCGGTTGCGGAAGCAAGAGCAATAGCCCCGCCAGCCCCGCCAAACCTGGCCACAGAAGCCGCGGCAGGTCGCCCTGTTCCGCTCCGGCCGACACGGCGATTGCCGTAAAAGTAGGCGTCAAGGCTAGGCAGAGGCTCACCGTACTGCCGCTGAGATGGCGGCCGGCTATCCAGGTACCTAGAGCGGGAGCGCTGAGCAGGACTGCCACCGCTACAACGAGATGCCAACTCCTGCTTCGACGCTCAACAGACCAGGCTGCCGCCTTCTGCTTGGTCTTCTGCGCAAACCACCTCCATAACCCAACGCAAACGGCTGCAACGAGGCAGCCGGCTGCAGCCGAGGCTGGGGTGGACTTAGAGCCCGGAACGGCATCGTCCAGCAGCCAACGGCTTCCAGCAGCCACGCAGAGCAGCCACAAGCTCCAGGATTTTGGGATGGAAGGTATCCAGCGGCGATGGAAGTGAGCCTTCACGTTCTGGTAAGCAAGCCATCCAAACGGCTACAGCACGAAAACGAGCCGCGCTTTTGGGAGGCGCGGCTCGTCATCCTGTTAGCTCTAGTGAGCGCCACCTTGCGGTGCACTGCCACCAGCACCCGTACCCGGCCGACGACCCCGCCGACGACGGCGACGCGGATTCGCACCCGGCGAGCGGTCCCCGCCCTGCTCCGGCTGACCGTCACCTTGGGTGGACACCGGAGCGCCTTCGTCTGAGCCGTCCTCATCCACCTCACCGTCAAGATCTAGCTCGGTATCCTCATCCTCGTCGAAATCTTCACCACCTTCGATGGTGATCGTCTCCTGCACCTGCGGCGCTTCAAACCGCTCCGGACGGCCACGTCCGCTCTCGCCGCCTGCTTCCGCTACCTCGGGCAGACCCAACTTGGCGCGCTGCTCCCGTAACACGGCTTTGCGGCTCAGCTTGATCCGGTTTCCCTCAATTGCCAGGACCTTCACGAGAACCTGATCCCCGTCCCGCAACTCGTCTTTCACGTCCTTTACGCGATGCTCTGCGATCTCTGAAACGTGTAGCAGACCGTCCGTTCCGGGGAAGATCTCAACGAAAGCCCCAAACTCGGCCAATCTAACGACCTTGCCCAGATAGGTCTTCCCTACTTCCGGAACCGCCGTCAGATCGCTGATCATCTGAATGGCCTTCGCTAGTCCATCTGCATCGCTCGATGCCACATTTACTCGGCCAGAATCCTCGACGTCAATTTTGACGCCGGTGGCATCAATGATGCCGCGAATCGTCTTTCCGCCAGGACCAATTAGGTCCCGGATCTTGTCGGTCGGGATTTGCAGGGTGTGAATACGCGGTGCAAACTCCGAAGTTTGCTGATTTGCCCCCGAGATCACTGCGTCCATGGTATCCAGAAGGAACATGCGCCCCTCGCGGGCCTGAGCCAGCGCCTCGCGCATAATCTGGGCGGTAATGCCCATGATCTTGATGTCCATTTGCAGCGCCGTGATCCCATTGCGAGTTCCGGCTACCTTGAAGTCCATATCGCCATAGTGATCTTCGGCTCCCGCAATATCGGTCAGGATGGCGTAGTTGTCCCCCTCCTTGACCAGTCCCATCGCGACACCCGCAACCGCACCCTTCAGCGGAATACCCGCCTGCATCAGCGCGAGAGAGGCTCCACACACGGTCGCCATGGAGGACGATCCGTTCGATTCCAGGATGTCTGAAACGACCCGCAACGTGTACGGAGATTCATCTTCGCCCGGCAGAACAGCTTCGATCGCGCGCCACGCCAGGGCACCATGCCCGATCTCACGGCGGCCGACACCCGTCATCCGGCCCACTTCACCCACGGAGAACGGAGGAAAGTTGTAATGCAGCATGAAGCGCCGCTTTTGCTCCCCTTCGTAACTCTCCATCCGCTG
>CAXTZL010000364.1:0-2513 GCA_964248555.1 uncultured Bryocella sp.
TGGCGCCGAAGTACGCTAACGATCCGGATGAGGCCGCGCCGCTGGGGTTTGCGCGTTGGTACCGGACCTGGGCGATCGGTTTCAACAGCACGGTGGATGTGTACTGGACGTATGACGGATCGCCACTGTTTCTGCGGGATCTTCCGGAACGGGCCTTCGACAGCCCGGCGCAGCGTCGCGAGACGGCTGCACTGTATGCGCGCTACAACGACCTTCAGTCTGCTACGCCGGCCATTGACCGGGCTTTCGGGCGGCTGGCTGCGGAGCGGGTGCGGGACCACCCGGCGCGGTACTACGTTCTGCTGCCGGTGGCGAAGCTGGCGGACATGTGGCTGCGGCCGCGGACGGAGCTGTTGAAGCTACCGATCGATTGGTGGCATGTGCCGGCGCACCCGTGGAAGTCGGCCTTTGAAATGGGGTATGAGGGACTGAATCTGGGATTGCTGGGATTGGCGGTTGGGGGCTGGATCCGGTGGCGGCGGGAGCGTTGGGACGGGTTCCCGGCGGTGGCGATGGCGGCTGGGGGGCTTGTGGTGCTGCGGTCGGCGTTGTTGCTGACGATCGACAACTCCGAGCCGCGGTACACGCTGGAGTGCTACCCGGTGGTGCTTTTGCTGGCGGGGTTTTGGCTGGCGCGGAGGCGGAAGCGACCCACCTAAGGACGATGAAGCCGTCCGTAGATGGGGCACCCCGGTGGTGGCTTCCGGGGTTTGTGGTTGTCGGTCATTCTTGGGTGGGAGGCGGTGCTGTTCTCTGTCAGTGCTGGACTACAGAGGCGTTTTTTGGGATGTCGTAGGGCTTTTTGTTGATTTTGTCGTTGCGGCGGAGGTTGGTGTAGACGGCGGTGCGGCTGTCCCCGTTGGGAAGCAGAAAAATTTGCTTTAGGGAGACGTCGCGGGTGGGGTCTACCCAGACCGTGACCTGCTTGACGGTATTGCGGACGCCAGGGTCTTTGCTGATCAGGGTGAGTTTTTCGGTCTTGACGGGGTGGCCGGATTCGGTCAGGGTTTCGGGGCCGTTATCGGTAATTTGCCAGGTTTTGGCGATCTCGGTGCCACTGCCGCCGAAGCCGAGCGAGAGAAAGCCTTCAAAGTTGGCCTGGTTGGCACCGGCTTTGAATTGATCGACCTGTTTTTCGGCGGGGCTGTAGAGACGGAGGATTCCGTTGGAGAAGTCGATGATTTTGGAGGGGGCGGAGAGGGGTTTGCCGTTGGCGTCTATGTCGTAGACGGTGGTGCCAAGGCTTACGGCGCCGGACTTGCCGCGCTCGATGAACATGGTGCCCTGTTGGCGGGTGGTGTCGTGGACGACCCGCTGGTAAAAGGCCCAGGCGAAGTCGGCGTTTGCGCTTTGAAAAGTTCGGCTGGAGGCGTCCATCTGGGTGAGCACGGCGGCGAGCTGGGGCGAAGGAGCCTGCGCCTGCAAAAGCGTGCCGACGCTGCCCAGGGCCAGTGTGAGGACTAAGCGAAGGAGCTTCCGGGAGGATCGGCACGCTTCAGGCGAATGGGTGGAAGAGGAAGGCACGGCGAAACTCCTGGGAGGTGGGGGAGGGAACGAAGCGATCGGTTTAGCGGCGGACAGTGACGTCATAGGCGACGACGTGGCCGTGCGGATCGGCCACGGGTTTGATGTCTTCGAGCCGGGCGTCGCCGGCGATGGTGTGCACGATCTTTTCCATGCGCCCGGCGAGCTCGGTTGGTGATTTTGCACCCTGGAGATCGTCGATGCGGATCTCGTAGACGAAGCGGTGTCCGTCGTCGCCGGCGTTGCGGACGAGGACCTCCTGGGAGCGCTGCGGGACCTCGGGGATGGGGCGGTCGTGAAAATCGATGACGTGCGGAGCGATGAAGAGGAAGAGCAGGATGAGGGTGACCATGACGTCGTAGTGGAAGCTGCCGCGTTCATAGGTCCAGAAGAGATAACTGTGCAGGAGGCGAAGGGGATTGGTGGGCCGGGAGGCGGTGGTTCCGGTGCCGGTCTGGCTTACGGGCCGGGGGCTCACAGGGCACGTCCGAGACTTTGCTTGCCAATGACGGTTTCCCCGCCCATGTAGGGGACCAGGGCTTCGGGGATGCGGACGGTGCCGTCGGCCTGCTGGTAGTTTTCGAGGATGGCGAGATAGGTGCGGCCGACGGCAAGGCCGGAGCCGTTGAGGGTGTGGACGAACTCGGTTGTCTTTTTGCCCTTTGGGGCGCCTTCGGGTTTGTAGCGGATGTTCGTGCGGCGGGCCTGGAAGGTTTCGAAGTTGGAGCAGGAGCTGATCTCGCGATAGCTGTTCTGACCGGGCACCCAGACCTCGAGATCGTAGGTTTTGGAGGAGCTGAAGCCCATGTCGCCGGTGCAGAGGAGCACCCGGCGGTAGGGGAGGTTGAGGCGCTCGAGGACGGTTTCGGCGTGGCGTGTGAGGGCTTCGTGTTGGGCGGCGGAGTCCTCGGGGCGTGTAAATTTTACGAGCTCTACCTTTTGGAACTGGTGCTGGCGGATCATGCCGCGGACGTCCTTGCCGTAGCTGC
>CAXTZL010000365.1:0-2506 GCA_964248555.1 uncultured Bryocella sp.
GGAGGCGGTTGTCGGCTTCGGCGGCTGCGGCTTCGAGCGAGTCGGTGCGGGCTTTGAGGCCGGCCGATGCCGTGCTGATGGAAGAGGTGTCGGCGCCTGTGCGCTTGAGTTGGCCGAACTCCTGAGACAGGGCGTTGCGCTGGGCCTGGAGGGTTTCGGCTTCGGTGATGGCGGAGCGGCGATCGGTGTCGAGCTGGGCGAAATTGTTGGCAAAGCTTTCGACCAGGGCGGGGTCCATGCCGCGGTCACGGAGTTTTTCCGCGACACGCGGAAGGTTGGAGCGTACGAAGCCGAGGTCTAGCATGGTCGAGCCATTTTAGCCTGCGGAACGCGGATTGGCTCCTGGTGCCCCGGTGCCGGTCGTGAGTCAATCGTGCTCGTTAGAATAGAGCCGTGATGGAAATGAAAGAGCGGAAACGGATTGGGCGGGTCTTGTTGTCGGTAACGGACAAGACGGGTGTGGTGGAGTTTGCGCGGGTGCTGGCCGAGGGTGGTGCGGAGCTGGTTTCCACCGGCGGAACGGGGCAGGCGTTGCGGCAGGCCGGTTTGCCGGTGCGCGATATCTCCGACCTGACCGGGTTTCCGGAGATGCTGGACGGGCGTGTGAAGACGCTGCACCCCGTGGTGCATGGCGGGCTGCTGTACCGGCGCGGGGATCCGGCGCACGTGGCGGCCGTGGAGGCGCACGGGATTCCGCCGATCGACATGGTGGTGGTGAACCTTTATGCATTTGACATGACGGCAGCGAAGCCGGGCGTCGGGTTGCCGGAGCTGATTGAGAATATCGATATTGGCGGACCTTCGATGCTGCGGTCTGCGGCGAAGAATTTCGAAGACGTGGCGGTGGTTTCGAGCGCGGGGCAATATGAGGCGCTCACCAGGGAGTTGAGGGAGTTTGGCGGGCTGAGTGCGGGGACGCGTTGGGGCCTGGCGCGTGCGGCATTCGCGACGACGGCGGCCTATGATGCGGCGATTGCGTCGACGCTGGAGAGGCGTGCGGCGTTGCGGCAAGGACCTGGCGAGACAGAACCCACGCTAACCGGCTCTGCCGGTGAGGGTGGGGCACCCGGGGGATCGAGTCTGCCGGAGACGTTGCGGTTGTTGGCGCAGCGGAAGACCGTACTGCGGTACGGCGAGAATCCGCACCAGAGTGCGGCGCTTTACTCGGACGGGTCGGCGCTGGGTGTGGCCAACGCGGAGCAGATGCAGGGCAAGGAGCTGAGTTATAACAACCTGGTCGACCTGGACGCCTGCTGGGCGCTGGTGAGCGAGTTTGAAGCGACGGCGGTGGCAATCATCAAGCACACCAATCCCTGTGGCGTGGGCATGGGGGCCGATGTGGCGGAGGCGTACCGGCGGGCGCTTGCGGCCGATCCGGTTTCGGCTTTTGGAGGTGTGATCGGGATCAATCGCGAGGTGGATGGCGCTGCCGCGACCGAGATTGCCAAGCTTTTTGTGGAGGCGATCGTGGCGCCTGGGTTTACTGAAGAGGCGCTGCAGATGTTCGCGACAAAGAAAAATCTCCGGCTGCTGCGTCTGCAACCGGCGCAGGCGGGTGTCGTGCTGCGGTCGATCTCGGGTGGGTTTTTGTTGCAGAGTGAGGATGACGGCGTGCCGGAAATGAACGCACTGCAAGTGGTCACCGCGCGGCAGCCGTCTGAGGCCGAGCGCGAGGCACTTCGGTTTGCGTGGCGGGTGAGCAAGCACGTGAAGTCAAATGCCATTGTGTATGCGCGGCTCGATGACGGCTTCGGGCAGACGGTCGGTGTGGGTGCCGGGCAGATGAGCCGGGTGGATGCGGCGCGGTTCGGGGCGATGAAAGCGGCGTTGCCGATGGCTGGCTGCGTGGCGGCGAGCGATGCCTTTTTCCCCTTTCCGGATGGACTGGAGGTGGTTGCACAGGCCGGGGCAACCGCTGTGATTCAGCCGGGCGGGTCAGTGCGGGATGCGGAGGTGATCGCGGCGGCAAACCGCCTGGGTGTCACGATGTTGTTCACCGGCGTGAGGCATTTTCGGCATGGGTAGCGCGGAAGAGGCAGGGCCGATCGCATCTAAAATGTGTAGAGTACCGTCTAAACAGGAATTGCCATTGTGAAACCGTGCGCGAAGAGCCGCAGCTGGTTTTAGGACTTGTTCATGACCCTTCCGTTCCGCGCCACACCCGCCCTTCTTTCCGGCCTTCTGCTGTTTAGCCCATTGTGCATTGCGGGAGCCTCAGGTCAGGGCAAGGCCCTGCAGAGCCGGACCGCCCCCCTTCCGAGCGGAACGACTCCGGACCGCGCTTCGGCGTACTACCATTACGGGCTGGCGAAGATTTATGAAGAACAGGCTGCCGCGACACAGAGGCAGGACCTGGCGACGCAGGCAATTGAGCAATACAAGCTGGCGCTGGGAGCGGACCCCGGATCCCCGCTGCTGCAGAACGGGATTGCGAACCTTTACTTCCGGCTTGGACGCATTCGCGAGGCGGTGAGCGCGGCGCAGGAGCAGGTGAACAAGCATCCGG
>CAXTZL010000366.1:0-2494 GCA_964248555.1 uncultured Bryocella sp.
GCGATGGCCTTCTCTGCCAGGTCACCGCGGGCTCCGTACTCGGCCACATGGGCCGGGACGCCGAACGCTTCGCCCGGCGCATGCTAAAGCATCACTGGGTCCACTTCATCGCCACCGATGCGCACAACACCTCCTCACGGCCACCCCACATGCGGCAGGCAGCCGATCTGATCGCCAAACGCTACGGTCCGGAATATGCCGAACTGATCTGCCGATCCAACCCGATGGCCGTCTTTGAAGGCTGGCCCCTGGCCGAGCAGACAATGCTGGGCCTGGACCCCGAAGACGAGTTCAAGCCCGAAAGCTGGTGGCAGCGCCTGATGCGGATGTAGGCTGACCTGCTCGAACCCGGCTCAAACAAACCCAAACGGCCCCAGGCTAAAGGCCCAGCCCGCCATCCACAGCCAGCAGCTGCCCGGTGATAAATCGAGGCGCCGTGGCAAAAAACAGAAGAGCCGCGGCAACATCCTCCGGCGTCCCGTTGCGCCCCATCGGCGTCTTCGCCGCAAAGTGCTCGTACCCGCTGCCACTCTCCCCCGAGGTCACAATCATGCCCGGGGCAATGCAGTTCACACTGATTCCCGGCGCCCAGGCCTTCGCCATCGTCTGCGAAAGCATGTGCAGCGCGGCCTTCGACGTGCAGTAGTGCGCATGCGTCGCCCAGGGATGCACACCGCCCAGGGAGCCGATATTCACAATGCGGCCCTCTGCCTCCCGCAGGTGCGGAAAAGCCGCTTTGGCCACAAGAAAGGGCCCGCGCGTATTCACCGCGAACATCGCGTCCCACTGTTCCGCCGAAATCGTCTCCAGCGGCAGCGTTTCGAAGGCCCCGGCATTGTTCACCAGCAGGTCCAGCCCACCCAGGGCCGCAACCGCCTGCGCTACCGCAGCCGCTACACTCTCTTCCTCCCGCACATCACAGGCCACCGCCGTAGCCTTCCCCCCCAGGGCCTGCAACTCTGCCACGGTCGCCTGGGCCTCCGCAGCGGATCCACGGTACGTGATCGCCACATCGGCCCCGGCCCTGGCGAGCGCAAGAGCCAGCACCCTGCCAATCCGCTTGGCCGCCCCGGTCACCAGGGCCCTGCGCCCCGTTAACGGCTTTTGCGGTAAGGAGCCATCCATCAGTGCGGCACGCCCGGCGTCGACGACGGCACCGGTACGGGCGCCACGGTCTTCAGCGGCGTGCTGCCCGCAGGCGCCCCCTGCGAAGGCGCCGGCACAACCTGCGAAGGCGAGCCAGGCTGCGAACCCTTCAGCTGATGCTCCTGCACGCCCGGAGTCAGGTCCGCCGGACGGTCCGTATCCTGGCCGTAAACTGAAACCTGCGCCCGCGGACGCTGCATCCGCACCACCACCTGCTTGCCATCCGGCGTCAGATCAAATTCCGAGGCATAGGTCGCATAGCCTCCGGCAATCACCTGCACCGTCACGTGACTACCGACTTCCAGCAAATCCAGACTCGCTCGGCCGTCCGGATCCGTCTTCATCTCCAGATTCGCCGTACTTTCGTCATTACGCATCGCACGAAAAATGACAGACGCATTCGGCATCGGCTTTTCATTCGCCGCCTTCTGCACCGTCACAACCACCACGGCCGTCGGGGGTGGCGGCTTATACCCACGTCCGTGGCGCTCCTGCTGCGCCGAGGCGAGCGAAAGCGAAAACAATGCCGCAACGGACACGACGCAGGAAAAACGGAACGGACTGGCGAAGAACAGCAATCTCCGAGGCGACATCATCACCAAAGATTCTAACGCGGACACAAAAATAGGCACACCCCCCCCCCTTTGCTGCCCAGCAAATCCCAGCCCGCAAAGCTGAGTGATGTTCACTAAGATTTCACGCTGGAAGGTTGACATCGCGCTGCCACGAAGACTAGATTAGCAGTCGGAAGTGAAGAGTGCCAACGAGGGCGCAGCCCGCTCGACTTCTCTTCACAGCAACAATCCGCAACAACTCTCAACGCAACAATGATCCAAAAGGAGACACGCATTATGGCTACAAGCAAATTCACGCCGTTACACGACCGCATCCTGGTTCAGCGCCTCGAAGAGGGCGAATCGATGCGCGGCGGCATCATCATCCCCGATAGCGCCAAGGAAAAGCCCTCGCAGGGCAAGGTCATCTCCGTCGGCAAAGGCAAGTCCAACGATGAAGGCAAGGTTTTCCCGCTCGACGTCAAGGCCGGCGACACCGTTCTGTTTGGCAAGTACTCCGGCACCGAGATCAAGCTCGACGGCGACGACTTCCTGATCATGCGGGAAGAAGAAGTCCTCGGCGTCCTGGCCCAGTAAGTTGTTTGTTGCTCGTTCTCAGTTGCTAGTGAGCAAAACGGCGAGCCGACACGAACAACTAAGAACTAACCACTAAAAACTTTGAACGCAGCCCAGCGCTGCACGGAGCAAATTTATGGCAAAGCAAATTCTGCACGGTGAGGATTCGCGTCAGGCGATCCTCCGCGGCGTGAACACGCTCGCGAACGCAGTCAAGG
>CAXTZL010000367.1:0-2491 GCA_964248555.1 uncultured Bryocella sp.
CCTGGATGTGAAGTGCTCTCCCTAAGACTCCACCCACGGTCCGCACGTTGGTTCGCCTCGGAACTGCGCTGTACTGACATAACGCATCATGATCGAACAGGCCGGCCACGGCCGATATTCCTCGGTCCGCACCCGAGCCAGGATCCCGGCCCCGCGGATCTTGGCAACCTCTCGGTAGCGCAGTTCCGGCCGGTGGAGGCGAACTACGCGCGGCTCTACCCGGAGATGAATCAGGATCTACAGCGCATCCGCAGCCTCACGGCGGAAGAGTACTGGATTCCCTCTCTGCGTGTTGCTGACGCGCATCTCAGAGCCGGCGGCAGCGCTTTTGTGTATCGCTTCGACTATGCGCTGCAGACCGGCCGCTTCGCCGGGCTTGCCTTTCACTCCTCGGAACTCGCCTTCGTTTGGGAACAGGTTCCTCCTAACGCGCCGGCGGGCGCCGAACAACTTGCAACCTCTATGCAAGATGCCTGGTGCGCCTTCATCCGCGGCGAGACGCCACAGGCAGCCACTTTGCCGGCCTGGCCTGCCTACACGCTTCAGACGCGGCCAACGATGCTGTTGAACAGCACCAGTCGCGTCGAGGATGCTCCACAGAAAGCCGAGTTCGACCTCTGGAACGGTCTACTCACCCGCTAACCCTGTCCGGGGAACAAGCGGCAAACCTCGGAGCGGACACGTGGCTCCTGTAATCAAGGTCCTAATCTAACGGCGTGACGGCAGCACGCTCCAGATCGCCGGATCTTCCTCGCCCAGCACCCAGGAGCAAAAACCTTCCAGCTTGTTTTGCTTCACCAGATCGTAGCGGTCCTCAAACGTGTGCTTGTCGGTGTAGAAGATCCATTCGCGCATCTCGTCGCGATAAAACCAGAAGAACGCCGTGTGATCAACGGGATCCCACTGCGTCTGTGCACCGAACTCGTCGCGCAGAAACTCCGCATTCGGTCCGGAGATGTACTCCGCCGTGGGATTTGGTTTCTTCTCCGGTTTGTTAAGTCCCGGATCACCCGTAAACCAGTGATAGCCATACAGCGCAATGCCGAGCGATAACTTCTCCTTCGGCACCACCTTCAGCGCATACTCCAGATTCTCGTTCGTCCAGCCCCAGCCTCCGACCGGCCCCGGCACCGTCCATCGCGTGTGCTGGTCATAGGTCATCAGGCAAAGCAGATCCACGGACTGCGCCAGCGCCTTGATGTCGTAGGCGCCGCGCCACTCTTCATAAATCCACTTACCAAAATCTGTCTTGCCCGCATGCCCCGGCGCATTGGGCACGGTCGCAATCTGCACCTGCAGACCCTGCGCATGCAGGATGCCGGCACTTTGCTTCACCAGCGCGGAAAGCGCATCGCGATCGGTCCACATGATGTCTTCAAGGTCGAACTGAATGCCCGCATAGCCATTCTCCTTGCACTCACGAACAAACGCCGCGTTCATCTCGGCCTGCGCCTTCTGATCGCCCAGCAACTGGTGCGCCTTGTCTTTATCAAACAGCGCAACGATGGGAAACACCGGAATGCCCGCTGCCTTGGCCTCACGCAGCACCACCGGATTGGGTTCCCCGGTCACCAGACCCACGGCGTCCACGCTGTACCACGTTGGCACCAGAATATCGATCTTGTCCTTATGCGCCTCAAAGCTGTGCACCGAAGCCGCCGTGTCCGAAAGATAAAACAATGCCTTCGGCTGTTGAGCAAAGGAGCTGGAGGAGAGCAGCAGGGCAGCGGCGGTAGCCAAAACATTCTGAACATTCATACGTATTCTTTATATCAACATAGCCAGACAGCAAGAGCCGGAGAAGACTCCCCGGCTCTTGCTGTTTCGACCTGCAGATTTAGAAGTTGTAGTGCAGCGAGAACTGAATCGTACGCGGGATGGAGCGAGTGGAGGTAATCTGGCCGAAGTTCCCATCTGTAATGTTGCTGTCAGGGTTGTTATAACTGGCGATGTTGAAGGCGTTGAAGAGGTCGGCACGGAACTCGAGGTTTTCGCCTTCAACAATGTCGAACTGCTTGCCCGCGGCAAAATCAACATTCTCATAGCCAGGGGCGCGTTCCGAACCCACACGTGCCGTGCCGAACTGATTGCCCGAGGTTGGCCCATAGGCGCATCCGAAGCTGGCGGCATTCACCGTGGTGCACTCGTTTGTCACCTGCGTTGCACCTGAGGCGTTGACCGTCGTCACGTTGTCGACCACACTGCTCCCGGTGCCGAACCAGTTGCCCAGCGTACGATTCTGAATGTTGAGCTTTGAGTAGTGATTCGCGCGTGAAGCCCGGTTGTTGGCGGCTGTGGTATTCGGTCCGTTGATCGTGACCGGGAAGCCTGCATACGCGATCGCCGCACCCGTAATCTTCCATCCGCCCGCGAACTCATCCACCACTCGATTCAGGTGAGCGCCGTACTGCCGGCCGCGGCCAAACGGTAGCGAGTAGACGCCGAAGGCGCTCAGATTATGCCGGGTGTCATTGCAGGCCGGGCCATAGTC
>CAXTZL010000368.1:0-2484 GCA_964248555.1 uncultured Bryocella sp.
TGACCTCGTGGAAGCCGGTGTTGCCGAGGATGTCGGTGGCCTTGCTGGACCAGGGTGACTGGGTGCCGGCGCGGGGGGTGATCCAGAGGCGGGGGCCGTCACTCAGATCGTGCGTTGGGCCGAGAAGTTCACGAAGCCGGGCTTCGTCGTGGGGCTGTTGGCCGGCTTTTGGTTGGAGCAGGTAGACGTAGACGGCTTCGACGGCAGTGACTGCAGGGTCGAGCTGCTGCAGTCTGGCGAGGAGACGGCTGGCTTCGAAGCCGGTGAGCGCGGCGGAGCCGGCGAGGATGCTCGATGTTGCCACCGCTGACGACGAATTTCTGGCTGTTTCCGCTGCGCTCAGGGTGAGACTCCTTGTGGGTGGTGCCGTGGTGGGTGGCTCCACTACCTTCAAGGGTATCGCTCTCCGCACGCTTCGAGACCAGGCCCAGATGCCAGACGTCGCTTCAGGGACGAAGTCGAACGAGTTCAGAATTTATCCGCGCAGGGTAAAACAGGATGAAACCCGGGGCCGAGCGATTCAGCTCGCCAGCCCCGGGCACGGCTATTTTTGCTCGAAGATTTCGACACGGCGATTGTCCGCTTTACCGCTCGGTGTGGCGTTTGAATCAGCTGGGTTGCTGGCGGCGAAACCTCCTCCGGTCAGGCGGGATCTTTCGATTCCTTGCGCTTCAAGGAAGTGGCCAGCCGCCAAGGCTCTCTGCTCTGAAAGGTCCGCGTTGTGCGGCTCGGTTCCTGTGGAATCGGTATAACCCTCGATGCGCATATGGGCGCTGGGATGTTGTTTCATGTAGGTCGCTGCCCGCGTCAGCGTTGCCTGTCCTTCGGGTGTCAGGGTCGCTTTATCTGTATCGAAGTGAACCGTGCCCAGATCAGGAGCACCTGTTGCATCGGCTGTGGCCGCTGTGGCCGCTGTTGCCGGAGCCGCGGTGTTTACCGCCGCCTGTGGCTTGGGCCGCAGTAGAAACCAGGCCAAGAGCGCAAGCAGAAGCAGCAGGGGTAAAAGCCATGCCCAGATGGGAAGGCCTTTTTTTTTGTCTTCAAATACTTTTACATGTTGGGTTGCCATATCGATCTCCTCGTGTCGTGGTTGCGACTGTTAGTTGGTACGCAGTTTGGTTGGATTTTCCATCTCAGTCGCAGCCGTGGTTTCAACCTCAACTTCGGTATGGCGTACCGTGTCGTGAATGGCCTCGGTATGATCTGTCGCTTGCTTGCCAATCAGGACTTCTTCCACTACCCGAGCGGATTTGCCGACTACGGCCTCTTCCGCCGTCTCAGTCATTTCGACTACGTTATTCCCCTGGCGCAAATCAGATTCCGTGACCGCGCGATCGACTGGACGCCGTTCCACTACCACGTGCTCTTCATGAAGATTTACGGATGCAGACACCGGCGTTTCGACAACACGCTGATACACACGCACGCCGCCGCGGTCCACCGCGCGCTTGCCTACGACGAGTTCCTCTTCCACAACCGGAATGGCCATGGCATCGCTGGAGGAGGCAGGCTCCGCGGCGACCAGGGCCGGGGCAGGGGTTGCACTCGGTTGGTTTTCGGACTCATCAATCATCTCTGTCGAGTGCTTATGAAAGATTTTCTCGATTTCATCCGCGCGATCGCCGGCACCCTGAAGTGCGAGAACCGTGGCTCCCTGATCGAGGCCATCCTGCAGGTGTTTGCGATCACGTTCTGGAACTCCGAGCTCACTCAGGCTGTTCTCATCGCCATAACCGTACTCTGAACCGAAGCTGCCCTGATCATCGCTGCCGGAGGAGCGATCTCCACCCTGGATGATGGTGAGTGCATTCTTTGTGAACCCGGACTGTTCAAGGTCATGAATGGCGGCGGCGGCATGATCACGGTAGTGAAATAACGCGATGTAGGTAGTGAGTTCCTGCTGAGTAGCCATGGTGATTCTCCTGCTAGGGGTTATGAAACGAACCTGAGCCCTCCTTTTCTTTCGTCAAGGTGCCGCGTTCGCGGTGCGGGCATGAGCCGCATAGCACTGGAAAGCGACTCTGAGCGCAGTAAGAAACCGGCATCGGAAAGGATGATCCCGGTAAGGGCTGTGGGCAATCGATGAGGGGTGGCGCATTCGGGTCGATACCTGCAACGCTCCGCCTAAGACGTTACGATGCGGAACACCTACCGAAAGAAAGGTGTCCCGGCGGATTCTTTCGTTTCAACCATAGTGGCAAACAGAACGCCCCCTTTCGCGCTGGATGGATCCAGGGTGGAACGCTGGTGCTCGAAGCATTGCCATCGTGCCAGACCTCTCTGCATTGCAGCCTCCGCGTGTCAGGACGGGAGCGCGAGGCAGAAAAGTGGTTCCCGCATTTCATTGATCTCCCAAAACGCCGCTGCCGGAAGCTGTGCTGAGCCGATGCCACCTGTGGCGGGTGGACTAGAGGTGGGCGGCCAGGTTCCTGGTGATGTGGCCGGCTACGTCTTCGGTGTGTTTGGCGGCGTCGTTGCGGGCGC
>CAXTZL010000369.1:0-2472 GCA_964248555.1 uncultured Bryocella sp.
TGCACGCTCATCTGACGACGCGGCTTGATCTCCAGCGCGTTGTCTAGCATGGTCTTGATCTCATCCCACGTCAGCTCATGAACAAAGCCGACTTGGTTGGCATCCATGAAGCACGGATCGCACATCATGTTGCAGCGATTGGTGAGATCAATTGTCAGCACGGAACCGCGTCCATGGGTCACGGTCGAGGTGCCATGGTTGTGAAGCTTTTCATCATTGTGCGCGCGGATGTCGCGGCCCGGGAACACCTCTTCGAGGTGCTGCATCATCGGGGCGTCAATCGACATCACGTCTTCAAAATGACCATGAATCGGGCAATCCTTCACCATCAGAATCTGACCATCGCGCTCGATGATCTGCGCCTTGATCTCGCCTACCTTTTCATTCAGCAAGATCTCGTGCGGCAGCTTGCCGTCGACGATCGATTGTCGGATCTCCGGAATGCACTTGGGGCACAGCGAATCCGTCGTCCGAGGCCAGCCAAGGGGAGGCTTTTCCTTTTGGTAGCTCTTCAGGAGTGGCTTGTCACTCCACTTGGGGGTGAAACTCTTGTTAGGGCTGATCGCATTGATTTTCGAGAAGACCGCCCAACCCGCTCGCGCGCCATACACCACGCCTTTTTCCAGAATCTTGATTGCCTTGCCCATCGTCTTTGGATCTCCTGAATGTGTGTCGCCGCGTTTGCTCGTGGATTCGATGCGGCTCGGTCTGGCCTAGACTACGTTTTCTGCGCGTTCCTGGCGAGTTCCTACTCTGGTGCATCTCGCCGGGTACGCGCCGGGTACCTGGCGTGCACCTTAAAGAGTAGGGAGCAAGAACGGGGGTGTCATCACTTCTGCAGCGAATGGCGATTTACTGCAGCGAACGGTTGCAGGCGTTCCCCGTCAACCCAGGCTTTCCGATCCCGTTGCAGTTCCCTCCCCGCGTACACTGCCTCCATGCCTGGGCCCGTATCCCTCCGGCGATGGCCGTTCCCCGATCTGGTACTTCCGCTTGCCTGTCTTCCTTTCTGGCTTACCCCTTCCTGGGCTGTAGCCCAGAGTTCACCGGCTTCTGCCTCGGCCGCAGCAGTTGCGCCGCCCTCCGGGCAAATCTCCACCTTCACGGTCAACTCGCAACTCGTACTCGTCCCTACCGAGGTCCGCACAAAGAAGGGCGACATCATTTACGGCCTGCAGGCAGGAAACTTCGTGGTGGAAGCCGACGGCGTTCCGCAGCGCGTACGCCTGGACGACACCCTCGCCCCTGTGCCCATTTCGCTTGTTGTACTCGTGCAGTGCTCCCGTTCCGCCGCGATCGAGGGCCCCAAGATCAAAGGGCTCGCCACCATGGTCGAGGCCATCGCCGGCGGCGGCCCGGCGCAGGTCGCCCTCGTCGACTTCGGGAACCAGCTCGAAATGCTGACCAACCTCACAGACGACCCCGCCAAACGCGGCGCATTCGCCGAATTACAGCCCTGCGAAGACGACCCCGGCGACAGCATCCTGGACGCCGTCGCCTTCGCCAATCGTCTGCTGGACCATCACCACGCCGCCGGCCGCCGCGTCATCCTCCTTATCTCCGAAACACGCGATCATGGCAGCAAGACAAACCCGGCCAGCGTTATTGAAGCCCTTGGAAGCTCCAATACCGTCGTTGAATCAGTCGCCTTTTCCGCCCTGCGCGCTGAGGAAACAGAGCGCCTGAAGGAGCATGCCCCCTCCGGAATGATGAATCCAGCCAGTCTGATCTATGCCATCCTCCAGGCTTTCCGAAAGAACATGCCCAAGGAGCTTGCGCACCAGACCGGCGGCGAATACATCAACTTCTCCTCAGAAAATGGCTTCGACCGAAGCCTGAACACGCTCGCGAACCGCCTGCACAGTGGATATCAGCTCAGCTTCGTCCCCCATTTCCCGGCTGGCTCCCCCGCTGCTTCGGAGGATCTACACCGGCTGACTGTACACGTGCCCAAATACCCGGACGCCGTCGTTGAACACCGTGAGTCCTACTCCTCCGTAGCTCCGGCTGCCGGAACAGCCGCTCCCGATTCAAGTCCCGCGCCCGGCAAACCCTGAGACAAGCGAGGGGTTCCAAGCAGAAAGTTCATTGCCCTCGTCCAGTAGAAACGCTCAGGCCCATACCCCGGGTGCCCTTCTCGTACACTCAGAAGCGCATGAACAGCTCTGCACTCACCCGCTCTTCACGTCCCGTTCTTCTTCTTCACGGCGGAGCCTGGGCCATGCCCGACAACGCCGTAGCCGCCCACGAGAATGGCATCCGCCAGGCGCTTCAGGCTGGCTGGGCCGTGCTCTCCCGCCACGGCTCCGCGCTTGACGCCGTCGGGGCCGCCATCGAAGTGCTGGAGAACGACGACACTTTTGACGCCGCCCACGGCTCCTTCCTCACGCGCGATGGCCGCGTTCAGTGCGATGCCTTGCTGATGAGCGGTGCCGACCTCCGTGCCGGGGGCGTGGCCTGCGTCGAGCGGCT
>CAXTZL010000370.1:0-2470 GCA_964248555.1 uncultured Bryocella sp.
CGGCGCGCACCTATAACCCGCTCTTTCTCTACGGCGGCGTGGGGCTCGGCAAAACCCACCTAATGCAGGCGATCGGCCATGGGGTGAAGGGCCGTTTGCCGCATGCCGCGATCAGCTACATCACAGGCGAACACTTTACCAATGAGATGATCAACTCCGTGCGGCATGACCGCATGACGGGGTTCCGCGATCGCTTCCGTTCCGTTGATGTGCTGCTGATCGATGACATTCAGTTCCTGGCTTCCAAGGAGCGCACGCAGGAGGAGTTTTTCCACACCTTCAACGCGCTGCATGAGACCAACAAGCAGATCGTGATCGCCTCCGACCGGCCACCGAAGGAGTTGAACGGCTTTGAGGATCGTTTGCGTTCGCGTTTCGAGTGGGGCCTGGTCGTCGATATCCAGCCGCCGGATCTGGAGACCAAGGTGGCCATTCTGCAGCGCAAGGCCGAACTGGATGCCACGCATCTGCCCACCGATGTGGCTCTGTTTATCGCGGGTAATGTGCGCACCAACGTGCGTGAACTCGAGGGGGCGCTGGTGCGCCTGATGGCCTGGTGTGGCCTGCACAACACCGAGATCACCCTTCCTACAGCGCAGCAGTGCCTCAAGCAGTTCATCGACACCCAGGTACGAAAGGTCTCCATTGAGGCAATTCAGCGCGCGGTGGCCGAACAGTTTGGCATGCGTACGGCGGAGCTGAAGCAGAAGAACAACTCACGCCAGATTGTTGTGCCGCGGCAGATTGCCATGTATCTCGCAAAGCAGATGACGGAGGCGTCTTTACCTGAGATCGGGCGCCAGTTCGGCGGAAAACACCACACCACGGTGATGCATTCCATTGCCAAAATCGACGAGCAAAAGCGTCACGACAAAGATCTGGCCCGCACCCTGGGCAAGCTGCAGGAAACGCTGAGTTAACCTGGCTTGACCAGTGCCGGCTACCAAGAGGTAGCCGACTTTCGGTTCCCGTATCCCTGTGCTGCATGGTGTGGGCCGACTGCGGAGAGGGTGCTTGCTCAGCGGCCGATCGATCTAGCTTCCCAGGCAAACGGGTCGAATGCTCACTGGCATTCGACCCCAGCTGCCTATTTAGTGCCTGGGGAAGCTACTTCACGTTGCCGTTGAGACCGGCGGGAAAGAAGCCTCCTGGCGTTCCGCTCGCGCTGGCGTACACAATTCGAAGTACCTGTGGTGCGGTGCGGGCGAAAACCATGGAGCCGGCCGTCGTGGTGGAAGGGTTAATGGAGCCAGTCGTCGTGGCGTCAACCAGCGTGCTTGCGGTGTAGCTGGAAGTGGTGTTTAGTGAGACGGTCTGAGTGCCCAGGCCAATATCGTCGCCCATGGTGTGGGTAGCGCCCGTTGACATGGTGCCGTCCACGGAGGCACGCAGCTTGGAGATGGCCGTAGCCACAGCACGCAAGGTGCCCGCGGGTACGGTTCCGCCAGCCGAGGCCACGGTGCTGGGCGCCTGATCCAGCCCATACAGCGAGGTCCGGATCAGACCGGAGTGGTAGGCCTCAACGGCCTGGATGCCCGCCGCCGCGCCCAGATTTGTCGCCACAGTCAGTGCGGGAGCGGCACCGGTGTAGGCCGTGACGCCAACATCCTCGAAGATGTAGGAGCCGAGCAGGAAGCTCGCGTCATCCGCAAACGGATCGAATGAGGTCAGTCCGGAAATACCGAGGAGACCTGCGAGGGTATTAAAGCTGTTGTACAGATCGATCTTGGGCTGGGCCACGGCTGCCGAGCCGAGGGCGGAGCGGAGAAAGCTGACGTGGTTGCGTTCTTCCATTGCGATCTCGGTCGCATAGTTCATCACGGCCGTGATTTTGAAGGGAACCTTGCAGGCTGTGGGGCCGCCGGGCTTAGTGATGACTGTGCCCTGGGTTCCCGTGCCGGTGAGTCCGAGGCCAACCTGGTCGATCGTCTGTCCGGAGGCGCCAAGAGTGTAGAACTGCGATTCGAGGTACTCGAGGTTCAGGGCGAAATTGAGGTAATCGGCATCGGTGAGCGTTGTTTGCGCCTGCACCACGGAGGTAAGGGCAAGACCAGCCAAGGCCGCGCCACCCAGGGTCAACATCCGCCGGCGGCTGCCCGCGATGACTTCGTCTAACTGCTGTGTTTCAAGGGTTGCCATGATCGATTCCTTACGAGGTGGTGACGCTGATGTTGCCGTTGAGGCCATTGGGAAAGAACACGCCACTCTTCACGCCTGCGCCGCCGCCGGTACCATACACGATGTGGAGAACCTGGTCCGTGTTGCGGGCGAATGCGATGGAGGTGCCGGACGCGGCAGCCACGATGCTGGTGGCAGTCAACGTGGTCTCGTTCCCGCCGCCGAGGCTGGCGCGCACCGTTTGTACGGCGTTGGCGGTGGTGATCAGCGCGGCACTTGTGTTGACGATCTGGGTGCGGATCGAGCCGGCGTGATACGCCTCTACGGCGAGGATCTCGGCTGCGGCGGTGAG
>CAXTZL010000371.1:0-2457 GCA_964248555.1 uncultured Bryocella sp.
GGCACAGACCTCATCGAGGTCGAACGCATCGAAGCGAGCCTTCGCCGCTTCGGAGCCGCTGCTCTCGAGCCTCGAACGCACCGCGGCCCTGCGCTACACGGCCCGCCTCGAACCCGCGCCCTCGGTCACCACCCCCGAAGGCCTCACCCTGCCGCTGCCCTCACCTGCGCTGCTCCAAACCCTGCAAGCCGCAATCGCCCGGCCCGGCGCACGCCTCCGTCTCGAAGATTCGACCCTGAACCCAATGCAGGCACCGTTCTTCGACGTCCGCCCCGTCTCACTCATCTCGCAAGCCACCCTGCAGGCCCTCAGCGACGAACGAGGCCACACGGTAGCGCCCCTGCGCTTCCGCTCCAACCTCATCCTCGCCCTCGATCCCACCCAGCCCTTCGCCGAAAACAGCCTCACCGGCCAAATCCTCCGCTTCGGACATCCCGACGACCCCGAAAGCCCCCAACTCCAGCTCCTCGAGCGCATCCCCCGCTGCCGGATCGTTTCCCTCGACCCCGAAACCACGGCAGCCGACCCCACTCTGCTGCGCCATCTCGCCCAACAGCACGCAGGCCGCATAGGAATCTACGCCCGCGTCCTCAAACCCGGCACCCTGCGCGTGGGCGACCCAATCATCCGAGCCGACTAGCCCGCCAGCCGCGAAGTGGGGTGCCCCATCTTCGCCGCAGGGACATCGCGGCGAAGGTGGGATTGCTCCGCCCATTTCCACCCCGAACCCCTTACGCCCGCCCGGCCTCATACACCTTCAACTGCACATAGGCCGCCCGCACCAGGGGCGCATCCACGCCGCCCGCCCGCGCCAGCAGGTCCCCCAGGATGTGATCGGCCTCCACCGGCGCACCTTTGGTCATATCGCGGTACATCGACGACGTCAGCGAGGAACCCTTGTCCAGCAACCGCTTGCGATGGTCTTCCAGCATCGCCTCGTCCGGCGGAAATCCATTCGCCCGCGCGATCTCCGTACACTCGCGGAGCACCGCCCGCACAAACACATCACCCTCCGGTGCCGACGCCGCTTGTCCTATAGCCCCGCGTGCCAGCACGCACACGACACCCATGCTGGCCAAAATCCACCACTTCTGCCAAAGCGTCGCCACGATGTCCGGCTGGGGGAGCGCCTCAAAACCGCACCCGCGCATCTCCCCGTCCACAGCCTCAATCCGCGCTGTCTGTTCCCGCGAAATCTCGCCGTAGCTCAGCTCACCCAGGGCGGTTTTCTGCTGAATTTGCCCGTCCGCTCCCATGTCGGCCACGATCCGCACCGATCCACCCAGCACCCGCTCCGCCCCAAACCGCTCCTGCAAAATCGCAATCTGCCGCATCCCGTTCAGAATCGGCAGGATCATGGTCTGCGGCCCCAACGCCGGAGCAACATCCTCCATGGCCTGTTCCAACTGGTAAGCCTTTGTACTAAGGACCACGAGATCGAACGGCTCCTGGTCCGTCCCGGCTTCCCGCAACGTGGCCGCCGTCACCATCACCGGCCGCACCGTCACGGTCTCGTTCGGCCTGACCAGCACCAGCCCGTCTTCCTGCACCTGCCGCATGCGGCCCTCACGCAGCAGAAACGTCACATCCCGCCCCGCCCGCGCCAGCATGCCACCGAAAAACCCACCCGTAGCGCCCGCACCCACCACCAGAATCCGCACAGCTCTCCCTCTGGCCTTCCGGCCTACAGACCCAACTCGCTTAGCCCCGGATGCCCCGCCGGCCGCGGACCCTGCTCCCAACGAAACAAGCGCTCACCTTCCGCAATCGGCAAATCATTGATCGACGCATGCCGCTCGCGCATGAGGCCCTCGGCGCTGAAAACCCAGTTCTCATTGCCATACGACCGGAACCACTGCCCCGCCGCGTCACACCACTCGTAACAAAACCGCACCGCGATCCGGTCGCCATCAAACGCCCAAAGCTCTTTGATCAACCGGTATTCCCGCTCCCGCGTCCACTTGCGTTCCAAAAACGCAACGATCGCCTCGCGCCCCGCAAACATCTCCGACCGGTTCCGCCAGCGGCTGTCGGCGGTGTACGCCAGCGCCACCTTCTGCGGATCGCGCCCATTCCACGCATCCTCGGCCTTGCGCACCTTCTCCGCCGCACTCTCCCGCGTAAACGGCGGCACCGGCAGCCTCACCTCAGCAGCACCCATAAGCTCCTCAACAAACAACAAACAACTAACAACTAACAACTAACAACGGACACTAACAACCTGCAACTTACAACGAAGCAATCACGCCGTAGCCTGCTCCTCCAGCTGCATCGATGAACTCTCCCACTCCGCCGTCAACGCCGCATGACGATCCCGCAAAGCCCCGAGTTCGGCTGCCAGAGCCTTTGCCGACGCCGCCGTGCTGTAGTTCGCCTGCTGCTGTTCCGCCTGCTCAATCCGAGCCTCCAGCTCCGGCAGCTCCGCCTCGATCGCCGTCACACGATCCTCCAAGTGCT
>CAXTZL010000372.1:0-2433 GCA_964248555.1 uncultured Bryocella sp.
CCTCACCTGCGATCTTCCCCCGTGCGGTGTTGGACGAACTGCAGGGCCGTTCCGCCCATCATGCCCGCGCAGGCCAGCAGGATCAGCCAGAAGACCTCGGGGTGCCGGTCAAGAAAGGGCCGGTTGTCGTGGCGGGGCGTCCATTGCGGGTTGCGGCGCTCCGGCCCGAGCTCCGCGGCAACGCTTGAGCCGCTGCGCTGCGGCGGGTCAGGGTACAGCGGGGCCGCGAGGGCCGCATCGCCATAACGCAGCGTGTAGCCCGAGTGGGGCGACAGCGGAAAGCAGAGACGGCGCTCCCGCATTTCCAGGCTGACGGATTGGAGCGGTAGCGGTGCGGCGTTGCCGTTTTCTACGGCGACCTCCACCGTCGCCGCACTTCCCAGCGTGGCTCCAAGGGTGGCGTGCAGGCTGTTCTCGCGCACGTCGATCGGATTCAGCCGCGGGTCGCCGGAGGGCATGCGGACCTCTTCGAAGAGCCCGGCGTCCAGCGTTTCCGGATCATTGAACGGCTCGTCGTCGGCCCGGGCGGTGAGCAGAACCTCGCGTGCGAAGTTGGGATGCGACCCCGGATGCAACCTGAAGCGCATTCCCTCCACCGGCACGTGAGCAGGCACATGCAGGGTGGCTACCGTCGCCTGGCCTCGCTGGGTAAACACATTTGTCGAAGCAACCGGGGTATACACAGTCTGACGTTCACGGCTGGGCGGTACGGCCACACCCATCAGCAAATCCGGCTGCAGAGGATTGATCGGCCGGCCATCCGGATGGCGTAACCCAAGGGTGAGGTGCAGAACCGGCTCGCTGCTCTCAGCCAGCAGCAGGTTTGTCCAACGCCCCAGACCCGCGCCATGCAGATCGAAGATTCCAAAGCTGCCCAGGGGTTGAGTTCTACCCTGGGCGCTCTCCCCCGTAACGACCACCGTACCCACAAAGTCGTGCGCGCGAAGTTGCAGTTGCAGCTCGGAGTAGGGCCCCGCTGGCATTTCGAGATCGAACTGCAACTGGTTGCCATGGCCGACCAAATGCTGAATCGTTGCCTGAACGGCGTCGAGCGGCTCCGGTCCGCTTTCGGTGAGCAGGTAGGGCACTTCGTCCCCCTCGGCTTGACCCGCACCGGCCTGCGCGGGGGCGCCGCTGCTCTCGGTGCGGTACAAGCGAAGATCATTGTGTGCTGCCGAAGCTGTATGCGCGAGAACGGTGGCATCCAGGGCCACACAGGCGATTCCCCTCGCATCGGGGGGCATCCGCACAGCGCGCTCGTAGCGCAGGTGCTCCGGTGCTGCCGGCGCGCCAAGATTCACGAGAACGGAGGTTTGCCAAAAAATAACCGCCGCGAGTGCGGGCCTGGGGATCACGCGAGCAGATCCCGGATGGCGGGCACGCAACACAAAAGCTGGAATGCAACGCTCCCCTTTGTGAACGTAAAGGGCTTCTGGGACCGGCTTTGTCGCGGAGATATTTGCAGGCTTCCTGTGAAGATGTCGAGTGCCCCGCCAAGGTAAGCCGTTCCTGCACCGGACATAAAGTCACTGTATCCCGCTTTATACCCTTATGACACGTCCGTGGTAGAGCATCCCTATTCGGCGGTAGAGCACGTTAGAGAGCTTTCACATTGGATGTATTGTTTTCAGAGAACAGGAAACTATTGCCAACGGCAGCACCAATTCGAAGCCGTACGCTTGTGGTGGATGACGACGAAGTCATGCGTGAACTATTGCTTGTGCTACTCGATCTCCACGGCCACGACGTGCATGTGGTCGGCTCCGGCAGGGCGGCTTTGCATTGGCTTTCCAACACCGCCGCACCGGATCTGATCCTCACCGACATGCAGATGCCTGGCATGGCGGGCGGGGAACTCCTGGCGGCGCTGCGAGGCTCGGTTCTGCCCTCCACGCGGCTCATCGGCATGAGTGGAAGCCGTCCCCGGCAACCCTTGCTGGACAGCATGGATGCTTTTGTTCTCAAGCCCTTCGGTTACGCGGAGCTTGAGAGAGCGCTCGATGCGCTCTACGTGCCGGAACCGACGCAGAAAAGGGAGAGCCTGTATGCAAGCTCGGCGGCAGAGACCGCCTGCATTGGGGAGCCTGTCGAGGAGAACCATGCCGGCCGGCTCGAGAAGGAACTCCCCGAGTCACCTGCGGAAGCCCCCGTGCTTGATGAAGGGATCTTTCAGTCGCTTCGCGCCACGTTTCGTTCCCAGCAGCTCGCCGAGCTGTACACGATGACCCTTCACGACGTCGCGACGCGCCAGAGCAGGATGGCTGAGTTCGCCCAGGCCGGCGATCTGGCGGCAGCGCAACGTGAGGCGCATTCGATCAAAGGACTTTGCGGTATGGTGGGGGCCCGTGAACTGGGCACTCTCGCTGCTGCCGTAGAAGCAGGTACCGACCTCGACACATCGGCCCTCCAGGAAATTCCAGCAGCATGCGCGCG
>CAXTZL010000373.1:0-2426 GCA_964248555.1 uncultured Bryocella sp.
TGATGACGTTCCAGCCGGCGCCGCGGAACATGCCTTCGAGTTCGTCGATGATGCGCTTGTTGCCGCGTACGGGGCCATCGAGACGCTGCAGGTTGCAGTTGACGACGAAGATGAGATTGTCGAGGCCTTCGCGGGTGGCCAGCGAAATGGCGCCGAGGGTATCGACTTCGTCGGTTTCGCCGTCGCCGACGAAGGCCCAGACCTTGCGCGGGGTGTGCGGGATCAGGCTGCGATTTTCCAGGTATTTCATAAAGCGTGCCTGGTAGATGGCGTTGAGCGGTCCGATGCCCATGGAAACGGTGGGGAACTGCCAGAAGTCCTGCATGAGCCAGGGGTGCGGATAGCTGGAAAGACCGGGTTCGCCGCGCAGTTCATGGCGGAAGTTCTTGAGGCGGTTTTCGTCGAAGCGGCCTTCGAGGAAGGCACGGGCGTAGACGCCCGGGGAGGCGTGGCCCTGAAAGTAGATGAAGTCGCCTGGTTGCTCACCTTGCTCTGTTGCGTATTTGGCGCGGAAGAAATGGTTGAAGCCGACCTCGAGCAAAGTCGCGAGGGAGGAGTAGGTCGAGATGTGGCCGCCAATGCCGGGGTCGTACTTGTTCTGTTTGTGGACCATCGCCATGGCGTTCCAGCGAATGAGGGCTTCTACGCGGCGTTCGAGGCTGCGATCGCCGGGGTAGGGCACTTCGTCGTGCTTGGGAATGGTGTTGAGGTAAGCCGTGGTGACGTCGCCTGTGGCGGGGATGCCGGCCTCGCGGGCGCGGGTGCGCAAGGCGCTCAGTACGGCCGCACTTTGTTCCCAGTCGTGGGCGACGACGGCGTCAAACGCCTCAATCCACTCCGCGACTTCTGCGGTAAGGTCCTTTTGTACAGCCTCGTCTACCTTCAGTGCCATGCGGTTTCCTCTAGGCCTTTTCTGTTCGTCAGTTCAACGATAAATGCGGTTTGGTGGGATGCGCCAGAGTCCTTTGGTACTCAGGTGGAGTAATCGGCGTTGATGGTGACGTAGTCGTGGGTCAGATCGCAGGTGATGAACCGGGATGTGCCCTGGCCCTGCCCCAGATCCAACACAATAGTGTATTCACGGGCGCTCATGGCGGCGTGGGTAGCCGATTCGTCAAAGGACGGAGAACGGGTACCTGCGGCAAAGACGGGGAGTCCCCCGATGGCGATTGAAACCGTAGCCGCGTCAAAGGGAACGCCGGCGTAGCCCGCCGCGCAGAGCAAGCGGCCCCAGTTCGGGTCGGCCGAAGACCATGCTGTTTTGCACAGAGGGGACCGGGCAATGTTGCGGGCGACCTGTTTGGCTTCGGCGTCGGTGCGCGCGCCGGTGATCTCCAGCGTGACCACGTGGCCTACGCCTTCGCCGTCGTCCACGATCTGGTGGGCCAGTGATTCGCAGACCAGGCGAAGAGCCTCGCTGAAGGCGATCAGTAGTTTGTCACTGGCGGCGACCCCGCTTTTTCCGCTGGCGAGTAGCAGAACCGTGTCGTTGGTGGACTGATCTCCGTCGATGGAGATGGAGTTGAAGCTGGACTCCGCCGCCGATTGCAGCGCGGCCTGCAGTTGGCCCGGTGAGGCATCCAGATCGGTGAAGAGATACACCAGCATCGTGGCGTGCGGCACCAGTTGCGGCCCGATCATGCCTGCGCCTTTGGCGCAGCCGAAGAGGTGGACAGGACGACCGTCTTCGGCTTCGATGGTGGCGCGCGCGACCTTGCGCCTGGTATCGGTGGTCAGGATCGCATTGGAGAATGCCAGCAAATGCTCCGATGTAGCTCCCAGAGCGGTTTTGGCCTGGGGCAGAGCCGCAATCAGCTTGTCGACGGGCAGAGGGACGCCGATGATGCCGGTTGAGGACGGGATGATCTCGTCGAAGACGCTGCCAAATTGTTCCGCTACGGCGACGCAGGAACGACGGCAGGCTGCCAAACCGGGCTCGCCTGTTGCACAGTTGGCATTGCCGGAGTTGACCAGCACCGCTGATACACGGCTGCCGGTGGCGTGCAGGTGTTGCCGGCCGACGATGACCGGGGCAGCCATCACCTGGTTGCTTGTGAACATGGCCGCAGCCGCGGCACCGCCCTCGCAGAAAGCCAGGGCAAGATCAGGTTTGCCACTGGCCTTGATCCCGGCGGTGGCGGAGGCCCACTGAAAGCCCCTGGGGATGCCAAGGGAGGTCGACGGCGAAGCGAGGCTGTCCACCTTTCCACTGTACCAATTTCTCGCTGTACCAAGGAGGTGTGGGGTGTTCTGATGCCGGGCTATCGCTCATTGCAAGCGGCGTTCAGGGGAGCGACGCGTTTCCAACGCTCGCTGCGGCCGAGCGCGGGAAACAGGATGTATCCCCGGAGGTGCAGAATGTCGGCTTCACTGTGCATTTCGCCGCGGTAGGTTTTGCCCGATTCCGGATCGTAGACGCGGCCGTC
>CAXTZL010000374.1:0-2377 GCA_964248555.1 uncultured Bryocella sp.
CCGCACTCGCCTGTGCCTGGATCAGACTTCAGCTATATGTGGATACCGCCTAGGACGCCATGTGTTTGCCTCAGGGCCAGTGCAAACCGGACCTGCACCGGTGGAATTTTCATCCTAGGTTCATCAGGCGCACGGTGCGTGGTCATAGCCTGACGGCAACCCGTTCGTTCATTCCCCTTCGAGAGACACCATGGCCACGCCCGCGACAGCGCCTTCGGCAATTGCAGCTTCCCGCGATTCCTCCATCGACCAGAAGATGATGAAAAGTTCGCCGGGCCTGGCCGGCTCGGTTCTTTTCGGCATTCTGCTGCTGGGTGGGCTGGTGTACATCGGCACGCAGCTGGTGCATGACCTTTCCGGCGTGCACAGCGCCTCGGTGCTGCCCTACCTGCTGCTGGGCCTGGCGCTTCTGATTGCGCTGGGATTTGAGTTTGTGAACGGATTCCACGACACGGCGAATGCGGTGGCGACGGTGATCTATACGCACTCGCTGGAGCCGCATGTGGCGGTGGCGTGGTCGGGGATCTGGAACTTTCTGGGCGTGCTGACGAGCTCGGGTGCGGTGGCGTTTGCGATTATTTCCCTGCTGCCGGTGGAGCTGATTTTGAAGGTCAGCAAGGGTTCGGGGTTTTCGATGGTGTTTGCGCTGCTGGTGGCGGCCATTCTTTGGAACCTGGCGACGTGGTGGAAGGGCTTGCCGGCATCGAGCTCCCATACGATGATTGGGTCGATTTTGGGTGTGGGCGTAGCCAATCAGCTGATGCAGGGCAACAGCGGCACGGCCGGGGTGGACTGGGAACAGGTCACGAAGATGTTCAAGGCGCTGCTGATTTCGCCTGTTGTCGGATTTGTGATGGCGGCAGCGGTCTTTTTTCTCTTCAAGCTGGTGGCGCGCGATCCGCGGCTGTACACGGCACCGGAAGGGACGGATCCGCCGCCGTTTTATATCCGGGCGCTGCTCGTGTTCACGTGCACGGGGGTGAGCTTCTTTCACGGATCCAATGACGGGCAAAAGGGCATGGGGCTGATCATGCTGATCCTGGTCGGCACGGTGCCTACGGCCTATGCGCTGAATCATACGGTGAACGCGTCGCAGATGCAGACCTTTGCGGCGGTTTCAACGCAGACGCAGGAGACGTTGAGCCACTACGCGCAGCCAGGGCTGCCGGTGGGGGATGCGCAGCCGCTGTTGGAGCACTTCATCAGCAAAAAGGCGTATGAGCCCGGGGTGGTTCCGGCGCTGGAACAGCAGATCAACGACATCCGGAACGAGGCGGCGGCCTATGGTTCGCTGGGCTCGGTACCGGCGAATATGCAGGCCAACGTGCGCAACCAGATGTACGTGGTGAGCGAGACGCTGCGGCTGTTGCCGAAGGCGGCGGGCGCGCCGAAGTTGCGTGCCGCGGACAGCAAGATCGTTGCCAACTACAAAGCTTTTCTGGACCACGCAACGCGCTTTATTCCGACCTGGGTAAAGGTCGCGGTGGCACTGGCGCTGGGCCTGGGGACGATGGTGGGATGGAAGCGCATTGTGGTGACGGTGGGCGAAAAGATTGGCAAGACGCACCTGACGTATGCGCAGGGTGCGGCGGCCGAGATCACGGCGATGATTACGATCGGGCTGGCAGACGGCTATGGCCTGCCGGTGAGTACGACGCATGTGTTGAGTTCGGGCGTGGCGGGGACGATGGCGGCTAACCGGAGCGGGCTGCAGATGTCGACCATTCGCAGCATCGCGGCGGCGTGGGTGTTTACGCTGCCGGCCGCGGCGCTGCTTTCAGGCTGCCTGTTCTGGCTCTTCGATAAGATGGCGCGTTAGGCGGCGCTGGCCGCCGGTTCTCCGGTTGCTTTCGGGTTTTAGTAGGCGAGGGCTACGCCGTCGGCGCGCATTTCGCTGGCGGCGGAGTAGACGCGGTCGGTGTGGCCGTCGTAGTGGGAGAGGGAGTGCTCGATGCACTCGTAGCGTCCGAAGCCGCCGTCGGTGGGACCGATGGGCCAGCCGAGGGCGCGGAGAGCGTCCTGGGTGGCTTTGGGGACGCCGCGTTCGAGCTTGAGGACGCCGAGGGGACCGAGGCCGGCGGGGTCTTCGCCCATGGACTGGGAGGAGCCCTCGTGGTGCCAGCGGGGGCTGTCGCCAGCGGCCTGGACGTCGAGTCCGTAGTCGACGCGGTTGACGATGATCTGGGTCTGGCCCTGGGGCTGCATGTCGCCGCCCATGACACCGAAGCTCATCCAGGGGACGCCGTCTTTGGAGGCGAAGCCGGGGATGATGGTCTGGAAGGGGCGTTTGCCGGGGGCGTAGAGGTTGGGGTGGCCTTCCCCGAGGGAGAAGAGCTGGCCGCGGTCCTGGAACATGAAGCCGAGGCCGTCGGCGACG
>CAXTZL010000375.1:0-2363 GCA_964248555.1 uncultured Bryocella sp.
GAAATGGGCCAAACTGACCCGGTCGGTCCTGCGTAATAACACGAGAGTGTCATAAGATCATGCCACTACTCGAAGGTTAGGATATTTCTCAGGAACGAGGGAAATGGACACAGCGAATCAGATTGCAGTTGTTGGTTCTGGCTACGTCGGTCTTGTTGCGGCAATATGTTTTGCCGAGATGGGTCATAACGTAGTTTGCGTCGACAACGACGAACGGAAGGTTGCCGCTTTGCGCAAGGGCGATCCCATCATTCATGAAAATCACCTGCCCGAGTTGATGAAGCGCTATTGCAATACCAAGGTGCGGTTCACGACGGACCTTGCCGAGGCGACGCAGTCCTGCCGTGCCATCTTCATCGCGGTAGGAACGCCGCAGTCGGAGACGGGCGATGCCGACCTTTCTTACGTGGAGGCTGTGGCCAGCGAAATTGCCCGGCACATCACCGATTACACGGTCATTATTGAAAAGAGTACCGTGCCCGTGTACACGAACGAGTGGATCCGGCGCGTGATCGAGCGGAACGGCGTGCGTCGGGACCTGTTCGATGTGGTGTCCAACCCGGAGTTTCTCCGGGAGGGCACGGCGGTTGCTGACTTTCTGCACCCGGACCGGATCGTGGTGGGCGCGGACAGTCCACGAGCCGCGCAGCTGATGCAAGAGATCTACTCTCCACTGACCACCGGTAGTTACTACGGGAAGGACGGTGCAATTGCGGGTGATTGCTCGGCATCGGCCCCGCCGACGCTGCTGCTGACCTCGACCAAAAGTGCGGAGATCATCAAGCACGCCTCCAATGCCTTTCTCGCGTTAAAGATTTCCTTTATCAACGCAGTTTCCAACCTTTGCGAGGCTGCCGACGCCAATGTGGAGCAGGTGGCGCGCGGTATTGGCCTGGATTCGCGTATCGGTCCGAAGTTTCTGCGGCCGGGTATCGGTTACGGCGGCTCTTGCTTCCCGAAGGACGTTGCTGCATTCCGTTCCGTGGCGGCGCAGCTTGGTGTGGACTTCAATCTTTTGCACGAAGTGGAACGCATCAACGTGGCGCAGAAGAAGCGCTTTCTTGGCAAGGTGCGCTCGGCGCTCTGGACACTTCGTGGCAAGCGCCTGGCTGTCCTGGGCCTCGCCTTCAAGGGAGAGACCGATGACGTGCGTGAATCGCCGGCTATCGACCTTGTAGAAATGCTGCTGGGCGAGGGCTGCACGATCTGCGCCTATGACCCGGCGGGTATGGAACGGGCGAAGCTGGAGATTCCGGAGTCGGCCAGCCTGCGCTATGCGGAGTCGGTCGAGGATGCAGCCAAGGACGCGGATGCCTTGCTGATCCTTACGGACTGGAACGAGTTTGGGAAGCTGGACCTGGCCAAGCTCAACGCCGGGATGCGCTATCCCATCATCATCGACGGGCGGAATCTGTACGATCCGCAGGTGATGCTCGACAATGGCTTCACCTATCTGAGCGTTGGCCGTTCAGCGGTCACACCGGTTCGTGAGCCGGCCACGGCGGCCGTCTGATGAATGCATCGACTTCCATGCGTGAGCAAACCATTCTGGTCACCGGTGCGGCCGGTTTTCTCGGTTCGCACCTGTGCGATGCGCTGCTGGCTGAGGGTAATCGTGTCGTAGGCGTCGACAATCTGTGTACGGGCAATCTCGCCAACCTTAAACACCTGGAGACGGAAGACCGTTTCCGATTCCAGGAGTTAGATATTTGTCTGCCCTTTGATGTGGGAGCGGTGGATTACGTCTTTAATTTTGCCTCGCCTGCCAGCCCGGTCGACTACATGCGGCTGGGGGTGGAAACGCTACAGGTCGGCTCTGCGGGAACGCTGAACGCCCTGGAGATTGCGCGGCGGTACAACGCCGGGTTTCTCCAGGCGTCTACCTCCGAGTGCTACGGCGACCCGGAGGTGCATCCACAGGTGGAGACCTATTGGGGGAACGTCAATCCGATCGGGCCGCGTTCGGTGTATGACGAGTCCAAGCGCTTCTCCGAAGCGCTTGTGGCCGCCTATCAGCGGTATCACGGTGTGAACACGCATATGGTTCGCATTTTCAACACCTATGGTCCGCGACTGCAGGCCAACGATGGTCGCGTCATCTCCAACCTGATGATGCAGGCCCTTCGCGGCGAGCCGCTCACGGTCTATGGCGATGGATCGCAGACACGGTCTTTCTGCTATGTTTCCGATCTGATTGAAGGCATCGTTCGGCTTTCCAAGAGCGAGGAGCACGATCCGACCAATATCGGGAACCCGGTGGAGTGGACGATCCTGGAATGTGCGCGGGAGATTCAGGAGTTGCTCGGGGCAAAGGGCGAGATTACGTTTCGTCCTTTGCCGCAGGACGATCCCAAACAGCGTCG
>CAXTZL010000376.1:0-2359 GCA_964248555.1 uncultured Bryocella sp.
TTTATCAGGATAGTCAGTTGACGATGCAGGTGGCCGGGCACACCTTCAATCTGACTGGCGTCCAAAGTCTTGTCAATGACAAGGGCAAGGAGCCGACTGCCCTGTTTGTGACCCTGAATCGCACGGCGTGGAAACTGGCGCGAACGCCGATGGTCGGCTTTGGCACGGCAGTGGAGGCTCCTTATCAGTGGCCGGGCGCCCTGTCCCCTTGGGCGCTGTCTGCTGATGCAAAAGCTCCCTTGCTGCCGGTGCCACCCAGTTTGTTGCCCCGGCCCGAGCAGGCTGCGGGGCCGCACCTCCCTCACCCCATCACGGCCACGAACGCGTCACCGGCGAGCGGGGGAACGAGGCAAAACTAGCTGTTGCCGCGCGGTCAATGCTGCGTCCGGAGCCGTGTTGCGTCCTTGCGGCCTTCATGGCATCGGATATGCCGGCGCTTCCTCTTGAAGAGAGAGGCGGAGATGCGCGTTGATTTTGGAGCGCACCGGAAGGCGGGGGAAAATGCAGATCGGCATCGACAGCTTCGTGGAGATCATGAGTACGCCAGGGCAAAACCTGGCCCGCGCCGGCGCGGAACGCGTCCGGCAGATGTTGGCCGAGGTGGAGTTGGCTGACCGGGTGGGACTGGACGTGTATGCGATCGGGGAGCATCACCGGGAGGAGTACATCGCCTCGGCGCCGCCCATTCTGCTGGCCGCTGCCGCCGCGCGCACGGAGAACATCAGACTGTCCAGCGCCGTCACCGTGCTGAGTTCGGAAGATCCGGTTCGGGTCTTTCAGCAGTTCGCGACGCTGGATCTGATATCCGGGGGACGCGCGGAGATCGTTGTGGGGCGGGGGTCTTTTGTTGAGTCGTATCCCCTGTTTGGCTTCGACCTGAAGAATTACGATGAGCTTTTTGCCGAGAAGCTGGATTTGCTATTGCATCTGCGGGATGAGGTGAAGGTGTTCTGGCAGGGCAAGCACAGGGCGTCGTTGACCGGCCAGGGCGTGTTTCCGAGGCCGTTGCAGCAAGCGTTACCCATTCGGCTGGGCGTAGGCGGAACACCGAACAGTTTTGCCCGGGCCGGCATGCTGGGACTGCCGCTGACGGTCGCCATCATTGGTGGCGAGCCGCACCGGTTCCGCTCCATGATCGATCTTTACCGCGAGTCCGGTCGCCGGGCTGGGTATGCCCCCGAGTCGCTGGATGTGGCAGTGCATGCTATCGGCTATGTGGCCGAAACGGACGCGAAGGCGGCTGACGAGCTTTGGCCGGGGTATTCCCACACCTTCGGCCGCATTGGCCGGGAGCGGGGCTGGGCGCCTACAAGCCGAGCGGCTTTTAACGCGCAGACGGGACCGTTGGGAGCCTTTGTGGTGGGCTCCCCAGAGACAGCCGCGGCCAAGCTGCGACATATCAACCAGGTGCTCGGCGGCGTATCGCGGGTGAGCCTGATGATGAGCGGTGGCCCGATTCCGCATGCCGGCATGATGCGATCAATTGACTTGCTGGGTACGGCGGTGAAGCCGGCGCTGATGGGGGAGCCGGTGGCCGCATAGACATTCAGGTCATCTTGCGTTTCGGTTTTCTAATGTACTTCTGTGCCGAAGTGTTGGCCTTCGGGTGTGGCGTAGCCCCAGGCCATGCGGGGTGTGTTGTGAGCCAGGCCGATCTCTCCATCGGGCCCGAGCAGAATGAGGCCGCCGTGGCCGCCCAGGCGCGTGTGCAGGTAGGTGATGGCGTCGGCTGCAGCCTGTTGCGGTGTGCTGCCAGCGGCTACGCGGTCGGCGGCCCACTTACCGAGCACGAGCTTCATGATGGGCTCGCCCCAGCCGGTGAGGGAGACGGCGGCCGAGGCGTTGTCGGCGTAGCAACCGCAGCCAATCAGCGAGGAGTCGCCGACGCGTCCGGGCGTTTTGGCGAGCGTGCCCCCGGTGGAGGTACCGGCGGCAAGATTGCCCGCAGCGTCGAGCGCGACGGCACCCACGGTGTCATGCGAGTGCAGGGTCGGGTCCTCGAACTGAAACTCGGTGGGCAGTCCATGCTGGATGGCTTCATCGATTGCAGTTGCGGTTAGAGCGGGATCGTAAGCGGGAACCGCAGATGCGGCGGCCGAGCCGGCGAAGGTGGTGTCGGGCAGGCCTGCGGCCTCATTCCGAAGGAACTGGTGCAGCCGCGCCTGTTCACGCGGGATCACGAGGGTGGCGTTTTCGACGAGCGGCATGCCGTGGCGGGCGGCGAAGTCTTCCGCGCCCGAACCGACGAAATAGACGTGCGGAGAGCGCTCGAGCACCAGGCGGGCGGCGTGGATGGGGTTGCGAAGCCGCTCGACGCAGGCCACGCCCCCGGCACGGAGGTCGGCACCGCTCATCAGCA
>CAXTZL010000377.1:0-2353 GCA_964248555.1 uncultured Bryocella sp.
CTGGTGACGTACACCATGCAGCTGTACTTCGACTTTTCCGGGTATTCGGATATGGCGATCGGGCTGGCTCGCATTTTTTCGATCCGCTTCCCGCTGAACTTCGATTCACCCTTCAAAGCCACCAGCATCACGGAGTACTGGCAGCGATGGCACATGACCCTTACGCGCTACATCACGCTGTATCTCTATAACCCCATCCTGTTGGCAGTGCAGCGCCGCCGTCTCGCCGCGGGCAAAAAGGTTTCTCGCATGACCCTGGCAACGCCCGCGGGATTTACCGCGATGGTGGCCTTTCCGACTCTGCTTACCATGTTGCTGACCGGGCTCTGGCATGGTGCCGGCATTCAGTTTGTTCTCTTCGGCCTGGTCCACGGCGTATACCTTACGGCCAATCAGGCATGGCGGCACTTCCGACAACGCCCAAACCCCGAGGAACCCGGAACAAACTCTGGAGTGAGCACCCTCTTGAGGCGACTTGGTGTGTTTTTGCAGGTTGCGCTCGCGCTGGTCTTCTTTCGGGCCAATTCTCTGGCCGGCGCCTTCCGCCTGTTCGGCGATTTGTTCGGTCTGCACGGACACGGCAGCCTCGGCAATCTGACGGACGCGGGTCTCGCCTTTGCCCTTTTCCCCATCGTCTGGTTTTTGCCGAACACACAGCAGATTCTTAAAGAGGAACCTGTTTCTGCGGCGGCCCCGGTGGCCTGGATGGACAGCCTGCACTGGAAGCCGAACCTGCGCTGGGGCCTGGCGATGGCGGTGCTTTTCTTTGCCGTTCTCGCGAATCTGGGTAAGCCGGCGTCATTCCTTTATTTCCAGTTCTGACACAGCGGTGCCACCCAGAGTACCCCTTCGTACACCTTTCGGGGCGCTTACAGAAGTCTTACACCACTCGCTGGAGGCGCTCTGTATGGTCAGAGGTGAGGAGATTGACCCCTTTCCATGAGCTCAGCCATACTTAACCCGGAACCCTCCCCCACCTCGCCTGATCCCAACGGGGACCGTATGTCCTCCGTGCAGCAAACGACGGAAAAGATCAAACAGGATTTGCGTATGGGCCGTGAGCACCAGGAGGGCCGCATCAACTGGATTACCAGCATCTTCATGGGTGCCTTCCACGTTCTTGCCATTGCCGCCCTGTTCTTTTTCTCCTGGAAAAACCTGCTTGCCGGCGTCGTTATGTACTTTCTAGCAATCAACGTGGGCATCGGTATGGCCTACCATCGCCTGCTGACCCACCGCGGGTATCGCGTGCCGAAGTGGCTGGAATATTTTCTCTCGGGCTGCGGCACCATGGCGCTTGAGGGCGGACCCATTTTCTGGGTGGCCACGCATCGCGTCCATCATCAGTTTTCCGACCACGAAGGTGATCCGCACACGCCGCACGATGGAACCTGGTGGGCCCATGCCGGCTGGATTCTGTCCGGTCGCGCCCTGCACTCCGAAACCGCCCTTTTGGGACGCTACGCTCCCGATCTCACCCGCGATCGCGTGCAGGTCTGGCTTTCCCGCTATCATTGGCTGCCGTTGACGGTTGCCGCTTTCCTGCAGCTTGCGCTCGGCGCGGCGTTGGCGAATCCGGGCCACCGCATCGTCGGTGCGATCGGCATGATGCTTTGGGGCACCTTTCTGCGCACCACACTTGGCCTGCACGCGACCTGGCTGGTCAATTCAGCTACACACCTTTGGGGCAATCGCCGCTTTGAAACCCGCGACGACTCGCGTAACAACTGGTGGGTGGCTCTGATTACCGGCGGCGAAGGTTGGCACAACAACCACCACGCACACCCCGTCAGCGCCCGTCACGGACTTGCTTGGTATGAGTTCGACATCAACTACTACGGCATCTGGGTGATGGAAAAGATGGGTCTTGCCAAGCGAGTCCAGATCGCGAAGTTCGATCCGAACGACCCCCGTCCGGCGGGCGCGAACTAAACCAGCAGTCTTCTTGCATGCCACTGCAAAGGCCGTCCTCCCTGGGACGGCTTTTGGCATTGCGGGCAGTGGTGAGCAGCCTGCCGCTATACTCTCCCTCGGACGACCATGAATCTCAACCGCCGCCGCGCCAGCCAGGCCTTCTTCATCACGCTCGGAGTCTGCCTGATCTGCCTGGCGGTGGCACTGAATGTGACCTGGGTGCTGCATAACGGCCGACGTCTCGCCATCGATCTGCTGGGGGTGCTGCTCTTTGCCATCCTCATTGCCGGGGTCGTGCTCAACACAGTCTTTCTTCTGCGTGAGATCCGCCGCAATGAGCGCCAGGACAGCTTTTTAAATGCCGTGACCCACGAATTGAAGACACCCGTGGCCAGCCTGCGGCTCTACCTCGACACCCTGGAACGGCGGCCCGTTGCCG
>CAXTZL010000378.1:0-2307 GCA_964248555.1 uncultured Bryocella sp.
TGATTCAACACCACCTCCGGCTTGGAGCAAAATACATTCTGCCCACGCAATGGGTATTCCCGCACAAAGCGCGGGAACGGCAGTGGCGGGTCCATCTTCTGAAAGGTTACGCCATTCAGCGACGGAGCGCCAATCACCCGAACAGCGCCGGCTCTCCCCGCGAAGGCGGGATGACGCGCACCTACACCCTCGTATGGTGATCCGCCCAGGCTTCCTCCAGACGGTGCGCCAGGTCCTCGACCGGCTGGGCCTGCTGTTTGCGCCCGATCACCAAAAATCCCGCCGCAGCAGCGCATAAACCACCAATCGTCCAAATGAATTTCTTCATCCGCTCTGATCCTCCAGGGAAGCAGCGTGTTTCGCCGCGATTCGATCGTAAGATGCACCCGCGCTGCAGAACGCGTCCTTGCTCGTTACACTCAAAGCTGTGGACAAGGTTCGCTTAGGTCGCGCGCTGGGGTACGGAACCCGCCATCTGGGCAAAACGATTGCTGCCGTCGCCCAGGCCAGCACGGCACCCCCAACCCCCGCACCAACCCCGTCTCAACCTCCTCCCGAAGTCCGCAACCACTTGCACACAGAGCCCGTCACAGTGCTTCGGCCCGATTTCGCCCCGCCAGTTCGTCAAAGACCGGGCGGCCAACAACGCGGCCAGACCCGCAGCCACCTGAAACGTTCCTTTTGGCAGCCGCTGGCCACCTACTCGGGCGCGCTCTGGCTGCGCGTCACCGGAACCTTCTTTGCCCTGATCGCCAGCACCATGCTTACTGCCGCCTGGAGGCTGCGCGGCACTCTCCGCACACCAGCCGGACCCTTCGCCGCTCACCACCTCTGGGTCTTCACCTTTTTCGGTTTGCTGTTCGGCTACTTCGCCATAAGCAGCTTCGCACGTGCAAGCCGCAGGGAACGCGGCGCACGGGGCTGACCGGGCCCGCATCCGGCCATTTTGGTACCCTGAGGCAGCACGCCCTCCCTTTCCGGCAGGCGGCAATCCCGTTCCAGGCAGGACTCCCCATGGCCACCACCGAAGCCCTCTCCACGCTGCGCCGCACTGCCCTCCACGCCACCCACCACAGCCACAAGGCCCGCATGGTCGACTTCGGCGGCTGGGACATGCCGGTGCAGTACGCCGGCCTGGTGGCCGAACACATGGCGGTCCGCACCGGGGTCGGCATCTTCGACGTCAGCCACATGGGCGACATCCAGCTGCGCGGTCCCAACTCGCTCGCCGCCGTCCAAAAATTGCTGATGAACGACGCCAGCAAGCTGCAAACCGGACAGGCCCACTACTCCGCTATGCTCTACCCGAACGGCACCTTCGTCGATGACGTCGTGCTGCACAAACTCGGCGAAAACGACTTCCTCATCGTCATCAACGCCGGCACCCGCACCAAGGACGTGCAGTGGGTCCGCTCCGTCATCGGCAACATGGGCGGCGTCCATGTAATGGACGTCAGCGACTTCTACACCCAGCTAGCCATTCAAGGCCCGAAGGCCAAAGACACGCTGCAAAAACTTACCGGAACCGATCTGGCCCCGATGAAGAACTACTGGTTCACCTGGGGCCAGGTCGCCGGCTGTCACAACGTGCTCATCGCCCGCACCGGCTACACCGGCGAAGACGGCTTTGAGATCTACATTCCCGCCGACGAACCCACCAGCTCGCGCGTCTGGGGCGAGCTCCTGGCTGCCGGCGCAGAGTTCGACATCCAGCCCTGCGGCCTCGGCTCCCGCAACACCCTGCGCCTGGAGTCCGCCATGGCCCTCTACGGCCACGAGATCTCCGACGAGTTGAACGTCCTCGAAGCCAACCTCGGACGGTACTGCAAGCTCGACAAGGGCACCGACTTTGTCGGCCGTGAGGCGTTGCAGAAGATCGTCGACGAGGGCGGCCCGCAAAAGCGCCTCATCGGCCTCGAGATGCTCGACCGCGGCATCGCCCGCGACGGCTATGCCGTGCTCTCTCCCCAGGGCGAGCGCATCGGCTACGTCACCTCCGGCTCGCCGGGCCCATTCATCAGGAAAAACATCGCCCTGGCCTACGTTCCGACCGCGTACCTGGAGCCCGGAACCGAACTCGCCGTGGAGATTCGCGGCACCCCGGCCCGCGCCCAGGTTGTAGCCACGCCGTTCTACAAGCGGGCGCGGCCTTCAGCCACCCCCATCATCACCGCCCCACTCTCCTAAGAGCGATCGAGCATCGCCGGACAGCATTCATTCTGCAACGGTTCGATACGACACATTTCGGCAATCTTCCGCAGAGGCGCATCCTCTACAATCGCACCGAGGACTTCCCATGGCTTACCC
>CAXTZL010000379.1:0-2304 GCA_964248555.1 uncultured Bryocella sp.
ACCAGGCGGAGCGGGTGGTAGCCGAGGCGCGTACGCAGAAGCACAGCCAGGAACGTGGTCAGGCTCCGGAGTCTGCCGCGCGACAGGGCGTCACCTATGCCCGCGATCATGTCTTCGAGCGTACGGCGGTCGATAGCGAGCGGACGATCCTGACCGCGGCCATGGACCGCAGCATGGGCGAGGCCACCTACATGGAGGTACGGCAGGAGTTTGATCGCCGGGTGAAGACGGGCGAGTTCCGCGCCGTCGAGCACGGGGCCGGAACCAGGAATGGACACGAGGGCCAGCAGTACACGACGGCAGAGACGCTGCGCATGGAGCGCTTGCCCGAGGTGAGCGTGTGGACACCGGAGAGCGCCGACTGTATGTGGTGGATGAGACCTCGCTGGCCTCCACCCGGCAGATGCATGAGTTCGTCGGCCGCCTTCATCCGAACGACCGCGTTCTGCTGGTGGGCGACACCCGGCAGCATGAGTCCGTCGAGGCCGGCCGCATCTTCGCCCAGATGCAGGAGGGTGGCATGCGCACGGTTCGGCTGGAGGAGATCGTGCGTCAGAAAGACCCGGAGCTGAAGCAAACCGTCGAGCAGCTGGCTAAGGGCGACGTAGGCGAGGCGCTTGCGGGACTGGAGCGGCAGGGCCGCATCCACGAGGTGAAAGGTCACGAGGAGCGCATCGCTGCTATCGCGAAGGAATACGCCAAGGCTCCCGAAAGCACGCTGGTCGTATCGCCCGACAACCGCTCCCGCGCCGAGATCAACTAGGCGATCCATGCCGAGCTGCAGGTCAAAGGCGTCGTAGGCAGGGAAGAGCACCGGACGGAGGTGCTGGTGCCCCGTCAGGATCTCACCGGAGCCGATCGCATGTGGGCCGCACGGTATAGTCCCGGTGATGTGCTGCTTTACAGTCGAGATTCCAAAGAGACCGGTATCGCCAAGGGTGAGTATGCGCGGGTGCTGAGCGTTGATGCTCCAGGTAACCGGCTCACGGTCGAGTTGAAAGACGGCACGGAGAAGACTTATTGACCTGCCCCCGCTTTCTCAACCAGTCATAATTGGAGATTCTCCGTTAAGGGTTTGGCTCCGAGAAGGTCTCGTAGCCGCCGAGGCTGTGTGGTCTGGGAAGCGCGAAGCGCTTTCCATATCTGCATAGCCTAACGGCCGCCGGAACTCCTGTGGCGTGCGGTAGTCCAGGCTGCTGTGTGGCCGCTCGCAGTTGGTCTGCGGGAACAGCACCTGCCGCTCAGATGGAAGCGGCGGCTCTCTTCCTGCACCAATTTCTGGCGGCTCTCAGCCTAGGCCTGTTATCAGACTCGTAATTTCAAGGGAATTCACTGGAATGGTTGGCCATACTGGCAGTGCATTTCTGAATCCGGCACCATTCAGGCTTCCGATCCGGATCAGCCTGAAAGCTCGCAGCTCGACTTCCCCCTTCACGGCGGAATCTACGAACAGGCCTTGTGCCAAGCTTCCCGGAAGGGGAGGCACGCTTGCAACCAGGGCGAGGTTGTTTCCCATACACTGAGTTGGGAAACCAATTTCGCTTCAACAGACACACGGTACGGGAACATCGACTTGATTGCGAAATTACAGGTATTGGGTTCTCTAATAGGTTCTTGTATTATTTTGCCGCAAACGTTAGCTCAGTCGACGGGTGCCGCGGATGCCTTCTTGCAGGGTGCGGTAGCCGGTATTTCCCGTCCAACAGACCCTTCTGTGGATGATGACCGAACCGGCTCCACGTATGTACCTATGGACAGCTGGCTTTATCCTGCGCTGGAGCGATTGGCCAATCTGGGAGCCATTCCGTCGCAAAGTGTTGGTATCCGTCCTTGGACGCGCCAGGAATGTCGCCGTCAATTGCGAGAAGCTGAAGACATTCTGTTTGGCTTTGGCGCCCTTGACGTTGAACTGGACAGTGGCACTAAAGCCGAGGCGGAACGGCTGCTGCCACGGCTTGAAGAGGAACTGCGAGAACCGGATGGGAAAGCTACGGCTACCCTGGAAACGGTCTATGCGCGCGCCGGAACCATTGCCGGTCCTGCTCTTACGGACGGATTTCACTTTGGTCAAACATGGTGGAACGATTATGGCCGCCCTCTTGGCCGCGGAACGAGCGCGATCACGGGATATTCGGGGCACATTCAGGCGGGCCGCTACTTCTTCTATGCCCGCCAGGAGATGCAGACCGATCCCGGCGCGCAGGCGATCACTTCCGGGGAGGCGTCTTTGTTCAATCTTACTGACAATGCACCCTTTGAAGCGCTGAGTATTACGCCGACCCCACCCCTGATTGGACCGTCCGC
>CAXTZL010000380.1:0-2285 GCA_964248555.1 uncultured Bryocella sp.
CCGGGCAGGCCTGGAACACCTTCACCAACGTCATGCCCGACCTCGCCTACACCCTCAAAGTCAACCCCCGTATGCACGTCCTGCTCATGGGCGGCTATTTCGATCTCGGCACGCTCTACTACGGCGCGGTCTACGAAATGAAGCACCTCCCCATTCCCCAAAATCTCCAGACCAACATCGAATACAAGTTCTTCCCTACCGGTCACATGGTCTACATCAACGAAATGCCCTCCACGAACTCCACGACCGCACCTCTACCTTCATCCAGGCAGGTGTCGCAGGGCACTGACCGTGAAAGTCGGGCCGCATCCTTCTTTTTGACCCAACGGGGGCCAAAGGACCACGCTGATTGACCGCTCGTACAATAAAACCTGGAGTCCGGTCGCCGGATAACCGTCGGCGAAGGGAGACTTGGCATGAAATGGAAGTGGTTGTCCGCGTTCTCTGGTGAACCGGCAGCGACGCAGCCTCCGAGCCAACTGCTCCCCTCAGAAGCCGCGGGCACCCTTCGGCGTCTGGCGTGGGTGCGCCTCGATCTCCCTCCCTCGATCAAGCCCAACTGCACACTCAACTGCACCCTGACGGCCCATGGTGGTCATCTACCCGGGTTTAAAAATCTTCGTCTTGCCGTCCTCGGCTCCTCCACCACCTCCCACCCACTTCCCGGCCTGCGCGTCGCCGGGCTTCGTCGCGATCTTCTCCTCAAGACCTACGAAGTCCCGTACAACTCTTATCGGCAGGAACTGGCAAAGCAACAGTTCTCTTTGCATCTCTTCTTTTCACAAGCAATCCTCTTCGCCCTGGATGCTCATCGACTAGCCGCAACCGGCTGCGCCGAAGCCGCTCTACAACGACCACGGAACCATTGGCGTCGCGCCGGCGATCACCTCCTCCGCACAGCGCCTGCACCAGACCGCCTTTCCGGTCCTGCCCACGCTGCTGGGGAGCAACGAAAACCGTCTCGCCTCCTCCCCCGCCGCCATTCTGGCCGCTCTCCGTGGCCCCCGGCGTCCGGCAGCCGCCGAGACCGGCGTAGACCTGCTCGCGGTCGACCGTTTCGCCCTTTACGACGGCCTGAAGCTGTGGGACACGCTCCCGAAGCCGTCATCGAAGACCGGCTCATGGGCTGCCGGATCCTCGGCCGCGGCCTTCAGCCCCGCCCCACCCCCGTGCGTGTAGTTGCCGATTCCTTCGCCACCGCGCCCTGACCTTCAACGGCCCCACTCCAGGCAGTCACCTAGGAATCAGAACCACCGCCAAAAAAGCGAAAACACATGCCCACACAAGTCCGCTCCTTCTGCAAGATCAATCTTGGCCTCGCCGTCGGCCCGCCCCGCCCTGACGGCTACCACGCCCTCGCCACCCTCTACCAGACACTCGCACTGCATGATCTCGTCACGGTAAGCGCCCGTCCGGCCGCCATCACCCGTATCAAGCTCCGCACCGACACCCCCGGCGTACCCTGCACCGGGAGGGGCGATGCCGACCGCAACACCGCGTGGCGTATCGTGGACGCCGCCCTCGCCCACCTCGGCCTCACCGCCGAGGTGGACATCCACCTGAAAAAACGACTCCCCGTTCAGGGCGGCCTGGGTGCCGGTTCCGCCAACGCTGCAGCGGCCCTGCTCGGCCTGGAGCGGGAACTCGGCTGCGCCCTGCCCGGCTCCAAACGCCTCGCCCTGGCCGCGGAAATCGGCTCCGACGTCCCCCTTTTCCTACTCGGCGGCACGGTCCTCGGCCTTAACCGCGGAGAGGCCGTCTATCCCCTACCCGACTTGCCCACCCTGCCGGTTGTCGTCGCCGTTCCTTCTGTTGGCGTCAGCACGGCCGCGGCTTTCCGCGCACTCGACACCCGCACCGCCCCCCCGCAAAGTCCCGACAGCGCCACACCCTTGACGAACGGAACCAATGACGATAGACTCATGGAGTTGAGCCGAGTTTTAAGCTCCGCATGGTGTCCTTCCGGGGTATCTGCAGGGCCAAAACGAGTACCAACCGGTATCGCTGCTCCTTCAGGGGAGCAACCAGACGATCTGGCCGAGAATCCTCTTCTCGCGCTTGTCCACGCCGGGGTCGAAAACGACTTTGAGGAAGTTGCCTTCCAGCAACACCCTTCCCTCCGTGATCTCAAGCGTGCTCTAGCCGGTTCCTCGGACGGTAGTTCTTTGGCGCTTTATGCAGCGCTTTCGGGCTCCGGCTCCGCCCTCTTCGGAATCTACAACGATTCAGGAAGTGCGCGAGCGGCTCAACAGCGTGTGCAACTTCTCGGTGCGCGGGCGTTTCTT
>CAXTZL010000381.1:0-2283 GCA_964248555.1 uncultured Bryocella sp.
AGGCTGAACAGCGCGCCGGCGGCCAAGGGGAACAACTTTTTATCTTTCATCATGATTTCTCTCCGGACAGGATGGGCAAACGGGTGGAGCTCACAAGAGGTCAAGCTTGCCTTGCGTCGGCATGCCGCGCGTAGGGGATGGGATCGGTGGCGCCGGCTTCGGCAAAGGCACGCAACCGGAGGACGCAGCTTTCACAGACGCCGCAGGCTTCCGTTTCCCCCGTATAGCACGACCAACTTACATGCAACGGAGCGCCGAGTTCAACTCCCAGCTGCACAATTTCCCACTTGCGCAGGCGGAGGAGCGGCGTTTCGACGCGAATGGTGCCGTCGCGCGTGCCCTGCGCGATGAGTGCGTTGAAGGCGTCGTAGTAGGCCGGCCGGCAGTCCGGATAGCCGGAGCTGTCCTGCTCCACGGCCCCGATGACCACGCGGGTGGCGCCCAGAACCTCAGCCCAGCTTACGGCTGCCGAGAGCAGGTGGGCGTTGCGGAAGGGGACGTAGGTGACCGGCACCTCGGCCCCGGTGCGCTCGCTGGCCGCCTGACCACCGGCTTCGGGCTCGGCGACCGGCACGGCGATGGATTCGTCTGTAAGCGCGGAACCGCCGATACGCCGGAACAGGTCGGTGCGCAGCTCCAGCAGATCCTTCATGCCCGTAAGTTCCGCGACACTTCGCGCCGCCCGCAACTCGCGTGCTTCGGTGCGTTGGCCATAGCTCAGGTGTACGCCATAGGCGTCATATTGCTTTGCCGCCAGGGCCGCGCACACGGTGGAGTCCATGCCGCCTGAGAGGCAGATCACTGCCCGTTCCCGCTTCATGGGGTCTCCCGTGCTCCTGCCCCGCTGCGCCGGGCCTTCCCTTCGCCGGCCTCTTCGGCTGCATCCACGTCGGTCAAGCTAACGGGTTGCGCTTCGAAATCTGCCAGGATCTGGCGTGCCCGCGCCTCGTCCGCCGGTTGCACCAGAAGCCGGGCCCCAAATGCGATGGGCAGCAGGTTATTGGCATGCTCCCCCTGCAGAAAGACGGCGATGCCGGCCGACTCCAGGGCGGTGCGCGCCACATGGGCGGTTGCGGGGTCAGGAAAATCCGCCACGGTAAAGGGCTCCTGATCGGAGTACAGCACCGGCTGTGTGGCCATCACCTCGTCCTTGTTGTCCAGCGTCTTGCTCATCCGTGCACTTCCTTTCGCCCCTTTTTGGATGCACGCCGAAGGCCTGAACGGCCAGGGGCTCCGGGAGGGTTACCGCATGTCGATCGATTGCAGGTGGAACGTAATCGTGCCCCAGAAGAGCCGGGCCTGCATTTGCACGGGCAGGTGGCGGGGGTCGTCCGTGTACCAGATCCAGATGTGGCCCCGGTTTTTCACGATACCCTCATCCGCTGTTGCCTCGACCTTCACGGTCTGGAAGGTGCCGGCGGGAGTCTTGATCTCCTCCCGTGCTTCCACCTTCATGCCTACCGTCACCGTGCGCATGGAGTCGGCCAGCGGAAATTCGATTGTTTGCCCGACCACCAGCGGCTGCGACTGGGGGTAGAAGATGGCGGAAAGCGAGTCGGTGACGCAGGCCGGAATGTTGGCCTCCCGGCGCGTGGCCGTGCCTTTTACCAGGTTGCGGGCGTATTCATTCTGCTTGCCGTGGGCGTAGTCAAAGTTCAGCTCGGAGGCGATCTTTCGCCGGCCCTCCTGAATTTGCTTGTTGAAGCCGGTGGAGCAGCCGGTTTTGGTGTCCATGCCTGCCTGGAAGCGATCTACCACCGGGAATAGCATGTTCACGGCTCCGATCGAGTCGGCTGTTGCGGAGATTTTTTCGATGTTACCGCTATTTTCGAGGTGAAAGACAGCCGTACCCGCCTGGAACACGCGCCAGTCCACGGAAAAGGTCAGCGTTTCGTGCTGCGGGTACACGAATCCACCCCCCGGCGGCTGCAGCACCGGAATCGGCCGCTGCACGGTGGGTTTAGGCGCGAAGATCTGGGCGGGAAGCTGCCTGGCGCCGAGCGCGAGCGAAGCCGCACCCAAGAGGAGAAAAGCTGCGCCTTGCGTGATAGTCCGCGGGATCACGGAGGGAGTTCTGTGCTTCAACGTCGATCGTCCCCCGGCCGGAAAGTCACAGGTGTGGATGCCTAGTGAGCCCGATGGGCCCCCAGAAATCGCACCAGGAGCACCGCATAAAAAGCAGCTGCCCCCATACCTGCATTGTACTCGCGGTGATGCCGGTACCGCTCCGGCGAAAACCGCCGAAGCCCCGGCGCAGGGCCGCCGGGCCCCTTGCCCGGGCCG
>CAXTZL010000382.1:0-2277 GCA_964248555.1 uncultured Bryocella sp.
CCCGCCATTGAACGGCAAGAAATGGAAGCCAGGCAACAACCCCTCCCACCGCTCCCTGGGTTTTTATCGGAACGGGCATTACCGCCGGGATTCAAGAGGCAAACAACACGTTTCCGGAGTACGGCGGTGGTGCCGGTGGTTATTTTGAACGGTATGCCGCCAATTATGGGGATGTGATTGCCGGACGTTTCATTGGCTCGGCCTTGCTGCCGGTGATTTTTCACCAGGATCCCCGGTATTTTTACCAGGGGACGGGAAGCATTCCGAGCCGTACGCTCCATGCGCTGGTTTCCGCCGTGACGGCCCGCAGCGACGGTGGCCGGGTGGAGCCCAATTACACGCATACGCTGGGGAACTTCACCGCCGGCTACCTGTCCAGAACGTGGCATCCGGGCAGCGATAACGGATTGACGCTGGCCATCGACAACACACTGCTGGGTGTTGCTGATAGTGCCGTGCGCAATCTGCTGCAGGAGTTTTTGTTCAAGCGGATTTCGAAGGGGACACCCCCCTTTGCCAAGGGCAAGCCGCCGGAGGAGAAGTAAGCCGCCGCGCACCCCTAGCCTGCGGTCGCTGTTGGATGGGCGGGCTTCGGTGCGGCTTAGAACTCTTCGCCGCCCTCTTCACTGCCGTCTTCGCTGTAGTTGCCGGATTCGGGGCCGTCGAGATCTTCTTCGCGCAGGCTGAGTGCGATCACGGTGCCGGATTCGAACTCGACGGTTACCGAGTCGAGCTCTTCGAGTTTGGCGGTAGAGACCATTTCGCCAATTTGGGCACAGAGGGCATTGCGGTATTCGGGTTCGCCGAAGGCGATGGAAAAGTCGGACAACAGAACGTGCGGCCAGGCGTAGAACGTGAGCATGGGACCGTCAAAGCGGAGGCGTAGATAATCCGCGACGAATTCGACGGTAGAAAGCTCTTGACCCTCCAGTGCGCTAACGTCCACGGATGCCGAGCTCCTGTTTCATTTCGTTCTCGACGATTTTGTTCTCGAAGTGGACGGTAGGTTCGCAGCGAACGGGAAAGTTGACCGAGTTGGCGATGAAGCAGCGGCGGTGCGCATCTTGGTGCAGCGCAGGGAGGAGGCTGGCGTCGCTACCGCGGGTGACGGTGACCGCCGGGCGCAGGGTAACCTGCTCGAAACGGCCCGTCTCGGCGCCGGGAGTTGTGCGCATGGTGCCTTCGGCCTGATCCACGTATCCGGTGATGACCACGCCGGCCACCGCCGCCAGGTGCAGCACCCAAAGCTTGTGGCAGGCGGAGAGCGAACCGAGGAGCAGTTCTTCAGGGTCCCAGCGGCCGTTGTCCCCGCGGAAAGCCGGATCGGAGGAGCCGGCGATGCTGTGCTTGCCTTCGGCTTCGAGCTCAAAGGCACGGCTGTAATCCTTGTAGCCTGTGGTGCCGACGCCCGTGTTGCCCGTCCAGGTTACCGTCACGGCGTACTCGTGAAGATCGTTCATGCGTTGCCCCCTTGTGAGAATAGCCAACCCACAACATAACCCACGATGGCATAGAGCAGGATGGAAGCGAAGATCGCGACCGTGTCCAGCATCATGTGCCCAAACGGACCGAAGCCTGTGAACGCTGTCATGAAAAAGCGTGTGGGCCAGAGCAGGCCCAGGACCGGCGTGGACATGACCACGAAGATTTTGGTCGCCAAGATAAACATCATGCCGATGAAGGCACCGATTAGACCACCGATGACTGACGGTTTCATCTCGCGCCTACGAGCTCCCCTTGCGAGTTGACGGCTGCGCTTTGCAGCGCCGACGCCAGGACTGCGGCGGCGGCATCCATCTGCGCGCGGGTGACGACTTCCGTAGCGCACCAGAGGGAGGCGTTTTCGCCCAGTTCGGGGTACCACTTAGCGAGGGCGAGACCGCCGACGATGTTGTCGCCTAGGAGCTGCTCATTGAGCTCAGCCGCTGGGATTTCTGTGTTCAGGACGAACTCGTGGAAGCGAGGTGTGCCGTCAAAGAGCGTTTTCGCCCCACCCTTGATGAGGGTTTTGCGCAGGTAGTCCGCCTTGGCGAGGTTCTGCGCGGCGAGGTCCTGCAAACCCTGCTTGCCATAGACGGTCATGAAAATGGTGACCATGAGGGCGACCAGGGCCTGGTTGGTGCAGATGTTGGAGGTCGCTTTTTCGCGGCGGATGTGCTGCTCGCGGGTGCTCAGGGTCAGCACGAAGCCGCGCTTGCCGTTGACATCCTTGGTCTCGCCGACGAGGCGGCCCGGCATCTGGCGAAGGAACTTTTCCTTGCAGGCGATGACGCCGCA
>CAXTZL010000383.1:0-2256 GCA_964248555.1 uncultured Bryocella sp.
TCGGCATCGCCTCGGCGACCCTGGCAGGCAGCCTCGGCGCCGGCTGGACGCCGCTCGCGCTCCTGCTCTGCCTCCTCGCCGCCGTCAACTACGGCCTGCTCTCCGGCCTCGGGGCCACGGCCGGCTGGATCGGTCAGCAGTGCGGCGTCTTCGTCATCGTCTCCAGTTACTTCTCCCAGGGACTGCACTACGCCGTAGGCCGCAGCGCCATGGTCCTGCTCGGTGGCACGCTGCAAATGCTCACCTACGCCGCCTGGGACCTCGTGCGCCGGATCGAACCCGGTAAAGAAAAGCCTTCAGCGCCCGTCTTTCGCCAACTCCGTACCCGCGCCCACCAGTTGTGGCGCCTGCTGCGCGAGGAACTCCGCTGGGGCAGTGACACCACAGCCTATGCGCTCAAACTCCTCCTCACCCTCGGCATCAGCACGGCGGTCTACCGTCGACTGGGCTGGCAAAACGGCTATTGGGCCCCTATGACCGCCCTCCTCGTGCTCAAGCCGCAGTGGGCCAACACCCTCAGCCGCGGCATCGCGCGCCTGGCGGGCACGCTCGTCGGTGCCGGAATTTGCGCGCTTCTGGCCCTGCACACACCCTTCCACCACTGGGTCTACTTTCTCCTGATCCTGGTCACCGCCTGGATCTGCTTCGCCCTGCAGGCGGTCAACTACGCCCTCTTCTCAGGCGTTCTCACCTGTTACACGGTCTTTCTGTTCGCCTTTGGCGGCTTTTCCGAGCGCTCCGCGGCCGATCTCCGCCTTATCAACACCGCCCTCGGCGGTTTGCTGGCCCTGCTCGTCGACTTCGGGGTGCAAAAGCTCGGCCCCTACCTGCCCGCCGTCACGCCCCGGCCAGCAGCAACGGCCAAATAAGACGAGGTCGTCGCCAACCGGCTTCCTCCGTACAATAAGGTCATCGTGACCCTCGATTTCCTTGGCCAGCTGCAGCGCACCCACGGGTGCGGCGCCCTCCGCTCCTCCGACGCCCGCTCCGATGTCTCCGCAGACACGCACGCCGGCACCGGCAGCACCGTCACCCTCATGGGCTGGGTCAATCGCCGCCGCGACCACGGCGACCTCATCTTCTTCGATCTCCGCGACCGCTCCGGGATCACCCAGGTCGTCTTCGACAAATCCATCTCTCCCGAAGCCCACGCCAAGGCCGAGCAGGCCCGTCCCGAATTCGTCGTCGCGGTTACGGGAACCGTCCGCCTGCGCGAACCCGGCATGGCCAACCCCAAGATGGCTACCGGTGACATCGAGCTCGTCGGCCGCGACCTCCTCCTGCTCAATGACGCGAAACCCCCGCCGTTTTCTCCCGCCGAAGACGCCATCAAGGACGAAGAAGCCCGCCTCAAGTACCGCTACATCGACCTCCGCCGCCCGGAAATGCAGCATAACTTCCTGCTGCGTTCGAAGGTCGCCATGGCCATCCGCAACTACCTCGTCGAAGGGGGCTTCCTCGAAATCGAAACCCCGTTTATGACGCGCTCCACCCCCGAAGGCGCCCGCGATTACCTCGTCCCCAGCCGCGTCCATCCCGGCCACTTCTACGCTCTGCCCCAAAGCCCGCAGATCTTTAAGCAAATCCTCATGATCTCCGGCTTCGACCGCTACTTCCAGATCGCCCGCTGCTTCCGCGACGAGGACCTCCGCGCCGACCGCCAGCCCGAGTTCACCCAGATCGACCTCGAAATGACCTTCCCGCAGCAGGAAACCGTCTTCGCCGTCGCCGAAGGCTTCCTCCACGCCGCTTTTAAGGCCGCCGGCGTCGAGCTCCCGCCCGAACCCTTCGTCCGCATGACCTACGACCAGGCCATTGAGCGCTACGGCATCGACAAGCCCGACATGCGCCTCCCCGCCATGGTCAACCTATCGCAGGTCCTCACGCCCGAGCTCCGCGAAACCCTCAAAATTGACCCGGCACTCCCGGTTTACGGCTTCACGATTCCCAAGGCCGCCGCCGGCATGAGCGGCACCCAGAAGCGCTCGCTCGTCGATGAAATCCGCAAAATCCTCGGTGACACCGGCCTGGACTTCCTCGACGTAGCCCGCCTCCGCACCAACGAGGCCTTCACTCCGCTCGCCGAAGCCATCGCCGCCAAACTCACCGCCGAACAACTCGTCTGGTCCTCTTCCTTGCCATCCCGCAGCGAAGCTTTGTCATCCCGCAGCGAAGCGGAGGGATCTGCATCGCCAGCCATTCCCACAAACTTCACCCAGGACGACCTCGCCGTCGTCATCACCCCCAAACCCGGCA
>CAXTZL010000384.1:0-2253 GCA_964248555.1 uncultured Bryocella sp.
CCCCTGGAGGCCTACACCATGCGTCTCGGCGCCTATGCCTGGATCTGCGCCCGCGCTTCGGTTGCCCCTGGCGTCCATGTGGGCGAAGGCGCGGTGCTCGGCCTCGGTGCCGTGGCCACCCGCGATCTCCAACCCTGGACCGTCTACGGCGGCAACCCCGCCATCGCGCTGAAACCCCGCAAGCAGGCAGCGGAACCGCCAGCCCGGGAGCACCACCCCGCATGATCTCCGTGCTGATCCTGACCAGAAACGAAGAACAGGACCTGCCAGGTTGTCTGGACGCCGTCGCCTGGTGCGACGACATTCACGTGCTCGACTCCGGCAGCACAGATCACACCGCACAAATCGCCCAGGATCGCGGCGCGCTCGTCAGCGTGCGTGCGTTTGACGGCTACGCCAGCCAAAGAAATGCAGGGCTGCAACTACCTTTCCGCCATCCCTGGGTCCTGGTTCTGGATGCCGACGAGCGCCCCACCCAATCACTTTGCACAGAAATGCGGAAATCCATACAAAGTGCCTCTCCCGCCCTGGCAGCCTTTCGGGTACGCCGCCGCGACTACCTCTGGGGAACCTGGCTGAAGCATGCGCAGCTTACCCCGTTCTACGTCCGCCTCCTGCGCCCCGAATGTGTGCGCTACACCCGCGAAATCAACGAGATCGCTGAAGTGACAGGAGACATCGGAGAGCTGGCGGGCACCCTCGAGCACCTCGCCTTTTCCAAGGGCATCGGCCACTGGGTCGCCAAACACAACGACTACTCCACGCGCGAAGCGCAACTGCTCGCCAGCGGAGCGGCAATCCGCGCAGCTTCGCTCCGCCAGGCGCTGTTCGCGAAAGACTTTGGCGAGCGCCGTGTAGCGCAGAAAGCAATCTTCTACAAACTGCCCGGCCGTCCACTGCTGAAATGGTTTGGCATGGTTTTCGTGCGCCGGGCAATCCTGGACGGCCGCGCCGGCGTAGCCTACGCTACCCTCCAAGCCATTTACGAATACCTGATTGAGGTAAAGCGACGTGAAATTCTGCGTCGGAGAGCAGGCCTGTCGGTGTAGGGGGCCCAACTCTCCGAATATCTCAAGGCAGCTATTGAAGATGAAGCAGTTCAACCGTGTTCGACCGCCGCGTCCTGGGTTTCAGGCGCGCAGCTTTGCCAGCAGATCTGTCGGATGGACCGGCTTGGCAAGAATCTCAAACTCATGGCCCTGCGCGCGCGCACGCTCCAGAAGATCGGCCGTGGCAGCCTGTCCCGAAAACAGCAGAATTTTGCACTGCGGCAGTTTGGTACGAGTCTGAATCGCGGCTTCAATGCCCGTCATGCCCGTCATAATCACGTCGCTGATCAGCATGTCGGGGCGAAATGTGTCGAGTGCATCGATCGCCTTCTCTCCACTGTAGACAGCGCGAGCTTCAAATCCGGCCTGGTTCAGGATAATCGCGAGCGTATTGGCGATCACCTGTTCATCATCCGCTACAAGAACGCGGGGCTTGGAGGTGCTGGTGGTCGTCTCTGCCATGAAACTTCTTAAATCCCTTCGTGGAAGACAAAGATTCGGTGTCTTCCCATTCGATGTCTTTCTTTCGCTGTCTTTCCTATGATGCTTCCCTATTCTGCCCGATGCAAACGGTTTTCGCCTGCCCTGATACCGATCTTCTTGCTCCTTCGATGCGGCGAAAGCCGTAGCCGGTGCACACAGAAGCCGCACGGTGGTCCCACCCGGCAATGCTACTCTTTCTGGTGATGGTCGATCTGCATCACCACCTCCTGCCAGGCCTCGATGACGGCTCGCCGGACCTCCGGACCTCCATCGAGATGGCCAGGATGGCCGAAAAGGACGGCATCACCCACGTGGTCTGCACGCCTCATGCGAGCAACCGCTACACCTTCGACCCGCAAAAAAATGCAGACCTGCTCACGGAACTCCGAGCCGCGGTTGCCGAGTCCGGCATCCACCTGCATCTCGGCCTTGGATGTGATTTCCACATCAGCTACGACAACGTACAGGACGCCCTCGCGCACCCGGCGCAGTACAGCATCAACGGACACGAATACCTGCTCGTCGAACTACCCGATTTCAGTCTGCCCCCCAACCTGGGGGAAACCTTCTACGAGCTGCGCCTGGGGGGCCTCACCCCCATCCTCACGCATCCTGAACGCAATCCCACCCTGCAGCGCGACCCGGACCGCCTTCTACCCTGGCTGCGCGATGGCCTTCTCTGCCAGGTCACCGCGGGCTCCGTACTCGGCCACATGGGCCG
>CAXTZL010000385.1:0-2228 GCA_964248555.1 uncultured Bryocella sp.
TGGCGGAAGTAGTCAGCCAGGGTGGCGGGCCGGCTGATGAGGCACATGGCGGCGACGCAGGCGAGGAGGCCCAGGACGTAATCGCGCAACCAACGCCAGTCTGCCCAAAGGAGCATGGGAGCCACCACGATCAGCGGGGTGAGCTTGATAACCGTGGCGAGGGCCAGGGCGAAAGCGGAGAGGGTCAGATGCCCGCGCGAATAGGCGTAAAGGCCGACGGCCCATAACAGGAGGAGGATGAGCGTGATCTGGCCCCAGATGAAGCACATGCCGACGGCGAGCGGAAGAATGAGGCTCAGTCCGAGCGCCAGACCGCCGGCACTTCTCAGGTTTACCGAAAGCATGCGCGCCAGCAGCCATCCCGTCAGCACAAGGGCAACGAAATTGGTAAAGATCCAGAAAGCCTCCGCGACATGGAGGGGCAAGAGGCCTACGGGGGCTAGCAGATCCGCGAGAATCGGTGGGTACACGTAAAGGCGAACTTTGGCGATGCCGTGGCGCAGGGCCATCTGGGTGTAGACCGTCGCCGGGTTGGAAAATTTCAGCTGTGGATCCACACCGGTGTTCGCGCCGTCGTAGATGTGAGCAGAGTTCCCATGCAGGACCAGCTCCGCGGCCGTGTAGTAGACGTGAAAGTCGGCCTGAAACAGGGAACGATTCGTGCGATGAAGATTGTGCACGGGCTCAACCAGGCAAAGCAGAAACGCCAGGGCCAGGGCGACCTTTGCATTGCGCATGGCGACACAATAGCACAGCAAAGCGGATCACCTATGCACGGCAGAAATCCGTCTTCGCTTTGACTACCATCACTTCCGGGGGCACGACGCAGGCCTTCTCACGACGTAGGCCTTCTTCCGTGAGGTCTGCGTGGCGCAAAGGCGCTGGTTATGGACTTTGCGCTCAGGTACAGAAGAAGCAGTTTTGGGCAGCTTTGGGTTATCCGCACGGAACACCAAAGCACCTGGATGGCTGCTCCACTTCGTGGTGTGCCGATGAGGTTTGTAAGTGTGGGCCACCGTCGCGGACGAGTGGCTGCTTATAATCGGGGGTGTATCGATTGACAAGGACGCGCGGTGCAACGCGGCCTGAAAGGGTAAGGCTGCCCCAAGCTTATGGATGCATTTCGCGCCGTTTCTGCGTTCGGCCCTGCCCGGCACGTAGTCGTGATTCCCTGTTACAACGAGGCTTTGCGACTGCGCACGGATGCCTTTGCCGCGTTCTTGGGTGATGTCCGCAGTGAGGGCACGGCATTGCTCTTTGTGAATGACGGCAGCCGTGATGAGACGCTTTCGATTCTTGAGGCTTTCCGTTCCCGGTTTCCGGAGCGCGTGAGCGTGTTGGACCAGCAGCCCAACGCAGGCAAGGCTGAGGCAGTTCGCACGGGTATGTTGGAAGCATTGGCCCACCCGGGATGTGAAATCACAGGATTTTGGGATGCAGACCTGGCTACCCCGTTGCAACAGATCCCCGAGTTTGCCGCCGTGATGGAACAGACGCCCGAGCTGAACATGGTTTTCGGGGCACGGGTTCAGCTCCTGGGCCGTCACATCCATCGTCAGCCCTTGCGTCACTATCTGGGGCGCTGCTTTGCTACGGTTGCCTCTTCGGTGCTGCGCCTGCCGATCTACGATACGCAGTGTGGTGCCAAGCTCTTTCGCGTGACCCCGGAGTTGCACACCGTTCTGACCAAACCGTTCCGCTCGCGCTGGATCTTCGACGTGGAGATGCTGGCGCGGTTTATTCATCAAAAATCAGGTGGAGCAGCCGCGATGAAAACCGAGATCTATGAGTACCCGCTGCCGATCTGGACCGATGTTGCGGGCTCCAAGGTGTCACCGGGGGATTTTGTACGTTCCTTTTCTGAGCTGGTGCAGATCTGGCGGCGGGATCTGCACTAGAACGAGACCCGCAAGAGCGGGAAGCGATTCACGCTGCTGATCCCGTGAGGAGAGACGCGGACCCTACGCCGTGAAGCTAAATTCGAGGCGGATTTGTCGGCGGGTAGTCCTGGGCGGGTAGCCGGGGCGCGGAGCGGTCTAGGTGAGGTCGTCAGAGTCGAAGGCGGGACGCTTGCGGCCGAGAGCGCTAAGATCATGCGAAGTGGCCAGGATGCTGCTGACAACGCCATCGACTTCCTCCTCGACGGGGAGCTCATCGGCGACGGCGAGTTTTCTGTGCTCCTTGGGCAGCTTGATCGCTTCGAGCAGGACGACGACGTGGGCCACGGC
>CAXTZL010000386.1:0-2224 GCA_964248555.1 uncultured Bryocella sp.
CGATGTTGCGCTCGGCGAGGTGGGCGTCGTAGATGGGCGGGACGATGGCGGTGGCCATGTGCTTCAGGCCTTCGAGGCCGTTGAAGGGGGAGTCAGGCTGCATGGAATAGCAGTGGATGGCGGGGTTGAGCTCGCGTAGGCGACGCGTGGTGCCCATGAAGGTGCCGCTGGTGCCGAGGCCGGCGATGAAGTGAGTCACGCGGCCTTCGGTTTGCTGCCAGATTTCATTAGCGGTGCCGTAGTAGTGGGCACGCCAGTTGTTTTCGTTGCCGTACTGGTCGGCGTAGAAGTAGAGGTCGGGGCGCTCGGCGGCGAGTTTGCGGGCCATGCGGATGGCACCGTCGGAGCCTTCGCCGGGGTTGGTGTAGACGATTTCGGCGCCGTAAGCGGCGAGAATTTGTTTGCGCTCCGGGCTGACGTTGGAGGGCATGCAGAGCGTGACGGGGAAGCCAAGGGCCGAGCCGAGCATGGCGTAGGCGATGCCGGTATTCCCGCTGGTGGCGTCGAGCAGGCGCACCCCGGGGCCGAGTTGGCCCTTGCGGCGGGCATCGGCGACGATAGCGGAGGCGGCGCGGTCTTTGACGCTGCCACCGGGGTTGGCCCACTCGGCCTTGCCGAGGATCTGAACGCGGCCCGGGGCGCCGGGGAGATTGGCTGTCAGGCGGTCTAGACGAATGAGGGGTGTGTTGCCGACGCGGTCCAGCAGCGGGGTTCCGAGGAGGCCTCCGGCGGCTGCTGCTCTGGTGAGGGTGGGATTCGCGATGTCGGTCATGAACTTCGTCCTCGTTGGCGTCTGGTGCGGTGTCGCGTTTGATGCGGGGCGCGACAGTGTGCGAGAGTTTAGATGCGTGTGCCGCCTGGCCGTTTCGTCAAACCGGACAGCGGATCGGTAAACGACACGGAAGTCTGGAGCCTATGCCCAAGCAGAAGATCAAGCTGTTGACCTTTGACGAGGTGGTTTCGACCCTCGGCAATGAACGATTCGATGTTTCTCCCGCTACGGGTGGTGCAAAGGGTGTAAGCGGTGCCCGGCGGGTGTCGAAATATGGCTGCGCGGCGGAGATTGCGCCGAGCGACCTCAAGGAATCGCCGCTGAAGGTGATGACGAAGGGTGGCTGGGTGTTGAACGGTGAAATCGCGCACATTCTGGACAAGGGCTACCAGAAATTTCTGGCGACCTCGAAGCTCCAGATTCCGGCGACGGCGGATCACCTGCGGGCGATTCACCGGTTCGATGAGGAGTTTCGCGAGGCCTCCGGCGCGCTTTCGCTTTATAACGAGGCGATGGGGACGACGAGCGATGTGTATGTATACGACCGGGTGAAGGGGCGCGAGACGGTTTAGGTGCTGGCCTGTGAAAAGGCCGCTGGTGTCAGCGTTGCTGGCTGCGCGTGCGCTGCCATTCACGGTAGGCCTCACTTTTGCCCATCCCGCGATTACGCGCCACCTGCTTTAAGGCGTCCTTTTCGGTTCGCTGCGATGCCTTCATGAGTTGCTGTACCTCGCCGGCCAGCGAGAGAACCGCAGGCTGAGCCGGGCCGCCGCCCGCTTCCGGCGAGAGCAGGAGCACCATCTCGCCACGGATCGTAGGCCGGGCTTCGAGGGTGTGGAGTACCTCGGCTGCGGGGCCACGCAGGAACTCTTCGTGGAGCTTCGTGAGTTCACGGGCGAGGACCACGGGCTGCGCCGGTCCGAAGACCGCGATGACATCGGCGAGGGCGCCGAGGATGCGATGCGGGGTTTCGTAGAAGATTTCCGTGCACGCCTGGCCGGTTTCGACGGGCGGACGACGGTGGAGTGCTTCTAGCATGGAGCGCCGCTGGCCTTCTTTGGAGGGCAAAAAGCCGTTGAATGTGAAGTGTTCGGTGGAAAAGCCACTGGCGACGAGGGCACTGAGGAGGGCATTGGCGCCTGGGACGGGGAAGACGGGAACGCCGGCGGCGATTGCCTCGCGGACGAGCGCGGCGCCGGGGTCGGCGATGCCCGGGGTGCCGGCGTCACTGACAACCGCGAGGCGGGCGCCCTGTTTGAGGGTTGTAACGAGTTCGCCGGCGCGGCCTTCCTCGTTGTGGAGGTGGTAGCTGACGGTGGGTTTGCGGATGCCGAAGTGGTTGAGGAGTTTTTGGGTCTGGCGGGTGTCTTCGCAGGCGATACGGTCGACGGAGCGGAGGATGCGCAGGGCGCGGAGGGTGATGTCCTCGAGGTTGCCGATGGGGGTGGCGAC
>CAXTZL010000387.1:0-2181 GCA_964248555.1 uncultured Bryocella sp.
ACGGTGAACCTCAGCGGCAACGCACCGCGGATGCCGATGATGGACATGCAGACACGGTTTCTGCAGCCCCTGCGGGTTGCCGCGTCCGAGCTGAGCGTCTTTTTGCGCTGAGAAAACAGTCGGAGAGGCGGATGTACTCTTCATGGCAGGCAGCGCGTCTAAACGCACAGATGCGGGTTAACATCTCGCGACAGGGGCGACGACCATGCGGCAGGACGTGGCCGCGCAAGAGGCTAAACCCTTGCCCTGGAAAGAGTTCCGCTGGATTTCATGAGTCTGGTCCCACAATTGAGACAACTTGCCACGTCGCATCCCGGCTTGCAGGCAGCGCAGAGAGCAAAGCGTAAACGCTTGGCTCCAGCGGTTGTGTACAGCCTGTTTGTTGTATTCCTGCCCGTGCTGGCCGTGCCCCTTTGCATTTGGCTCGGCACCTCAAATTTTTTTCTGCATCACGGGGCCAGCGTTTGGGTTCGCTCGAACGACGCCATTTTCGACACGCATGGCCGCCAATGCGATGTGCTGGTCTACGGAGACTCCACGGCGATGACGGGGATCGATCCTGATCTGCTGAACCGGTCGACAGGGCTGCGGACCTGCAATATCGCCGTAACCAATGCTGTGCTCGCGGTCACCGGGAATCTGACCCTGGACCGGTTCTTGCAGCAAAACGCCCGGCCCCGCATTCTGATCATTCAGCTCTCCCCGGATGATTTTCAGCGCGGCAATCGCGTATGGAACCACACCATCTATGCCGAGGGGCTGCTTGAACTGCTGCGCCATGGATCGCCACAACAAGGCCGTCACATACTTCTGACGCATCCGCACGAGGCGATTGCGTTTGCCGGCTATGCTGCAGGATATTCAGCTTATTACGCCCTCAAGGATGTCTGGTATCACGCCACGCATGTCCGTCCGGAGGAGGATGCTGTGCAGGTACGGAACGGCTTCTTTACACCGCCTTCCCCGGCCCGTACTCGCTGTGAACGGGCCGATTCCCTTCCCGCTGACGCCACCGCCAGCTTCGCCCGCACCCTTACGGAGACCTACCAGAAAGACTACGGTGGACGAGGCTCGATCGTATTTGTCGACGCGGCGCCCATTCCTGCCTGCGACGACCACCTCGCCGTCTACGCACACCAACTGGACGGGATTACGAGTAACACCCTGCAGGCATTGCCGATTGGCTTGTTCAATGATGGCCGCCACTACACAGTCTCCGGATCCCGCATCGTAAGCGCTTTGATCGCGCGACAGGTGAATCAGGCGGCCGTTGGAGATCCTGCCCTGATCGCGCGCAGATCGTCATTCCCTCCGGAGATCGCTCGTCTGCAACCCGTTTCTGTCCGCCACTGATCGTCCACAGCGGATCGTCCGCAGCTGGCCGCAAATCGCGTCAACGAAACAAATCCAAGTCCGGCAAGTTCTTCATGCTCTTCAACTCCTACCGCTTCCTTTTCGTGTTCCTTCCGATCGCGATGCTCGGCTTCCAAGTGTGCGGACGCTTTGGACGCAGTGCGGTCATCTCCTGGCTGACCCTATGTTCCTTGCTGTTTTATGCAGCATGGAACCCGCCCTTTGTTCTGCTCCTGCTGGGTTCCATCTTCGTGAACTTTGCTGTCGCCGCCGTGATTGCGCGCGAACCTGATGGCGGTCGGTGGCGTCAACGATGGATGATCGCGGGCACCAGCCTGAACCTGCTGGCACTGTTTTACTTCAAATATCTTTACAAGATCTTGCTGGTCCTGAGCCACCTGCATGCCGTCGGGGGCCGGCCCTCGCGGATCCTTTTACCGCTGGGCATTTCCTTCTTTACCTTCACGCAGATCTCCTACCTCGTGGACCTGGCGCAGGGCCAGGCTGAACGCCAGAACCTTTTCAGCTACATCCTTTTTGTAACCTTTTTCCCACACCTGATCGCCGGACCCATCCTCCACCACAAAGAGATGATGCCGCAGTTCGCGCAGGGCCGCCGCTTTCGCCTGGTTCCTGCAGATGTTTCACTGGGGCTCACCTGGTTTTTGCTCGGGCTTGGGAAAAAGGTACTCATCGCCGATCAGCTCGCCGCCAGGGCAGATGTCGGGTTCGCTAGCGCCGGGACACAGACGGCCGCGGTCGCCTGGGCAGGTCTGGTGACGTACACCATGCAGCTGTACTTCGACTTTTCCGGGTATTCGGATATGG
>CAXTZL010000388.1:0-2174 GCA_964248555.1 uncultured Bryocella sp.
CTCTGCCGAGTTTTTGCTACCCGGGCTTCCTCTTTGGCCTTTTGCGACAGACGACTGCCGATGACACTGGTCGCTAGGAAGGCAAAGAGAGCCAGCCAGTTCTGCGGATCTGCGATGGTAAACGTGTCCAGCGGTGGAAGAAAGAAGAAGTTGTATGCCGCTGTGGCAACCAGAGACACTGCAACGGCGTGCTGAAGCCTCAGCCGAGCGGCCAGGAGCAAAATGTATAACAGCAGGGTAAGGGCAACGGTGGTTGGATTCGTGTGCAACCAATACCGGTAAACGACGACGATAATTGCAAGACCGCTGAAAGTGAGCGACCATTCGGTGACCGATTGCCATTGCCGAGATCTCATAAGGAGTATTTTAGGGCGTGCCTGAAAAGATAGATGAAGGTCGGAAGAGTCCCGAGGACTGGCTGGCTGCCGCAGAAGCGGAGCCGGAGCGTGGCCGGCTCAAGCTGTTTCTCGGCTATGCTCCGGGTGTCGGGAAGACATACAGCATGCTCAGCGAAGGTGTTCGGCGCCATGGCCGCGGCGAGGACGTCGTTATCGCGGTGGTAGAGACGCATGGCCGTGGCGGTACATCGGAAATGGCCGGAAGGCTTGAGCAGGTGCCCCGCCGGGACCTGACGTACAAGGGCACCGTCTTTACCGAGATGGACGTGGATGCTGTCCTGGCAAGAGCCCCGCGGGTAGCCCTTGTGGACGAACTTGCCCATACGAATGTGGAAGGAAGCCACTTTAGAAAGCGCTATGAGGATGTGCTCCTCCTTCTCGAGAACAAGATCGACGTTCTCAGCACCATCAACATTCAACACGTGGAGAGTCTTTCCCCGCGCGTTCAGTCGCTTACCGGGATTGAGGTCCGGGAACAGGTGCCGGACTGGGTACTCGATCGCGCTGATGAGATTGTCATGAGCGATCTGACGCCTGAGGCGCTGGTGACTCGCATGCGCCGTGGGGATATCTATCCTGCCGAACGGATTGAGCGTTCTCTGGCAAACTTCTTTCGACGAGGAAACCTGATTGCGCTCCGGGAGATGGCACTCCAGAAGGTCGTCCGCGCCGTGGACCGCAATCTGGGCGACTACGTCAGTCGCAAGAAGCTGGGTTCGCACTGGAACGTGGCGGAGAAGGTCGCGGTCTGCATCGCCGCGAATTCCCAAGCTCGCGATCTCATCGCCCGTGGCGTCCGTATCGCGGAGGCGCTCAATGCCGAGCTCTACGTACTGCACGTCAAGGATGGCGAGGGTGACGAGGAGCAAAGGAGAGAGCTGGAGTCGAACTATCGTTTCGCGCGAGACCTGGGCGCTCAAATCGTCGAGCTCTCAGGCCGCGACTCCGCAAGCACCAGTGCGGCCTATATCCGGGAGAAGCGAGTGACCCAAGCGATTGTCGGCCGGTCGGCTACACATGGCTTACGTTCCTATTTCTACTACCTCGCTCTGCAGCGGTTCATGGCAGAAGCGCCGCACGTGGATCTTCATATTGTGACGCAGGAGCAGGCGTGACACGAATCCTGGTTGTGGATGACGAACGGCAGATCACGCGCATGTTGCGCGCGTCTTTGAAAGCGAGCGGCTACGAAGTGGAATCTGCAGGAAACGGGCGCGAGGCGCTCGCTCTCTTCGAGGAGCACTCGCCGGACATGGTCATCACAGATCTAGCGATGCCTGAAATGGACGGGCTGGAACTCACCCGGGCGATCCGCCGCCGCGGCAGCACACCCATACTCGTTCTGAGTGTGCGCGATGCGGATACTATGAAAATTACCGCCCTCGACGAAGGAGCGGACGATTACGTTACGAAACCCTTCAGCATGCCAGAGCTCTTGGCAAGGGTGCGGGCACAGCTGCGACGATCGGTCGAGGGAGTCGCCAAGGGCGCGGCAAGCGAGGCGGGGCCCTTCCGCTTGGACGTCGTCGCACATACGGCAACCGTCAACGGGGACGCGCTTCACCTTACGCCGAAAGAGTTCCAACTTCTCGAGTTGTTGATGGCCAAGGCCGGCGCGGTGGTGACCCACAAGAGTCTCATCCGAGCCATTTGGGGCCAGAGGTCCGAAGACCAAATGGAAAATCTTCGGGTGCTTGTGGCGCAACTTCGAAAGAAGCTGGAACGCGGAGACGAGCAGCGGTACATCCAGAGCGAACCCTGGATCGGGTACCGGCT
>CAXTZL010000389.1:0-2146 GCA_964248555.1 uncultured Bryocella sp.
CACCCCGGCATGCCTCTTTGCCGCAAGCAATCCCGTCGAAGCCGTGACGCCCCCAAATCTGTGGGCCGGCCGCAACAATGCGTTGGGCTGGTATCAAAGAACTTCTGTGATTATAGAAGCTTTCCCAATTTTTTGGACTGCGGAATTGCATTGCCTGTAAAGAAAAAGGCGGCACGGACGCAAGGTCCGTGCCGGGAGGCCAGTGACGCAACTTGGGCACGGGCGGCGGTCCAGCCGGCCGGACAAGTTCTCGAGCGATATGGTTTCCCATACGGTTCGATGGTTTAACGTATCACGCGGCCTAGACCCTGCCAAGCAAAATAGCTGGAAGTTGCGAAAGTGTCATTCAGTCGATCTTTTGTGGATCAGCAATGTGCCGTTTGCGCCGGGCCACCCAGCCTTCTTTGGTCACCTGTCGACTTCTTCCGAGGGCAAGGGAGCCTGGGGGCACGTCGTCTGTGATGCAGGAACCGGCGGCCACGTAGGAGCCACTTGCGACGGTCAGGGGAGCGACCAGTGTGGAATCCGAACCGATGAACACACCGTCGCCGATGGTTGTCAGGTGCTTATCGACGCCGTCGTAGTTGCAGGTGATGGCACCCGCGCCGATGTTAACGCCGTCGCCGATGACGGCGTCGCCTAGATAGGAGAGATGGTTGGCCTTGGAACCTCGACCTAGCTTTACCTTTTTCGTTTCAACGAAGTTGCCGAGATGTGCTGCCGGGCCGATCTCACTACCTGGGCGCAGGTGGGCGTAGGGTCCGAGGAGGGCACCATCCCCCACCGTTGCGTCGTCAAGAATGCAGCCGTTCCGTATGAGGACGCCCGCGCCCAACGTACTGTTCTGGATGACGGAGTAGGAGCGGATGCGGCATTCCGCGCCAATTCGCGTATTGCCGAGCAGTTGGACATAGGGCTCAATGATCGTGTCCGGGGCAACCTGTACGGCGGCGTCGATGACGCAGGTTTCCGGGCGGAAGACCGTGACGCCGGCGGCCATGAGGCGGCGGGCGGTTTCCAGGCGGAGCGCGGCGTCCAGGTGCATCATCTCCGCGATGGTGTTGGCACCGAGCACCTCATCCACGCGATCGGCAGCGACGGCAACGACCCGTTCGCCTGCTTCGCGTAGCAGGGCCGCGATGTCCGTAAGGTAGAACTCACCGTGGGCGTTGGAGGTGGTGAGCTTGTCGAGCTGACCAAAGAGGGCCGCAGTGCGAAAGCAGTAAATGCCAGAATTGATTTCCGGTGCGGTGCGCTGTTCGGGGGTGAGCGACTTTTGCTCGACGATGGCCTGGACCTGCGGGCTGCCGGGGGTGGTGCGGAGAACGCGTCCGTAGCCGGTGGGATCGGGTGGGACCGCGGTGAGGATGGTCATCGCGGCGTGTTCGTCCAGGTGGGCCTGGCAGAGCCGGTCGAGGGTCTCGGGGCGGATGAGCGGAACGTCTCCGGAGAGTACGAGGAGGTGGTCGGGCGGAGTCTCGCCCGTTTGGAGCAGGTGTGTTTTGAGCTGCTGGATGGCGTGGCCGGTACCGCGCTGCTCGGTTTGCAAAACGAAGTGAACGCCGGTGGCGGCAACGGCCGAGCGCACACGTTCGGCCTCGTGCCCGATGATGCAGAAGATATGGCCGGGCGTGGTGACGGATGTTGCGGCGCTGATTACATGCAGCAGGAGGGGCTGGCCCCCAACCTCGTGGAGAACCTTGGGACGCCTGGACTTGAGCCGCGTCCCTTTGCCCGCGGCCATGATGGCTACACCGAAACCTGGAAAACTCATACGAGGGTTATCGTCTCACGCGAGGCCGAGTGGGAATGGGGAAGGAGCTACCGCTGCAGTGTTAGAAGGTGGGGTGTTTCTGCTTCAGACTGAGACACAGCCTCCGTCTGGAAGCTGGATCGGTATGCCCGGCTTAGAGGCTGGAGCGGTTTTATGCTTCGGCGCAGATGGCCACGACCGCCGCACCGTAGCGGGCCAGTTTGTCCGTGCCGAGTTCAGCGACGGCACCGAGCTCCTGCATGGTTGTGGGTGCGGTGAGCACGACTTTGCGGAGAGCCGTTTCGCTCAGGATGAAAAAGCTCGGCAGACCGGACCCAGCGGCCTGTTCGCGGCGCCAGTTGCGGAGCCGGGCGTCGAGCGCCTGCTGCGCGG
>CAXTZL010000390.1:0-2111 GCA_964248555.1 uncultured Bryocella sp.
ACTTTTCGGTTCGGGCCGCCGCAAAAGCGCTATAGACTCACCGCAGAAAGCCGGAGTACGTCCATGCCGATAGCCCTTCACCTGCTCTGCCTTCTCAGCGCCGGGTCGCTCCCTGCGGTCACACTACCCACCGAAAGGCCGGTCTCGTCCCTCACGATGCTGGGTGCCTCGTTTCAGGATGGGGCATCACCCCCGCCTGCGGCAGCCCCCGGCGGGCGCGTCATTCGCATCTCCGGCGCCATCATGGCGGCCAATACTCTTATAAAAGTCCAGCCGGTTTACCCACCCGAGGCAAGAGCGCAGGGCATTGCGGGCGTCGTGATTCTGGCAGCCCTGGTCGACTCGGAAGGACTGGTAAAAGATCTGCAGGTGGTCAGCGGACCCGAGGTCCTGCGTGCGCCTACCCTGGAGGCCGTGCGGCAGTGGATCTACAGGCCATACCTCCTGAACGGCCGGCCAGTCGCGGTCCACACCACCATCACCGTCAACTTTTCTCTCGATGCAACGCACTAGCGCGGATAGCTGGCAGCGCGTCTCAGCGCAGTGTGACAACCGTTAGAAATCCGCAAGGTGAGCTGACCGGCAGCTAAACCTTGCCCGCCGTCACCGTCAGAGGGTGTTCCGCTTCCGTCCCCACCGTGCGCCCGTCGCGCATCGGCAGAATGCGGTCGGCAATGGCCGCCGCTTCCGGATTATGGGTGATCATCAGTACGGTCTGATTCATGGCCCTGCCGGACTCCCGCAGCATCCCCAACACAGACTCTGAATTTTCCGTATCCAGGTTGCCCGTCGGCTCGTCCGCCAGCACAATCGAAGGTCGCGTGATCAGCGCCCGGGCAATGGCCACCCGCTGCTGTTCGCCGCCGGAAAGTTCATTGGGCCGATGGTGCAGCCGCCCCCCAATCTTCAACAATCCCGCAAGATCATCCAGCAGCGCCGTATCAAACGGCTTACCGGTATCAGCAATCGTATGCGCAAGCTCGATGTTGTCCCGCGCCGAAAGCGTCGGCAGCAGGTTGAATCGCTGAAAAACAAAACCGATATGCCGCTTGCGAAACTCCGTCCGTTCCACATCGCTCAATCGCGAAAAGTCCCGGCCACTCACCGTCAGCGATCCCGCCGTCGACGAGGTCAGACCGCCGAGAATGTAAAAAAGCGTCGACTTGCCCGAGCCGGAAGGCCCCACAATCGCCAGAAATTCTCCTGCTTCCACAGAAAACGTGGCATCCCGCAGGGCGGGCACCGCAAGTTTGCCTGTGCGATAGGTCTTGCCGAGCTGACTGGCTTCAATAATGGGCATGGCGCATCTCCCAGTCTAACGTAAAGCGGCACATCGGTCGTCAGACGTGCCGCCTCATGCCTGCCCCGCCTGCACGTCACCGCCCCCCACCGGCTTGCGAAATGCAATCTCCAGACGAAGGTGAAAACCTCCATCACCGGTCGGCAGACCCCCGGCAAAGGCCTGCACCGTGCACAAACGTGACCACTCCAGGTGAGTCGGCCCGTCAAACACGATCCCATACCCAACCAGCGCTCCATAGAGCGAAGCGGCCAGCGCCAACGGAACCCGCACCGCAACCACGGTGCGAGCCTCTGTCTCATGGCGTTCCGATCCATGGCAGCCGCAGGCTTCCAACAGGTGGGGCACCGTGTAGCGCACCGAAGCGCGAGTCTCGTTCGTTCGGCCACGAACGGAAAAGGGACGGCTTGCCCCGGAAAGGGGCGGCAGGCTGGACAGCGGGACGGAGGAGGAAATCAGGTGGCTCACACCATGCTTATCGGCCACTTCTCGGCCTCCATGAGCTCTGTTCCAAAATAGGGCAGTGCCCTCCCGTCCACCGCTCCCGTTACACTGACATCGCTTGGAGCCTTCAGGGGAGAGCGCACATGATTGTCGGTATCGGCACAGACCTCATCGAGGTCGAACGCATCGAAGCGAGCCTTCGCCGCTTCGGAGACCACTTCCTCGAACGCATCTACACCGCCGGCGAAATCGCCTACTGCAAGCACCGCCGCACCGGCGCCGAAAGCCTGGCCGCCCGCTTTGCCGCCAAGGAAGCCGGGGCCAAGGCGCTCGGCACCGGCATCAGCCGCGGCGTCGGCTGGCGCGA
>CAXTZL010000391.1:0-2074 GCA_964248555.1 uncultured Bryocella sp.
CGAGTGCCTTCTTGGTGGTGATGTCGGAGAGGATGTCCGGGTGCGCGGCATCGAGAAACGGGTAGTAACCGGCTTCAAAGGCCTGAATGTCACCGACCTTGAGATCGTCAAGCAGGCCCTGTGTGCCGGCGAAGAGTATGGCCACCTGCTGGGCAGAAGAGAGGGGCTGAAACTGTGGCTGCTTGAGCAGTTCCGTGAGGCGCTGGCCGCGGTTGAGCTGCTGTTGTGTGACCTTGTCGAGGTCGGAGCCGAACTGCGAAAAGGCGGCCAGTTCGCGGTATTGCGCGAGGTCGAGTTTCAGGGTGGAGCCGACCTGCTTGGTGGCCTTGGTCGCGGCGGCGAAGCCTACACGAGAGACGGAAAGGCCGACGTTTACGGCCGGACGGACGCCGGAGTTGAAGAGATCGGTTTCAAAGAAGATCTGTCCGTCGGTGATGGAGATGACGTTGGTCGGGATGTAGGCGGAGACGTCCCCGGCCTGGGTTTCGATGATGGGAAGCGCGGTAAGGGAGCCGCCGCCTTTTTCCTTGGACATTTTGGCCGAGCGCTCGAGCAGGCGGGAGTGGAGGTAGAACACATCGCCGGGATAGGCTTCGCGTCCGGGCGGACGGCGCAGCAGCAGCGAGATCTCGCGGTAGCTGGCGGCGTGCTTGGACAGGTCGTCGTAGATGATGAGGGCGTGCTTCCCGTTGTCGCGGAAGTACTCACCCATGGCCGTGGCGGCGAAAGGGGCAAGGTATTGCATCGGGGCGGGCTCTGAGGCGGTGGCCGCGACAACGATGGTGTAGGCCATGGCGCCGTAGCGCTCGAGGGTCTGCACGACGCCGGCAACCGAGGAACGCTTCTGGCCGATGGCGCAGTAGATGCAGATCAGGTTGTTTTTGGCGGAGTTGATGATGGTGTCAAGGGCGACGGCGGTCTTGCCGGTCTGGCGATCGCCGATGAGCAGCTCGCGTTGACCGCGGCCGACGGGAATCATCGTGTCGATGGCCTTGATGCCGGTGGCCATGGGTTCGGTAACCGACTGGCGATCGATGACGCCGGGAGCGATGCGTTCCACGGGAAGGGTCTGATCAGTGGCGATGGGGCCCTTGTCGTCAATGGGCTGACCGATTGCGTTGACCACGCGGCCGATGAGGGCGTCGCCGACGGGCACGGACATGATCTTGCCGGAGCGTTTGACCTGATCGCCTTCGCGCAGCTCCGTGTAATCGCCCAGAAGGACGGCACCGACCTGATCCTCGTCTAGATTCATGGCCAGACCGGCGACCCCGTGAGGGAATTCGATCAGTTCCCCGGCCATGGCCTTGTCCAGGCCGTGGATGCGGGCGATGCCGTCTCCGAGTGAGACGATGGTGCCGACCTCGTCGACATGGACGCGGTCTTCGTAGCCTTCGATCTGCTGGCGCAGCAGCTCGGTGATCTCGTTTGCCCCAATGGTTGGCATAATCTTCTCGTTTCCCTGCTCTGATGCTTCGTGCGGCGGACCGGCATGGTTTTGCCGCCCCGCTATGGTCTTAGTTCGTGGGGGCCAGCATACGTTGGCGCATCTGCTCCAGCTGGCCCTGGACCGACCCATCGTACACGGTCGAACCCAGGCGAATCACGGCGCCGCCCAGCAGCTGCGGGTCTTCGTGGTAGGAGGCGCGGACGGAAGTGGCGCCGGAGAGTTGCAGGATGCTGCCCTCCAGGGCGCGCCGTCCGTCGTCGTCCAGGGGACGTGCCGTGGTGACTTCTGCCTCGGCAATATGGTTACTCTCGTCGGCTCGCTGCAGATAGGCTTCCACAATCTGCGGCAGTTCGGCGAGACGAAGGTGGTGGATGGTGACGGCGAGGAAGTTGCGCACGGTGGAGCCCATCCCCGAGCGGGCGGCAATGGCATCCAGGACGCGAAGTTTTTCTATCTCGGGAATGGAGGGGTTCTCGAGAACTTCGCGTAGTTCGCCGCTGCCGGCCAGGGTGGTTTGAAAATCTGCAAGCTGGCTTTTGATCTCAGAACGGGAAAGGCCTTTTTCAGAGACCACTTCGTCCAGGGCGCGGGCATACCGCAGGTCGACGACGGCCATCAGTTCTC
>CAXTZL010000392.1:0-2073 GCA_964248555.1 uncultured Bryocella sp.
CTCTGTCACGGTCGATATCGACGTGCCCAGTACAGATCAAGATGCACAATCGGGCGGTTCCAACGTTTTATCTGGAAAGCAGCTTGAAGGCTTCGCAGAAGATCCAGACGACTTTCAGAGGCAATTGCAAGCATTGGCGGCGGCTTCTGGCGGCGTGCCTGGCACCGCACTCATCACGGTGGACGGTTTCCAAAGCCCTTCTGCGCTACCTCCGAAGTCATCGATTCAGGAGGTCCGCATCAGCCCGGACATGTTCTCAGCAGAGTATGAGTATCCGCCCTACGCCGGTGGCCGCATCGAGGTCTTCACCAAGCCGGGCCAGGACAAGGTTCACGGTGCGATCTTTGGCGTAATTGGTTCGCGTATCTGGAACGCAAACGATCCTTTTAGTATCACCGGAACACCGGCAAACAAGCAGCGCGAGGGATTTGAGCTGAGCGGGCCATTGCTCAGCAGGAGACGAGCGGACTTTGCTCTAGATCTTGATCACCGGAGCATTGATGAGAATGCTGTTGTAAACGCCACGGTGCTGTCCGCTGCGGGTTCGCCTGCGCTCTTCAACCAGACAGTGGCTACACCGCAACGATTATGGCTGGCGAATGCCCGCACCGGATGGCAACTCGGGTCGAAAGACACGCTCACGGTTTCATTTGCGGCGAACGACAACAGTACCGCAAACAAAGGTGTCGGTGGACTGGTCCTGGAGGAAGCCGGTGCATTTGCAAGAGCCTCGGAATTCGATCTCCGCGCGGTAAACACCACACTCTTGAGCAAGAACCTGCTCCATTCAACCAGGGTAGGTCTGAGTTGGAAGGAGACAGAGCAAGATCCAAATTCCTCAGCCGCACAGCTTTCCGTGGCAGGCGCTTTCACAGGCGGAGGCTCCACATCCGGCTCGCTTCACGATGCGGAGCGCGATCTGGAGATTGACGACGAGGTGTACTATTCGCGGGGAGCATACACGCTGAAAGCCGGCATCCAGGTGTTGGGTGCATTCATTCAGGATGATGATCCGGATACATTCAATGGCTCCTATCTATTCGGAGGCGGTTCGGCTCCCACTCTCGACGGCTCCAACGCTACCATAACGATCACAGGCCTGGAGCAATACAGGCGCGCTCTTGCCAGTCTGCCCGGAGGCGAGCCTACCGTCTACTCACAAACCTTCGGCAGCATCAGGGTTCCGCTTCAGCAGTGGACCGTTGCCATCTACGCACAGGACGACTGGAAAGTGAATGAGCGGCTCTCACTTTCCGGGGGGCTTCGCTACTTCTCACAAACTGCGCCTACGGTCCTCGACGGCGTCGCTCCACGGCTTGGGGCCGCTTACGCCTTCGGAAAGAGACAGGGTTGGGTGCTGCACGCAAGAACCGGACTCTTTTATGCTCCCATTGGCTCGGCCCTGAGCCTCGAGACGGTTCGCCTGGACGGCCAGCGCCAGCGAAGCCTCACGGTCTACTCACCGGATTTCAGCAATCCCTTTGGTGCGCCGGCGAGTACGGTTCCTATCGAGCGGCAACGCCGATTCGCAACAGGGGTCGGCATTTCCCCATCTTCCCAGTCTCAACTGAGCATCGAGCACACCTTTCTAAAGAGCTGGTCACTTAATGCCAACGCCTACTACACCGCTTCGTGGGGTGTCCTACGATCTTTCAATGCGAACGCTCCCCTGCTATCGACGAACTCCAGCGATCCCGCTGCCGCGCCGCGACCACTCGCTCCCAACCTGAATCTCCTCGAATACGGACAAGCAGGACGATTCGCCGGGCCATACGCATTTCTCGGGTTGAATCACTTCGCACAACGCTTCAGCCTGATCTCTGGATACCTCTACAACGGCTTCCGCTCGAACGCGGAGAATCCCAACATCTTTCCTGAGAGCACATACCAGCCCACAAAGGACTGGGCACGCCCGACCAGTTCACCCACGCACAGCCTGTTCGCCGTCATCATCTATTCCCTTCCCTTCAAAATCGGCAGCACCACAAACCTCTCAATCGCGAGCGGGGTGCCGTACGACATCACGACCGGATCGGACAACAACGGAGATGGTGTCTTTAACGACCGTCCTTC
>CAXTZL010000393.1:0-2030 GCA_964248555.1 uncultured Bryocella sp.
TCACCCTTGTGGATCGCAATCCGTTTTTGCTGTACACGCCGATGCTCACGGAGGTTGCCGGGGGCGCGGTCGAGCCGGGGCATATTGCCGCGCCGACGAACGGGCTTCGGCGGGTCCGGTTCGTTCAGGCCGAGATTACAGGAGCCGACCTCCAGGCGAAATCCGTCTCGCTGGCAAATGGCGAGACGCTTTCTGCCGACCAGATTGTTCTGGCTCTAGGGTCGACCACCAATTTTCGTAAGATTCCGGGGGCACAGCAGCACAGCCTCACGCTGAAAACCCTGGACGATGCGAACTGGCTTCGCGACCGTGCGCTTCAGTCTCTTCAGCTTGCTTCCCAGAGTGGCGATGGGCCTGAGCGGCAAAGACTGCTGACCTTTGTGGTTGCGGGCGGGGGCTATACGGGCGTGGAGTCCATGGCCGCGCTTCGCGAACTGCTGCATGGTGCGGCGCCGCTCCACGGCGTTAAAGCCGACGAACTGCGGCTCCTTTTGATCGAGCCTACGGACCGCCTTATGGCGGAGATGCCTGCGTCTCTGGGTGAGTATGGCAAGGAGGTTCTCCAACGAGACGGCGTGGATGTCCGGCTGGAGGTCGGGGTGAAGAGTGTGGAACCCGATACTCTCACCCTTAGCAATGGCGAAATCGTTCCGTTCGGTCTGTTGCTGTGGGATACGGGAATTCTTCCCAATCCTTTGCTGGAGTCAATCGATTGCCCCCGGGGTAAGCATGGCGGCATTCAAACGGACAGCTGCTTTCAGGTGCCCGGCTGCCCGGGTGTGTGGGCTCTTGGGGACTGTGCCGAAACGCCTGACCCCAACAACCCGGGCAAGACCTTCGCACCGACGGCGCAGAACGGAACGCGGGCGGGAGTGCACGTTGCCGACAACATCATCCACCAGCTTCGCGGGCGGCGCGTCCGTCCATTTACGTATAAGCAGATTGGGGAGCTGGCTGTCGTGTCCGGTCATGACGGGGTGGCGCACGTGTTTGGATTCAATGTCAGCGGTCCGCTGGCCTGGCTGATGTGGCGAGTGATTTACATTGCCAAGATGCCGGGAATGGCGAAGCGTTTCGGCCTGCTGCGCGACTATGCCGGCACAGGTCCGAAAGGCCGTTTGGTTCCAAGCTCCGTGCCGAAGACGGTGTAGGTCACGGTGCCGGCAGGTTCGATCTGCGGCAGGGCAGGTGAGCGAGTTTTCGCCGCAGCAGAAAGGTGACAGAAAGGTACAAATCGTTCGTTTGGATGGATGCGTTGTCATGGCCCGGAGGTCATGAGAAAGGTGCCGTGTAGGAGTAGGATGGTGCACATCAACCGGCAGGGCACCGTGCTCCTGCAATTGAGGGATGCACCTGAAGTACCCATCGATTGTTAGAGGAAGGCGATCGTTATGCAATTTGTTATTAACGGGTTGGACGTAAACACGGATGTGGATCTACGCACCTCCGTGCTTGATCTTCTGCGCGACCATCTCGGCCTGCCCGGCTCCAAGAAGGGCTGCAACCAGGGTGCCTGCGGTGCCTGCACTGTTCTGGTGGACGGTACACGCATCGTTTCCTGCCTTGCGCTTGCGGTGCAGTACGAAGGCCGTTCGATTACAACCGTGGAGGGCCTGGCCCACGACGGCGAACTTCATCCGCTGCAGCAGGCTTTTCTCGAGCATGATGGATTTCAGTGCGGCTATTGCACCCCCGGCCAGATCTGCTCGGCAATCGGCATGGCCAACGAGCTGCGGCGCGGCGTTCCCAGCAACGTGACCGGCGATCTTTCCGCCACCTCCATCGAGCTGAACCATGACGAGCTTCGCGAACGCATGAGCGGAAACCTGTGCCGCTGTGGCGCCTATAACGGCATTGTGGATGCCATCACCGAGGTCTACGGGGAGGCCGTATGAACGAGTTCACCTATGCCCGCGCCTCTGACAGCGCCTCCGCGGTCCAGCTTGGAGCCCTTGATGGCGCCAAGTACCTTGGGGGCGGCACCAATCTTGTGGACCTGATGCGAGAGACGGTGGAGCGGCCTTCCGCGC
>CAXTZL010000394.1:0-2026 GCA_964248555.1 uncultured Bryocella sp.
CATACACGTCATCGCCCACCTCGGCATCGGCCATCGCCCGGCGCATCTCCGGCGTCGGCCGGGTCACGGTATCGCTGCGCAGATCGATCCATTGCTTCGTCATCACAAAATCTCCTCCACTGAAATCATAAGCACCCGAAAAACACCCGCCATCCTGCTCAGGCAGCGACTCCGCGGAGCAGCTCTCCAAAGACCTCGCTCGAGATCAGCTGTCCCCGCCGCGTCAGCGCCCAGCCTTCGCCCTCGCTTCGCAACAGCCCCTCGCGCAGCAGCGCCTCCGCTCCCTCGCGAAACTCGCGCTGCCAGCCCGCCGGAAACGGCCGCAGCGCCGCACCTGAAAGTCCTTCACACAGCCGAAGCCCTAGGAATACGGTCTCTTCAAACGCCTGCCGTTCCGTCGTCGTGTCCGCCTCACCCACCGCCGGCACACCCTCATACGCCTTCAACTCTTCTGCATTGGCCCACCGCCGCGCTGGCTCCGGATCTCGCACCCGGTCGTGAACCTGGTTCCCGCCCGCCATGGAGTGCGCATCCAGCCCAAATCCCAAATAGGGCTGCCGCAGCCAATACTTCAGGTTGTGCTGCGATTGATGCCCTTCCCTGGCAAAATTCGAAATCTCATACTGCGCAAAACCACCCTCCGCCAACCGCTCGCAGGCAGTCTCATACATACTCGCGACCGCCTCATCGGAGGCTACCGCCGGCGCATGCAGCCGCGCGCCGCCGCCCAACACCTCGCGCCCCAGCCGCGACTCGTCGTCGATTTCCAGCATGTACACGCTCAGGTGGTCCAACGCGCACTCCAGCGCAACGTCCAGGGTCTGCTCCCAGCTCCGCTCCGTCTGCAGCGGCAGCCCCGCAATCAGGTCCACTCCAAGATCTCGCACACCCGCCGCCCGCAGCCGCCGGAACTCCGCCCGGCAGCTCGCCTCCGTGTGCGACCGCCCCACCGCCTGCGCCTCCCGGTCGGCAAACGTCTGCACCCCCAGGCTCACCCGCCTCACCCCAAGCTCCATCGCCTTGGCCAGCAACGCATCCTCGATCTGCCCCGGTGCGGCCTCCATCGTGATCTCCGCCCCGGCGCTCACCCGGAACTCGCCCCGCAGCACGCCAAACACACGCTCCAACTGCCGCGGCAGCAGCAAACTCGGCGTTCCGCCCCCCAGGTACACCGTGTCCACACTCTCCGGCAGAGCCAAACCGCAGCCCGCAGCCGCCCCCCGCAGGCTCCCGATCTCTCGGCAAAGCAGTTCCACATAGCGCTCCACCACCTCGGGCGTCCCAACCCGCGACGCAAAATTGCAAAAGCTGCACTTCGCACGGCAGAACGGCACCGAAAGGTACACCCCAAGCGTGTCGGAACCCTGCTCCATTGAAATCCATTCTCCCACGTTCACCCTGCGAAAACCTTGCCGGGGAGCCCACGCTTACAATCGCAAGACATGGCGGAATCAACGCAATCGGCGCAAGCAAACGGCTCGGCGGCGCCGGAAGGTGCCAAAACAGAAAAAACCAAAGCCCCGCCGCAGCCACCCAACCGCCCCGGCATCGACAATGACGTCGTCGGCAAGGCCTATGACAGCCGCCTCATGCGGCGCCTGCTCCGCTATCTCGTCCCCTACAAGCTGCAGGCCGGGGTCTCCGCCGTCGCCATCATCATCAAGGCCGGCTCCGACATCCTCGGTCCCTACCTCGTCAAAGTCGCCGTCGATACCTACCTCGCCCCCACCGCCGGCAAGCACTCCTGGCTCTCCCGCCATCTCAGCGCCATTCCCATGACCGGCATCACCGAGATCGCCGGTCTCTACCTCGGCGCCCTCGTGCTGTCCTTTCTCCTTGAGTTCGTCCAGACCTACCTCATGCAGTGGACCGGCCAGAAGATCATGTTCGATCTCCGCGCCCAGATCTTTCGCCACCTGCAGGGCATGCACGTCGCCTTCTTCGATCGCAACCCCGTCGGCCGCCTCGTCACCCGCCTCACCTCCGACGTCGACGCCCTCAACGAACTCTTCACCTCCGGCGTCCT